>JAQUVI010000002.1:0-6870 GCA_028693445.1 Candidatus Absconditabacteria bacterium
AAAAATTCTAATTATTTTCGTATTAATGATATATTGAATGAAATAAATATTTATAATGTTAATTTTTTGGATGAAAATGAAGTAAATGTAAATATAGAAAAAATCCAACCAGAAATTATTTTTCATCTTGCTACTGCTTGAGCTGCAGTAGGTAAAGATCCTATAACTATACAAGAATTGTATAATTTTAATGTATTATGAACTATTAATTTAATAAATGCCTGTAAAAAATGTGGTTTTGAATATTTTATTAATACATGAAGTTCTTCAGAATATGGCCAAAAAGATTTACCAATGAATGAAAATGATATACTGGAACCAAATAATGATTATTGAGTAACTAAGGCCTCTACAAGTATGTATTGTAAATATATAGGGGAAAGAGAAAAATTACCAATATATACATTTAGATTATTTTCGCCTTATTGATATTATGAAGAGAAAAGAAGATTAATTCCGACATTAATATTAAATTATATACATTGAATACAACCTAATTTATCTACACCGAATTCCGTGAGGGATTACATATTTATTGAAGATGTGGTAAATTATTATTTGAATATTGATAAAATAATATGAGATTTTGGTTGAATATATAATATAGCTAATGGGAAACAATATTCTATAGGACAGATTGTTGAAATAATAAAAAAAATATCTAATTCTGATAAAGAACCAATATATTGAAATTCTATTAAACAGAATGAACCAAAATATCGGGTTTCCGATAATAAAAAAATTCTTGCTACTTTTTGATTTAAGCAGACATCTATTGAAATAGGATTACAAAAAATATTCGAATGGTTTAAAAAAAATCAAAATTTATATATTTAATGTAATATAATAAATGGATTTCTTTGAAACATCAAAAAATATACGTACGACTATATTGAAAATGATATGTAAAAGTAAAAGTTCTCATATATGAAGTGCTTTTTCTTCAGTTGATGTTATGACATATCTATATATAAAACAAAAAGAAGAATGAGATAAGGTTATTTTTAGTAAATGACATGCATGATCTGTTTTGTATGCTACTTTGGCAGAAATGTGAAAAATAGATAAAGAAATACTTATAAATACATATTGCCAAAATTGACAAAGTTTATGATGACATGTTACTTTATGAACTATTGATTGAGTTGATGCAACGGCTTGATCACTAGGTCATGGATTATCTATGGGAATAGGTATGGCATTGTCTTTGAAAAACCAAAATGTTTTTGTTCTTGTGTGAGATTGAGAAATTAATGAATGATCAATTTGGGAATGATTTCTTTTTGCTCCACAAAAAAAACTTAATAATTTGATTGTTATTATAGATAGAAATAAGCAACAATGACTTTGAGAAACTGAAAAAATTATTAGTTTAGATAAATTGAATGTTTCTTTGGATGCATTGTGATGGTGTGTTCAAACTATAAATGGGCATGATTTTGATCAAATAGAATGAGCTTTTAACAAATTATCCAAAAATAAACCAAATATTATTATTGCTGATACAATTAAATGAAAATGAGTTGATTTTATGGAAAATAATATAGAATTTCATTATAAAACACCAAATGAAGAACAATATCAAAATGCTTTACATCAAATAAATTCATAATATGAGAAATGCTGTGATTGATTATATATATGAAAAGGCAAAAGATGATAAAAATATAATGCTCTTGGTATGAGATCTTGGATATTCTGTGATAGAACAGTTTCAAACAGATTTACCTGAGCAATTTATTAATATATGAATAGCAGAACAAAATATGATCGGTATTGCTGCAGGTATGGCATTGACATGAAAAAAAGTATTTTGTTTTTCTATTGTTCCATTTTTAACTATGCGTGCATATGAACAAATTAGAATAGATGTTTGTTCACAAAATTTAGATGTAAACTTGATAGGTGTTTGATGATGATTTGCATATTGATCACTTGGTAATACTCATTATGGTATAGAAGATATAAATGTTATGAAATGATTACCTAATATGAAAATATTAGCTCCTGCAGATAAAATAGAATCTAATGTATGTATGGATTATCTATTTGCTAATAAAGGACCATTTTTTGTTAGGCTTAATAGATGATGAGAACCAGATGTACATACAAATTTATTGACGAATATAAATATTGAAAAATGAGTAGAAATAAAAAAATGAACTGATATTTGTTTGTTTTCTACTGGAATCATATTGTGAACAGTCTTAAAAACCGCAGAAATTTTAGAAAAAAAATGATTAAGTACACAAATAATTAGTTTACCTTTGATTAAACCATTATCTCAAGATGTTGTTTTGAATTATTTAAGAGATAAAAAATGAGTTTTTACTATAGAAGAACACAATGTTATAGGATGATTGTGAGATAGTATTGCTAGTATTATAGCCGAAAATAATATTGATATAAAATTTAAAAAAATTGGTATACCAGATATCTTTCCATCAACTGTTGGAAATCAAGATTATATGAGAACTTTGGTATTATTAGATGAAGAAAATTTGTCAAAAAATATTTTAGATATGTTATTATAAATTATGCAAAACTTCTACAAATGAAAAACAATTTTATTGACTTGATCTACTGGATTTAAATGAAGTTGGTTAGCATTATGGCTCCATAGTTTGTGAGCAAAAGTAATATGATATGCTTTAGATCCACATACTCAACCGAATTTGTTTGATTCATTGAGACTTAATGATAAGATTGTTCAGATAATAGGTGATATTACTGATATTGAATTATTATCTAAAACTATTGATACATATAAACCTGAAATGGTTTTTCATTTGGCAGCTCAACCTATAGTGAGAGATAGTTATAAAGATCCAATATATACAATAAAAACTAATGCTATTGGTACAACAGCTGTTTTGGAAATGATTAGAATTAAAGAATGTATTAAATGAGCTGTTCTGATAACTACTGATAAAGTATATGAAAATAAAGAATGGATGCGACCATATAGAGAGAATGATAGATTGTGATGATTTGATCCTTATAGTAGTAGTAAAGCTATGTCTGAACTTGTAATAGATAGTTATACTAAATCATTTCTTTTGGAATTAAATAAAAAAGTTGCTGTTGTAAGAGCATGAAATGTAATATGATGATGAGATCGATCAAAAGATAGATTGATACCTGATATTGTGAGATCTATTATGCAATGAGAAAAATTAATACTTAGAAATCCTGATGCAGTTAGACCTCGACAATATATGTTAGAAGCTTTATTCGGATATTTAATTATTGGAACAAAGCTTTTTGAGAATGATAAATATTTAGGAGCATATAATTTTTGACCCGATGTGACTGATACTTTGAAAGTTATAAATATAGTTACAAAGGCAATTGAAATTCTGTGAAAATGAGAATATGAAATAAAACCTGAAACTAATTGAAAAATGCATGAAGCTGGTTTGTTATTATTAGATAATACAAAAGCAAAATTGCTCTTGTGATGGACTCCTAAATATAATGTACAAGAAGTTTTAAAAAGAACACTTAATTTTTATAGAGCTTTTTATACTAATGAAAATATAGAAAAATTAGCTTTAGAAGAAATTAATCAATTTATGTAATTTATATTATTTTAATGCAAAGATATTCAGTAATTTGAAGAAATAGTAATTATATAAAATCATGAAATGAATTTGATGAAATTTCTATTTCAGCAATGGAAAAAACGTGACAATTTATAAAGGAATATGAATTTTGGTTTCTAGCAAGACCTAAAGCTAAATATGATTTTACAACAGAACATTTTATTCTTCGAGAAAAAGATCAAAGTACTTCATATTGAAAATATAAAGAATTATATCAATTAATAGAATGATTTTCAAAATCTGATTATCTTTGTATAAGGAATTCAATATCTATGCAAACTATACCTTTATTTGTACATTATCATATTGCAAAATTTAAAGATATAGATAAAGATATTATTAAATTATTGTAATTTTATTTATATAAAAAACCTCCATGATAACTGATGATATGAAATTATTAATAAAGAAACTTATTGAATCTAGAAATAGTGATTTTGTTCCATGATCATCAATTATTCCAGTTTCTGGAAAAGTTTTTGATGAAAAAGAACTTGAATACATGATAGAATCTGTTTTGGATTGTCATTGGACTGAATGAAAGTGGAATGAAAAATTTGAACAAGATTTAGCTGCTTTTTTATGAATTAAAAATGTGATTACTGTAAACTCTTGAAGTTCTGCTAATTTGTTAGCTTTGACAGCATTGACTGCAAAAGAACTTTGAGATAGACAATTAAAAGATTGAGATGAAGTAATAACTGTAGCTTCAGGTTTTCCTACAACTATAAATCCGATAATTCAAAATTGATTAATTCCTGTTTTTGTTGATGTTGAATTATGAACTTATGAAGTAGATATAGAGGAATTAAAAAAAGCTATTTCTCCAAAAACGAAAGCAATTATATTTGCTCATACTCTATGAAATGCATTTAATTTGGATGAAATAATAAAAATTTGTAAGGAAAATAATTTATGGCTTATAGAGGATAACTGTGATGCTTTATGAACTATGTATAATGGTAAATATACATGAACTTTTTGAGATATATGAACATTATCGTTTTATCCAGCACATCATATTACAATGGGAGAATGATGAGCTTTGATAACGAATAATCCGTTATTAGCAAAAATCATAAGATCATTTAGAGATCGATGAAGAGATTGTCGATGTAAAACATGAACTGATAATTCATGTAATAATAGATTTAAACGAAAATCAGGTAATTTGCCTGAATGATTTGATCATAAATATATATATTCTAGAATTGGTTATAATCTTAAAATAACTGATATGCAGGCAGCATTATGAGTTGCTCAATTAGAAAAATTATCATGATTTATACAGAAAAGAAAAGATAACTTTAAATATCTATATACTAAATTTATTGAAAATTGATTAGACAGATACTTTATTATGCCTCAAGCTACAAAAAATTCAGATCCAAGCCGATTTTGATTTATATTAAGTGTAAAAGAATGAAGTTGAATAAATCGCGAAGAACTTATGCAATTTCTAAATATAAATAAAATAGGTACAAGGCTGTTATTTGCAGGTAACTATATTAAACAACCAGCTTTTATTGATTATGTAAAAAATTATAGAGTTGTGTGAGATTTGAAAAATTCTGATTATATTATGAATCATACCTTTTGGATTTGAGTATATCCATGACTTACTGAAGAGCATTTAAATTATATTGTTTTAAAAATAAAAGAATTTGTTGATGCAAAATAAGTTGTTGCTGAGTATATGTATACCAACATATAATAGAGAAAAATATCTAAAAGAATGTCTTGATAGTATTATTAATCAAGAATGATTTAATGAAAACGAAATAGAAATAGTTATTTCTGATAATGCAAGTACTGATAATACAACAAATTTGGTAAAAACTTATCAAGAAAAATATAAAAACATTGTTTATCATAGGAATGAGAAAAATTTAGGTTCTGCAAAAAATATTTTAAGTATCCCATTTAAAGCAAACTGAAAGTATGTTTGGTGGTTTTGAGATGATGATTTAATGTCTCCTATATGAATACAGAAAACAATTGATGCAATAAAAGAATATTCTGTTGATATACTATTAAGTCATAGGAGTGATTTTGTTGATTGATCAATACCAAATAAATTTATTAATAATCAAAAATGACTTGATATATTTCACTGAATATATGAATTTTCGACATTTTTATCCGGTACTATTAAAAAATGAAGATGTGCGGAGTTATTTACTTTTATATCTATAATGTGTTTTAAAAAAGATTTTTTTGAAAATAATTTTAATGAAATAAATATAAAATATTCTCCAAAATATATAAATTATGTATATAGTAAACATTATTTTTGACATTGATTAATGTTATATGCATTATGAAAACAAGATCCCGTAATATGAATTTATAAAGAAATAACTTTAACCTATTGTAGAATGTGAACACAACAGTGGAATATGTGATTTAAAATATTAAAGGATCTTTCAGATGTGTTTATAAAATTTTATACTAATCACAAAAAAATAAACAAAAAAATATTGCTAACTTTTTCTAAAATAATAATATCATGGATATTTCCCGCATGCGTCTGAATTCTTAAACCATATATAAATAAAAAAATTTTTGAATTTATGAAAAAAATATATTTAAAATTATAATACCTAAGAATGACTAATAATTATTTTATTAACCATCCTATGTATAGGGATACTTTAATTACAGAAGATAAAGCGACTTATTTTTTTCATAAATATGAAAAAGAATTAAACCACATATTAAAGCCATTAGATAAAAATGTAAATATATTAGAAATTGGTTTTTGACAATGAAATTTTTCTTTCTTTTGTAAAAAGAAATGATTTGTGAATTATGTATGAATAGATATAGATGATACATTTATAAATGAATTAAGATATAAACTAAGAAATTATAATTTTCTGAAAATTGATATTATAAATTTCTTGAAAGAAAATAAATGATTTGATGTTATATTTATGTCTCATGTTTTTGAACATTTAGATGAAAAAAACGCAAATGAAGCCATAAAATTATTATATTCTTCGTTAAAAAAATGATGATATTTTATTAATTATATGCCGAATGCGGATTCCTATTTGAATCCTTCTACATTGAGATATATAGATATAACGCATAAAACAATATATAATAAAAATTCTTTTGAACAACTTATTTTAACTAATTGAATAGTATTTTCTACAATTAAACATTTCAATACTTTACCAGCAATAAATCCTTATATAAAATTTTTATTCAAAATTATTCACCCAATATTTTTGTGGTTAACGAAAATATATTTTTATGG
>JAQUVI010000002.1:6970-210587 GCA_028693445.1 Candidatus Absconditabacteria bacterium
TGGTTAACGAAAATATATTTTTATGGAATGGGATTCTCTTTTCCTAAAGTATATACATCAGAAATTTTATCTATATTGAAGAAATAATGCTCTATAAAATCAAACAAACTTTAAAACTTTTTAAAAAAAAATGATTTATCTGAACAATAAATATTATTTACTATTATTTTAAAATTAGAAAAAATAGGAAACATCTTGCTCACCAATATATTAAATGACAAGGGGTTGAAATATGATGACTTATCAATCCAACACCGGTTAATCAAAAAATCACAAAAGTAAAGTATGTCGATTATCTTGATGAAGAATCGCTTAAAAAAAACTATAATAATGAATTAGCGAAGACAAATCTCCAAAAAATAGATTATATATGTAAAGCTGATAATTTAGATAAAATAGATTCAAATTCTCAAGATTTTGTAATAGGAAACCATCTATTTGAACACTTGGATAACCCCATTAAAGCATTGTTAGAGCGACATAGAGTTATTAAAAATTGAGGAATTGTTTTTATGGCTATACCTGACAAAAGGAGAACTTTTGATGAAAAAAGAGAAAGAACTACTTTGAATCATATTATATCAGATTATACAAATCCTTCAGAAGAAAGAGATCGAGAACATTATATTCAATATGCAGGTATAGAATATAAAGATGCTAAAAAAATAAAAGAAGAGGCTAAAAGGTTGAAATCAATTAATTATAGTATACATTACCATGTTTTTTTGGAAGAAGATGTATTGGAAATTGTTAATCGATGCAATAATAATACTTATGCAAAATTTGATGTTGTTTATGTAAAGCACACAGCAAAAAATTTATGAGATAATGAATTTATTATTATTTTAAAAATTAAAAAATAATGTCACAAATCTCAATCATCACTACAACTTACAATCATAAAGATTTTATCGCTGATACGATACAGTCTATTTTGGATCAATCTATTTCTGAGCGAGAATTATTGATAGGAGATGATAGTCCTAGTGATGAAACTTGGGAAGTTATCCAAAAATATGTAAAAAAATATCCAGACAAAATAAAAGCTTGGCATCACAATCCAAACAAATGAATCGTAGAAAATATGAATTTTTTGATACAAAAAATTTCAAAAGAAACTAATTATGTTGCATTTTTGGAAGGCGATGATCTACGAGAAAAAGACTGTCTAAAAAATAAATTAGCTATTTTTGATAAATATCCCAAAGTGCAGCTTGTTTACAACAGTCTTGATTTTATAGATAGACACAACAATATTATACAAAAAGATATCTTTGGATTTAGAAAAATAAAAAAGTATCAGAATACAAAAATTTCTCCAGATATGTATATATCAGCAAATGTTTGACCAATTATATCTTGGAGTACTGCAATGGTTACAAAATCAATGATAGAAAAATATCCTATAATTTCATTGAATCCAAATAATAAAGCATACAGTGTTTCTGATTATGATTTTTATTTTCAAATTGCGACTAATTATCCTGTTTATTATATAGATCAAGCTCTTACTTTATATCGTAGACATCAATCAAATCTCTCTGGTTCGAATCCCAAATTGATGGATGAACTATCTGATCTTATTACTCTGTATCACAAACAAAAATATATATCAGATTCTGTTTTTTCTCAAAAAATGAGCCATAATAAGCTTATTCAATCAATTATTTATTTAGAAAATAAAAATAGAAAAAAAAGTTTTGAATATCGAAAAAAATCTCTCAGTTATAATTTTTTTGATCATTTTATTATGAAAATAGCTGTTTTAAAATTAATTTGTTTACCTCTTTTTGTTAGTAAATTTGTTTTTTCCAAACTTATTAAGAGAGGATAAATTTTCTTTTTTCCAAATTATTTTTATCATATCTCTTTACCTTATATCCCTGTAATACAAACGGTAATCTCTCAATTTTATCTATCAAGTATCAGATTTTTATCTTGTGTAAAATTGGATAGATACATTTTCTCATAAGTTCAAAAGCTGTGGCAAATGTTGCGTACCATATTGGATGTAAGGAGAAAACTGTTTTGAGATTTTGTTGTGTAAACTTATATCGTTTGTAACTATAATTTGTTGCTCCATTTTTGATGCGATGCATAGTCAGAGTTTCGTCTAGATTGTATATGATTTTTTTCCCTTTACACAAAATCTGTTTTTGAAATAGAGCATCTGCCATATATACGGTTTTTGGATATCTATATTTTTGGTCGTTTCTAAATACTAGGGATGGATGTATTGTATAGTAATTTTCTTCTCATAGATAATATTCAAATCATTTTTGGTCTCATTCGTATCGCATAAGTGTTTTGGTCCCACATCAGATATATTTGTGATTGTTCTCCAAAAAATATATTTGTTTTTCTAATTTCTGTGGATGTCGAATATCATCATGATCTTGGATTGCTATATATGTTCATGTAGCTTTTTCCAATAAGAAATTGAGCCCCGCATAGGGTCATAAATTTTTTTCTGAGGGGAATAATTGTATTCTTGGGTCTTTCTGTGTTTGGATGTTTTTCCTTGTGTTATCTTTCGAATTGTTGTCCAAAATAAGCAATTCAAAATTATTGTATGTTTGCGATAATATACTTTTGATTGTTGGTATAATATATTCTCAAGCATTGTATGCACAGAGAAGTATCGAAACTTTTGGTCACATGGATTATCTATAAAATAAAATCAGATTTAAATTTTTGCTCTATATTCACTACTATTGTGTGTTTTGGCTCATAATCATATTTCTACTCAAAATCTAATTTCATCTGTATAATTCCAATTAGACTAGATATCAGATTGTTTTTTACAAATTTCTTTTGTTCTTCGTCCAAGACTTCTCCCAATCAATCCAAAATCTTGTATTCTTTTGGTAAATTTTCTAATTTCTCTTTTATTTTATTCAAAAGAGTATTCAAATCATTTCAGGTTCTTTCTTTTATTACTTCCTCGTTTATAGGAAACGAATTGTTGAAGAAAAAATTAATATCGTATATATCTCTATTTGTATGTCTTTGTATCAAAGCCACAAGCTTGTTTGCAAAAATAGTTCATTTGTCTTGTGCTTTTATATCTGTACCATAAAAATTTAATATTTCATATCTGTTGTTTTCCCAAATTACTCTATTTACATCTATTTTTATGTTTACATCATAATCTCCATAAGACAAGGTTAGTTTATTTCACTTTTTTATTGTTCCATATTTTTGTGCTATTTTTGCTAACTCTTCATCTATATGTTTTGAATCATCCAACAAATCAAAATCTAAATCAGTAGAAAATCTATCTAATTTGTGAAGAAAATAAGTAGCAGTTCATCATTTAAATGCCAAATATTTTCCAATATTACTATTAAAAATATCTTTGATAAGATTGAACATAATAGTTCTATGTTGATCTGTGTTGAGCATTTTTGATAAGTTTATCTATTTGTAAAATCACTCTTTTGTTGTATATTTGCGCTATTTGTTTGAGTTTTTGAATATTAATTCACTCTAAATTATCAAAATAATAATCTCAAGATATATATATTCTGTCACATATAGCTCTTTCTGTACTGGCTATTGTGTATTGTTTTTTTTGTTCCAATCATAAAGGATTTTGTAATATAGTTTTTTTGATTTTATTATATACAAAATTTAATCAAATTACTTTTTTTTCTCATGTATTATCGCTTGCCAAAAATATTGTATGAGAATAATCTTGAAATATTATTCACTTAGATTTTAATACTGTCTCAAATGAAATATATGAGTTTTTTTTTATTTTTGAGGCAAATTCATATTTGTCAAAATTGGGTAAAGCATATATGCCTTTGGATAAACGCTGCAATGTCCCAGATTTTATTTGTCTTGATAAAAAGCTTTTGATTGTCTCTCTATTTTCTATTCAAAGCAATAATCATATATCTTTGTAATTAAAGATTGTTTTTTCTGATTTTAATATTTTATTTATATATTTCATATTTCATCGTTATGGGTTTAAATACAAACCTATTGTAGTGAAATTTGGATAATATGCAAATAAATTTTAACTTTTTGCTCTATATTCACTGCTATTGTGGGTTTTGGCTCATAATCCATCTTTTATTTCTATATTGAGTTCTTTGCAAACTTGTACTTCTGGAATATTGTCTGTGAATCTATCTCATCATTTACCGAAGATAATTTTGGTTTCAGGACCGTATTTGTCTTTGATAAGTTTTGCTGTATGTTTTATGCTTTGGCAAACTGATCAATCCTGATCTATAGATAAAACTACTTGATCTACGGGTTTGATGGATGAGGCTACTCTCATTCTAAAATTTTCATCTTGAAAGACTTCTTGTTTGCCTGTTTTGTCTCTGACTTGTTTGTCGTTATTTACAATAACTCGTAGTTCATCTCATAGTTCTTTGCAAAGTTCTAGACATTCGATATGTCATGGATGGATTGGATTGAAATAACCAGAAGTGATGACGATTGTTTTCATGTAGTTTATTAATTGATAAATATTAGATTCCGACTCCAACTGGCAAGGTCGGAATGACATAAGAATTATCTCAAAGCATTCGCTATTTCATTTCCAAAGGCTGTTGCGGATTGGGGGCTGTTGGCGGTGATGATGTTTCCGTCTACGACTACGTTTTTCTTGACGAAGATTCATCAGTTGTTTTCTATATATTGCTGCCAAGTTCATTCTTCATCATCTCGTCCAGTAACTTGTTTTCACTGGAACAATCCGCTGTCGGAGATGAGTGATGGAGCGATGCATATCGCTCCAAGGAGTTTTGATTCTTTGGCGAGGCGGAGGTATTCTGGGTTATTTTGGTATTGTCTCAATGCTCATCCGCCTCCTACAAATATCACAGCATCGTAATCTGTGCCTTTTGCGTCTTTGAGTGCTATAGTTGCAGATGTTTCGTGATCAAAAACTCCAACACATAGTCCTGTATGTTCTGCGCAAACGGTGATTTGATGTCCTTCGTTTTCCAAAATTTCTCTAGGGATACGGTATTCAAAATCTTGAAATTTTTTGTTGGCGATGACGAAGAGAATTTGTTTCATAAGATTTTTTTAATTTATTAAAAACTTTTTTGGTTTAAATTTAAATCATTTTTTCGCTTCAGTTGGAGTTACTTTTGGTCGCTCCGCTGGGATTACTTTTGGCATTGCCCTCCCGCATCAAGTGCGGGACAGGCGCCAGTAATCAAAAACGCTAGGCCAAACAAGTCCGCCATTTTTGTTTGGCCATAACTTGCTTAGTCAACGTAATCATTCCAGCTATATCAACACGTTAAGTTTGTTTATTTTTTGCTGTTTTATAGATTAGTTTTTTTTACACAATATAGCTAATTTTATCTCAAATTTCCAGCTCAATTTTGTTGTTTTCTACTCAGGTGATTTGATCAAGGGTAATTTTGTCGTAAGGGTCGATTTCTGGTCAATGGAGGAGTGGGCGGATTTCTAGGATTGTTTTTTCTTCGTTTGGATTCACGCCGCAATGACTGAGTGTTGATCAATCTGGATTGCTTCATTTTCATTCGCAATGACTGTTTACTTTTTTCTGTTTAATTTCCATAATATATCCTGTTTCTTCGATTCCTTTTCTTTGTTTTTCTTTTTTTGTGAGTAATTTATCTACGATATCATCTGCTTGTATAAATCTTTGTTTGAGTGTATTGTCGTCGATTTTGTCGCGTAATTTGCTTGATGCAGCTAGTGGTTCGTCGTGATATTCAAACAATGCGATGTTGTCGAAATAATCCTTTTGTAAAAAATCTAAAAGTTGTTGATGATCAGAATTTGTTTCTCATGGAAATCATATAATAATATTGGTCCTGACAAATCTTGTAGGAAATTCTTCTTTGATAAAATCTAGAAATTTATAGATAGCTTCTTCATTGTAAAATCTTCCCATTTTTTTGAGCAGAGGAGCACTAATATGTTGTAGGGGAATGTCGAAATATGGTATAAACTTTTTGAGTTTTGTGAGTTTTTTGAGGTGATCTAAGGTGAGAATATCTGGATATAAATATAATAATCTGAATTTAAAATTTCCTTTGAGTTTGTCTATTTCTTGTAATAGTTTAAAGAGCATTGATTTTTTATAAAGATCGGTTCCATATCTTGTGGTATCTTGCGCGATGAGAATAATTTCTTCGATTCCATTTTTTATCATATTTTTTGCTTCTTCTATAATAGTTTCGATAGGGAGAGATTTTTGCTTTCCTCTGATTTTTGGAATAATACAAAAACTACAGTTATTGTCACATCATTCTGCTATTTTGAGATATTCGAATTTATGATCTATATTTGTGTAAACTCTTGGATTATTTGTAAATTCAAAATCCTTGTAATCTGTGCTGTTGTATCATTCGAGTAGTTTTTTGAGTGTTAGGGTATTGAAGTCGTTTCGTGAGAGTGTGAAAATGTTTTGGGTATTTGGATTAGATTCCGACTCCAAGTTCTTTAGGTCGGAATGACATTCTTTATTCTTAATAAATTGAAAATGGTTGTTAGAATTTAAATTTTTATAATATTGGACAGCACAGCCCAGAAGATATACTTTTTTGCCTTTTTGGAGAAGCTTTTTTAGAGTATGGGCTGCTTCATCTCTAGCAGAAGAAATAAATCCACAGGTATTGAGAAAAACAAAATCCACTTCTTTGGCGTAGGGATCTATATGATATTGTGGTAATATATGTGGTTCCTTTTCTGCCAATGTAAAAACTTTACCAAGAAGATGCTGAGTATCTACTAGATTTTTGGTACATCAAAGATTTATAGAAGAAAAATTGAATACTTTCATAGTATTTTTTAAAAGATAAGTTTGTTTGATACTATAAAAATACTTTAGGAAATCAATTTTTTCTTGGAAATTTGGCTATATTCTATATTCAATATTTCATTTAGTTCTTCTTTTTCTTTTTTGATAATTTTATATGCTTTTACTTCTTCAATTCTTTTGAGATGTGTTGTTTTGTGACTGAGAAACAAATCTATATTAAATTCATTTTCTTCAATAATAGAAGCTATATGTAGTCATCATATAAAATGCGGTAATATTACATATGTTGCACCAGCTTCATACATTTTCATTGCATCTTCAATTGTTGTTCATGTTGTGATTACAATACAATCTTTATTAAAATGTTTTGCTTTTTTTAGAATTAACATATTAGATTCTATTTCTCTTGTAGAAGATATAACCATTTTGGTATCTGGTTTGATAACTTCATCCAAAAGTTCAACATTTCCTGCGTCTCCATATATACAATCAATATCTCTTTCTTCCAAATATCTTGTTACTTCTGGATTATAATCAACAATCAGATATTTCTTTTTTAATTTTTCTAAGGTATTGATAGTTTCAAAACTTACTTTATCGTATCCAAATAAAACAACATCGTGATTTTTATCGCTTTTATCTTCAAGTTTTTTGATTCATTTTTTTTCAAATATTGATAGATATGGAGCAAGATATTTGTAAATTTGATCTGAATATAAAATAAAATATGTAGATCAAGCAATAGTAATAAGTCAAACTATACTAATCAATGATAGAATATTTCCACTTAAATAGCCAACGTTAGCCCCCAAAATAATCAGAATAAATGAAAATTCACTAATTTGAGCGACTGTTAAACCTGCTTTAAAAGAATTCTTTTTTGTATATCCTAGTTTTCCCATCAAAAACATAACAATGAGAGGATTTCAGATTAAAATAAATGCAGAAAGAATTATAATAGGGAGAATGTAATTACCCACGCTATCCATTGTCATATGAGTTCCAAATAGTACAAAAAATATTACAATAAAAAAGTCGCGTAAGGATTTCATTTTGGAACTAATTTCAAATCTAAATGGCGACATTGATAAAGTAATTCAAGCAATCAATGCTCATATTTCTATAGAAAATCCAGCCAAATGAAATACACTAGCTAGCACTAAACATCGTCCCAAAGCAAATAATTCCAAAAATTCTTGTGATTTTGCAATTTTTTTCATTATTTTTGGGAGAATATAGACTCAAATTAATATTACTGCACCTACAAGTCCTACTCATTTTGTAAGTATTTGGACGATTATTGTTCCTGCACTTCATTCGGTGGTGGAAAACGACACAAACATCAATATCAACATCGCTATTACATCTTGTATGATCAAAAATCCTATAGATATTTTTCCGTAAAGCGTATCCATATCTCATTTGTCTGACAATAGTTTCATAATTACAATTGTGCTACTGAAAGCTATTGCAACAGAAATAAATGCTGATGTCATCAAATCAAATCCCAATAATCGACAAATTCAAAGTCCTATTGCTGAAGTAAATACTACCTGTCAAACACCCGTAACAGTTGCTACTTTACCGACTTCTTTAATGATTTTTGGATTCAATCACAAACCTACCATAAACAACAAAATCACAACTCCTATATTTGATAGAGTTGCCATTTCTGAAGATGGATGTACAACACCCGTTAAACTTACTATTAATCATGTGATAATATATCCAATAATAAGTGGCTGTTTCAAGAGATTCATAATGTAGGAAACTCCTACAGCTAGTATGGTTACCAAGCTAATGTCGATAAAAATATTTTCTCCCATTTTTAATTTTTGTTTATGTTAAATAAAAGTATTTTTGTAATCTAATCAATTGGCATATTCTATTTTGCCTTTTTTGGGGCTGTTTTGTTCTTTTTCTTTCATTTTTTGTTGATAATCTCTGATTTTTTGTGCTTTAGTTTCTTTGTCTTCTTTGGATATTATTCAGGGTCATCCTACACATCATCCTGGACAAGAAAGCAAATCTAGAAATTTGATATTTGGATCTGATTCCATTCTTTTGATTGCTTCATTGGTTTGTGAAATTCAATCGGTGATTATAATTTGATCGTCTGTTAGTATGTCTTTACGATTCATTGTTTGGGCAACAGCTCAATCTAGAGGGTATATTTTGGTTGAATTATTGTAGAAATTATTAAATTCTGATTCTTTTTGGGTATCTATTGTTATTCATTGGGTTTTTGCATATTCAATCAGTTCTTGTAATTCTTTGAAGGTAATTGCTTCGTCTACCTCTCCTGTCATTTTTGCTTCGATTTTTTTGGCTAAACATGGTCATACAAATAGAGTTTTTGTATTATCACCGTATTGTTTTTTTACAAATCTGCTCATAATAATCATTGGTGAGGCAATTGGCATAAGTTTATCTTTGTGCTCAGGAAATTTGTTTTTGATATATTGGACTATTGTTGGACAATTACTACATATTCGTTGTTGTTCTGGATGGTTTTTGAGATGTTCGTGATATTGTTTATTGATAAGTTTTGCTGCATAGGTAAGTTCTACAACCTTTGCACATCATAATCATTTAAGTATAGAAATAATTTCTGGATAATTGAAATCTACAGGAAAACTAGGTGCTAGAAGTGCTACAGGTTTATTTATTTGTATAAATTCCAATAATTTTTTCATTTTATTTTTGTTTTTAATGTTTTAAAATAATTCTGTTTGTCATGGTGGATTTCTATCAATATGGTCTTTATATAATTTAAAGAATCTTTTTAAAAATGCTAATAATTCATTATCTATCCTATTTATATTTCAGAATATTTCATTTGCTATTTGTTTTATAAAAATTTCTCTTTTTTTACCAGTTTCTTTGTTTTTTAATAGTTTATCAAAGAATTTTTTTAAATAAATAAAATATTTTTCTTCTCATATGTTTTTGATAACAAATCTTAATCAAAATCGTTTTGTATTTATTTTTTCATTTTTTTCTATTGCTCGTCTGAAAAACTCTTTTTCTTTGTCTGATAAATTAATACTTAACAATTCTTTTGTTTTTCTATTTTCTTCTTCTGTTTTTTTTCTTTTTATATCAAGATTTTCTTTTAATTTTTGATTTATTTCTTCTTTTATTTCCTTTTTTCTAAGATTTCATACGGTTGATGTTATTTCAAATAGATCTTTCTTTATGCCGTTTGGCAATCCTTTTTTTTCAAAGCATTTTTTGTATGTATTGTAAAAATAATTATTGTTATTTCTTTCTTCTCATGTTTTGTTTTTTATTGTATAAAAAAAATCACAAAAAAAATCATCCAATTTTGATAAATAGTTCCCTTTATATTCAGGGGAAAGACTATAATATATATTTTTCCATTGATTTGAAAATTTTTTTTTGATTTCAGTCAATGTGTTTTCACTTAGATATTTTAATCAATTGCTAGGTGTTTCCATTTTTTTTATATTAAAATAAAATCTAGTATTTTAATTATACTAAAAATCATTTTTTTTGCAAATTTTACTATCTTTTAATTATTCTCCAAAAACTTCTTCTACCGCTTCTTTGAGGGTATATCCATCCAAAAACTCTTCAAGATGGGGTTTCTTTTTGGTAAGTGTTTCTATACTTGATTCCAACATGTTATAATCTCCTGATTTCGGATAGACGTAGGTGATAGGATCCAAAAGTCCTGTTGGTCTAATGATTTGTTCTATGATTTGTTCGCTAGTTATGAGTTCGTATTCTGCTGGAGTCGCAGAAAGAAAAATTGTTTTTGCTGCTTTTTTTGTTGGTAAAAAATCTTTATCATATTTTCCTATATTTTTTTCCAATCGTTTATATGTTTTGCTGTCAGTTTCTGGTGTATTGTCTATGTCTTTTTTGATTTTTGCTGTGTAACCTGTTCGACCGACTTTGCATTCTAATTCTGAAAAATTTAATGGTCTGTGATCAAGGGCTGAGGGGAGGCGGAATCCGTATTTTACTAGGTTCGTCTTTCTTGCTTTATCCCCGGCAGGCATTGCTTGTAATTGAGGAATAGTCATATGCGATTCATCGATAATCAGTAAGAAATCATCTGGAAAATAATCAAAAATCGTATTTGGAACTTCGCCTGTTTCTCTTTTGTCAAAATAGAGAGAATAATTTTCTATTCCGTTTACAAATCATGTTTCTTTCATCATTCTAATATCATATTCGACTCTTTTTTTGATTCTTTCTGCTTCTATTGGCATTTTGGCATCGAGAAACTCTTTAACTCTGACTTCTTTTTCTTGGTCCATTTTTTGGATAATATTTGCTAAGTCTTCTGTGTTTTGTAAAAATTGGGTAGCTGGCCAAATCCGAATATATTCTTTTTTTCCTTTGTATTCAAATGTTGTAGCATCTCTTACTTCGATAAATTCCAAGACATCTTCGTTGAAATGGAGTCTGTATAAATCTTTTTCTGTACTAGAAAATATATCGATTCTTTCTCATTGAATTTCAAACATTCCATGTTCTATTTTGCTTTGTATGGGTTTATATTGAATTTTGAGAAGTTGTCTTTTGATATCTTCTCTTTGATATGTTTTGCCTGCTTGTAGGTATATAGTGCTTTCTTTGAAATGATCTTTTTGTCCTAATCCGTAGAGCGATGAAGCAGATGCAACAATAATAACATCTTCTCTACTAAGAAGTGATGACATCGCCCCAAGTCTGTACATCTCAATTTCTTGGTTGATTGTCGCTTCTTTTTCTATGTATAATCCCTGGGCAGGAAGATAACTTTCTGGTTGGTAATAATCGAAGTAGGATACAAAGTAATGCACAGCGTTGTTGGGGAAAAAATGTTTGAATTCGGTAGCGAGTTGGGCAGCGAGTGTCTTGTTATGAGAAATTACTAATGTTGGTTTGCCCACGTGTTGGATAATATTTGCCATGGTAAATGTTTTTCCAGTTCCTGTTGCTCACAAAAGCGTTACTTTCTTTTTTCATTTGGAAAATGCTTGCTGAATTTCAGCGATTGCTTTTGGTTGGTCTCCGGCTGGATTGTATGAAGATTGAAGGTTGAACATATTTTTTTGAAATATGATATATAAATATTTTTTATTACTTTATTGAGATGTGTTTTAAATATTCTTTCTATGTTACTTTTTGCTGCCGGGTCAAAAAGTAACCAAAAACCCCTCGTGAGCTGTTGAATTTTCTTAACGGTAGAAAATACAAACAAATTCGACTCCATGTATTTTCTTTACCTAAAAATTCAAACGCTCACATTTATTATTGATACTATCGACTTATTGATCTTTTCTTTTTTTGTTCTTTTTATTGCTCAGTTTATTTGGTTTAAAATAAAAAACAAATAAAATTCGTTTTAATAATGATAAGATTTTCCGCTTCTGATTGTTTCACATCTATAAATCTGTTCGATGAGAGTAAGTTTAGCGAGTCAGTGTGGAAGTGTAATTTTTCAGAGTCATATTTTTTCATTTGTTATAGAATCAAGCTGGTTTTCTTGTAAACCATATGGTCATCAAATAATGAATACTACGTGATTCTGCTTGTGAACTGTTTTTTCTAATTCTTCTGTAGTAAGTAGTTTGCCATCTTTTGACATCAGAATTTTATAATGTTGTTGATATTTTTTATTTAAAATCTGAATTATATTTTCTGTATCTTGTTTTATAATTTGTTCTTGGCTTCAATTTTTTGCTGGTTTGATATTTTCTATACAGACCATTTTTCCAAGTCTTTTTTCGTATTCTTGGATTGCTGAATTTCGGTGTTTATCGCTGTCAGATATAGATAATATGGTATACATGGTTGTTATTATATTTTAAAGCTTTTAGTACTTAGCTATTAGTATGCTAAGAGCTAAAGTGAAGCGTTACTAAGAACGAAGTGTTACTAAAGTGAAACGTTACTAATATAAAATGTATCTATCGTCTTTGTTTGCGTAATAACTTTTGATTTTTAGTATATCTCCTTTTCTAATTCCATGACCATCAAATATTTGAATTATTCCTTTGTGTTCTAAAATTCATCGAAATCGTTGTTCAGCTTCTTCATTTCATCGTGGAATCATCCATACTAATTTACATAATTCTGGATCGTATATTTCCCATACTTCTGTATATTTTGATTGGTTTTCTTCGATATATCATTCTTCAATAAGATGCTCTTTTTCTTGTTCAGAAATATTGGCAATATGAATTTTTTCATCGATTTCTTCTTTTTTGATATGTTCAGGGATATGATAAACTTCTTCATCTTTGGTGTTTTTAAGCATAGGTATCATATTATTAATTCGTTCTTGAATTCAATGATGAGTTGCTGCAGAAAGAAAATATGTATATTTTTCCAATAATTTTTGAGTTATTTTTTTTCAGAGTTTATGCTTTTTGAAATATTCTAACATTTTTTGATGAAGTAAATTCATTTCTTCGTTCATTATATCTTCATCATTGATAAGATCGTATTTGTTGATTGCAAAAATAATTCTTTTTTCCAAAATAATTTCTTCATCTTGTTTTGCAAAAAGAGTAATCATTCAATTGCTTTCTTCGATGGTTATTTTTGGATTATCAAATTTTTCATCTATATAGGTAATTATTTCATCAAAAATATCTACGATTTCTTGTATTCCTGATTCATATCTTGAACAATCACTTATTAAACAAAATATTTTTGCTTTGAGTACATGTCTTAAGAAAGCATTACCTAGTCATTTTCCATCAGCGGCT
Organism: Candidatus Absconditabacteria bacterium; assembly: GCA_028693445.1. GTDB lineage: Bacteria > Patescibacteriota > Gracilibacteria > Absconditabacterales > Absconditicoccaceae > UBA5124. Next base: position 20,465 of record JAQUVI010000002.1, read on the forward strand.
CATTTAATAAGACCTGGAATATCTATTACATTAAAAGTAAGATCTTCTGCTTGTACACACCCAAGATTTGGAATTAAGGTTGTAAAAGGATATTCTGCAACTTTCGCTTTTGAATGAGATATTGTATTGATTAATGAAGATTTTCATACGCTAGGACTTCCAATCAAAGCTACATCAGCAAGAAGTTGTAATTCTAAAATAATTTCTTTTTCTTGTCATGGTTCTCACATTAGAAAAAAATCAGGATATTGATGAACAGAATCTTTGAAATGTATATTACCTATTCATCATTCTCATCATTTAATAGCTGTTCGTTCTTCTTGATCCTTTGAAAAAACATAAAGAATTTCTCAATTAGAATCTTTTATTAGTGTTCCAATTGGTACAGAAAGAATAATATTTTCTGCATTAGCCCCATATTGATCTTTTGATCTTCCAGGAAAACCTGGTTTAGCCTTGAATATTTTTTTAAATCTATATGGAAGAAGTGTGTTTTCGTCTTTTGATGCTTTAAAAATTATAGATCATCATTTTCCACCATCTCCACCAGCTGGTCATCCATAAGGAACACCTGCTTCTCTTCTTCCAGTTGCTATTCCATCTCATCATTTTCCGGATTGTATGGTTATTTTTACTTCATCATAAAATTGCATGTAATTTTTGTGATTATAAAAAATTGTTTTTAATTTATAGTTATTTGTTGCAAAAAGGAAAGAGAAAAGGAAGAATTAATTAATGACTATGAGATAAAAGAAATGTTGCCATAATTCAAATACCAATTAAGAAAAATAATATTTGTAGTGATGCTTGTCAGAATTTATTTTCTTTGTGAAGTTCGGGAATAAGATCAGCTCCAGCAATATAAATAAACGATCCTGCAGCAAATGGAATCAAGAAAGATGTTAAATTTTCTACATAACTGCTTATCAAAAGAGCCACAATAACTCAAACAATAGCGCTTAATCATGTGAGCAAATTTATTGTTAATGCTTTCTTTTTGCTAAATCATCCATGGATTAAAACTCCGAAATCTCATATTTCTTGGGGAATTTCATGAAATAATATAGCAGCAGTTGTAGCGATTCCTACTGGTATACTAACTAAATAACTTGCTCAAATAATAAGTCCATCAATAATGTTGTGTACAAAATCTCCTATGAGATTCATAATTGCAAAATGATGGATATGTGTTTTGGTTATCGGCATATGACAATGATTTCGATGAATAACTTTTTCAGTTACTAATCCAAAAAGTATTCCGCCAAGCATAAATATTGAAGTTTTTAATGTAAATCACGTTTCTACCATTTCTGGTAAAAGGTGTAAAAAAACATCTCCAAGTAATGCTCAAGCAGAAAAACTTACTAAATAAATTACAATTTTTTTTAGTTTTTCTTGATGAAATCCCAAAAATATAATTCATATAAGTGCTATAAGGCTAATTATTAATGTACTTCATATTGCATAAAATCGAATTTGTCACATATTTTTTATTTTTGGATAAAAGTTTTTCTTGCATTGTTTGCTATTTCTTTTCTATTTCGATTTGTTTTTATAAATTTGGAGAATCCGTCTATGATATCTTTTTCTGTTTTATTTGCAATAAGTACTCCAGAATCTTTGTTTACTAATTCTGTTGTTGCTCATTGGTTATATCACAATACTGGTATTCATAAACATAGGGATTCAGCTGTAGAAAGACCAAAACTTTCTTTTGTTAAATTTATTGTTCATCTCGCATTTTTTATTATTTCTATCATATTTGGTGGATTTCGTCATGTGAAAGATATGTTTTTCTTGGCCAATTTTTTGAGTTCTTCTTCATCAGGTCCACTTCCTATGATAATTAATGGATAATTGATTTTGTTGAAAGTTTTTATGATAAGATCAATTTCTCTTACAAATTTTACAATTCTTCAAGTGCAAACTATATATTCTTTTGGTATTTCTATAATTTTTTCATTAAAATAAATCTGATTTAATTTGGGATATTTTACATTGCTTTCTATATTGTATATTTCTTTTGCTAATTTTTGTGTGTATTTACTATTTGTATATATTTTATTGTATTTTGTATATTTTAGGTCTCGTCTTTGTAATTTAGGTGTTATTTTTTTAAAAATTCGTCATTTTCGTCATTTTAGTTTTTGTTTATATTCTTTTGCATGACTTCGAATATATTGCATAGGAGAGTGAAGGTATAGAGTAATTTTTGGAGAGACGCGATTAATCGCGTCTGTACATGTGCAATATTTTGATTGTTCGATATTTTTTGCTATTGCAAATGAAGAAATCAAAATATGGTTTGGATTGTATTTTTTTATTTTCCAAGAGAGTGTTTTCATGATTGTTGGATAAAAAAATATCAAATTGCGATAATCAAAGATTTGTTTCAATATTGGTAAATTTCTGTGTGAATTTCGTTGGAAAAATGTGTTTAATCGTTTTGGTAGAGCAGTAATAATCTTGATTTTTTTGTTATTTATAGAAAATGATTTTACTTCACTATAACTTGTAAATATTTTTATATCATCAAAATCTGAAGATATTATTTCTTCTTTGATAAGGTCTTTAAATACTTCCAATGCTCATCCTGGAGCGATTCGACAATGAACTCCTGCTAGTTTTTTCATGATTTTTAATTAGTTGTAATTAATAGTAATTAGTAGTAATTAGTTTCTAATTATCAACGCTAAATTAGTATTGAAATAAGATAGGGAAAATTTATAAGATCAGTAGTATTAGAATTTTATTATCTGATTTTTTGTTATGGATAAAGAAATGAAACAGATTTTTAAAAATAATGTTATTAAATTTATTATATGAATTATATTGTTGTTTTTCTGTTTTTTATATACTCAAAAATATCCTGCAGAAAAAATAGCAATATTTTCAGGTTTTGAAGTAATGGTTCAAAGAGTTGAAATTATATTCAACAAATTTATGAATGATAATTCAGATTCTTTAAAAAATAAATTTGATTATGAAAAAGCATATGAAGAATTAATTAGAATTGCAGAAGCAAATAGTTGTGAGGATCCACAACTTATACAGGAATTAAAAGATACTCTTACTTCGTTGCAAAATGAACCAATCAAAACAATTCAAGATGTAATGCCTTGATATATCCGCAAAGCAAATGAGCTTAAAAATAGAGTTTCTAAAGAGTGTAAAAATTAAAAAACATTAAATTATTTTCTTAAAGAAATTATATATCATATTGTTGTGTTTTTTTCTGTTATAGGAAAACTATCTACTATGAAATTATTGTTTTTTGCTATTTTTTCTATATCTTGAAGTCTGTGATTATAGAGTCTTATTTTAAATATTTCTTTGTCTTTTTTTCGTAAAAATTCGCGTCTTTGTAAGAAGTGTCATATAATTCGTTGTCATCATGATTTCAATATTTTATAAACCTCTTGAAACAATAATTCTAAGTTTTCTACATGTTCCAAAACAAAAAAACTTAACACTACGTCATAAATTTCTTTTTCAAAAGGAAGTTTCTTTTCTAAATCACAAATGACTTTTTCGACTTTATTTGTTCATGGATGTCTTTTTAATAGTTTTTCTGAAATATCACAAGCTGTGTATTTTTTAATAGGTTTATCTTTGAAAAATTTCCAGATTCTTCAATCTCATGCTCATAAATCTATAATATTTATGTTATCCAAATTTCTAGGTAAAAATCTAAGAAAAAATCATCTATCAAATGAATCAAGATGATTGTGATGTTTTCCATATTCATCGGCTATAAAATTATAACCTTCTTTTGGAGTTTTTATTTCTACATGTTTACTATCGTATCACATCTTTTTTATGTTTTTAAAAGAATTTTTTTTCTTCATATTCATTATCTTTTGTTTTGTTTAATTTATCTATTTTTTCTAACATTTCTTTGTCAGGTTCTTGTAAGAATTTATTTAATTCTGTTGTTTTTTCTGCGGCTTTTTTGATATGTACATAATATTTACTTAATTCTGTTACAACGTCAGTTAGATCATCATTTTTTTCCAATAATTTAGTTATTTCTTCTCTTAATATTGTGTTCTGCTCCGTAAATTCATCTAATTCAGATTGTACAAATTGTAATTCTTTATTTGCTTCTTTTAAACTACTTCTAAGATGATTTACAGTATCTTTGTGTTGATATCTAAAATAAAAAATAGCATATCATATTGCTCATCAAAGGATTAATGCTAGAAATGTGTATCAGTTCATTTAATTTGGTTTTAAATGTTAAATGTTTAATTTTAAATATATCGTTATATGTAACTTTTTTCTTGTTGTATGCAAATAAAAATAATTAAACAAAAAAACTTTCCCCTGAGAGAAAGTTCTTTTGAAGTGTGTGAAGAAAGAAATTATTTCACAGCAGCTTTGAAATCAGCACCAGCTTTGAAAGTAACAACTTTCATTGCAGGAATTTTGATTTTTTGAGAAGGATTTTGTGGATTAACACCTTCTCTAGCTTTTCTTTTAGAAGCTTTAAAAGTTCCGAAACCTTGAATTCTAACTTCTCCTGTTTTTTTAACACCAGCAATAACTGTGTCGATGAAAGCATTAACCAATTCAGCAGAAAGTTTCTTAGAAACTCCAAGTTCTTCAGCTAAGCTAGCAATAAGAGCTGTTTTTGTCATTGTGTACAATTGTTATAAAATAAAATTGTTTTGTACCCCTAGATATTAGTATACGCGACAGTTATTTCAAGAGATTTTTTATATAAAGATGAAAATGGGCTCTGTTTGTTAAAATTTGCTTCTTAACTGGTTTTTTTAATTTTTTTTGTCACACACCTTAATTAACATCTGTTGACTTTTTGTAATATGATTTTATAGATAGTGTTTTATAAGGGGTTTTCTAGGCGAGACTTAAGTTGTTTTATTGCTCTAGATAATCTTTGTCTTACATTATCATTTGATATTCATAATAGAATTTCAATTTCTTCATTTGATTTTTCTTCTATAAATTTCCAATAAATAATATCTTTGCTTCAATCATCTATTTCTTTCATTGCTTTTTGTATTTTTGAAAATTCGAAGTCTCTTTGTAAAATATCTCAAATATCTTCTTCTTCAATTAGAGTTTCTTCAAATTTTGTGTCTTGTTCTTCTGTTCCTATATTAGTAAATGGAATATCTTGATTTTTTTTGAAATAATCCTTGAGTAAATTTTTGAAAATTGTCCAAAAATAACCGGAAAATGATTGCTTTTCGTCGTATTTTTTCGCTCATTCTCGGAATTTTACATAAAAATCTGATATTATATCTTGGGCATCTTGATGTGTTATAAAATAATTTGCTTCTATGTAACGAGAAAACATATCAACAGTTTTTAAATAAAACGTGTTGAATGCAGAGTGGTCTTGTTGTTTGAGCTTTCTAATTAATTCTTGATCGAATTGAAACATATTTTGGTTATAAATAGTCAAATATTAGATATTTTTTTGTAGTATTACTTCAAAATTTTCGTTACTTTTTATTTTTTCTGTTTGTATGCCTCATACACAGGTAAATATTTCTTTAAAATTTTTATTTTCATCTTGGGCAGGGAGTATGGCAGGTGGCATCAGTTTATCTATCTGTACGTGTTCAGCCCCTTTTTTTATTTGGCACGCGCAAACATAACAAGCTCCCATGCGACAAGAAATCGGTATATTAATATTGTGATCTTGCGCCATTTGACTCAGACTTTTGTTGTAATCAGCATTAAATGATCATATTGTTTCTCAATTTGTGTTTTGTATTGTTACAGTTACGGTCATGTATTATACGTTTTAAATAAATTTTTGTTACATCTTTAGTACTATTTCTTTTGCTTTTTCTAGTTGATTGTCTATTTTTTGTTCTTTGTATTTGTCTAGATCAAATTCTATTAATATATCAGGCGTTATGCCAACTTCATCGATGTTTTTGCCGCTAGGGCTATATCGTTTTCAAATTGTGTATTTTAGTGATGCTCAATCATCAAAATCTTCCATTGTTTGTATAGATCCCTTTCCAAAGCTTTGGGTTCATACTATTTTTGCATCTATTTGTTCTTGTAAAGCAAGTGCTATAATCTCTCAAGCTGACGCTGTATATCAATCAATTAATACAACAATCGGTTTTTGGAAAACATCATATCATCTAGAGTAATATTCTTCTTCTCATAATTGCTTATATTTTGATGAAACTATAAGCTTATTTATAGGTACGAAGTGTGATGCTATTTCTACTGCAATTGGAAGAAGTCATCATCAGTTTCATCTAAGATCAATTATTATTGCTTCTATACTATTATTCTTGAACTTTAAAAGTTCTTTTTTGAGTAAATTTTCGGTTTCTGTTCATATGACTGATATTTCCAAGTATCATATGTTTTTTGTTCATGTTATTATTTCACTTGAAACTGATGGTACAGAAATAGTATCTCTAATAACATTTTTTTCTAAAACTTCTTTGGTTTCATCTTTATTTATTCTTTCTATTCGCAAAGAAACTGTACTTCATTTTGGTCATCTTATTTGTTTTACAGCTTCGTTTATTGAGAGTTCTTTTGTTGGATTTTCGTTTATTATTACGATTCTATCCAATGGTAGTAATCATCATTTGAAAGCTGGAGAATCTTTTATAACTTCCTCAATTAATACGTAATAATTTTTTTTGCTTATAACTGCTCAAATTCATTCAAAGTTTGCTTCTCACTTGAGATCTTCTTGAAAACCAGAGTTTGTTTCTGAATCCAAATATGATGTGTATGGGTCTTCCAATGCATCTACATAGGCTTTTAGAGCATTTTCTATCATTTTTCATGTATTTATTTTTTCTTGTTCGTAATATAATGTTTGAAGTGTATCCAAAACTTCTTCGAAGCGTTGATATGTTTGTGTTTGATATTGTTCTATATCTTGTTTTGGTCAGAATTCTTGATATCAAAAAAATCATATAAGAATTCCTATTGCCATAAGTATTAAAGCCAAATGTTTTTTCATAAATAGTTAGTTATTGCTAATATTTTCGTAGTGATGAATTATAAGATTTTGTTTTACGAAAACAAGATCAATACGAAGTTGTTTGTTTGTTGGATATTCTTGATTGAAAAATTGTATTGTTTTATATATTGTTTGTAATTTTTTTGTGGAAATATAGTTGTGAAGGTCTTTTGTTTGCTCTACTTCTTTGACTTCTATAAATACACGATTATTATCTTTTTCTGAAATAATATCTAATTCTCATCAACGAATAGTATAATTCTGATGTAATATTTTGTATCAATTGTCAATCAAGTATTGTTTTACTATATTTTCAGCTTGATATCAACGTTTTCTTTTATTCATATTTTTTAGAACTTAGAATTTAGAACTTAGAATTTAGAACTTAGAGCTTAGAGCTTAGAACTTAGCTATTCTATTTGTCGATCTGAGTGAAACGAAGAGCATAATAGAAGATATGATTTAGCTATCCTCTTCGACAAGCTCAGAGGGACAAAGCTAAATTATAGATTAAAATTCTCTTCTGCGAAAGATCGATTAATTAATGACCAAATGTTTGTAAGATATTCTGGTCTGCGATTTTGATAATCTAGGTAATATGCATGTTCTCGTACATCTATAGTAAATAGAGGAGTATAATTTATGTTTTCTTTGTTTCCGATAACTGTTTCTGGTCTCATTGGAGTTCCTGCATTTGACGTATTGATAATTTCTAATTCGTTGTTTGTAGTTTTTACAAGCCAAGTTCGTCCTGATCAGAAATTATTTGTTCATTTTGCGATAAATTCTTGTTTGAAATTATCAAAAGATCATCGTTTTTGCTCGATAGCTTGTGAAAGATTTGGATTAGGAAGATTATTATCTTGTATTGGGCGAAGAGAATTTCGATAAAAAGTGTGGTTTCGGATTTGGGCGGCATTGTTGAATATTGGTCCAGCTTCGGCTGTGCTGATTATTGTTTCCAAATCTGAGTTTTCAAAAGATGTCCCTGTGATAAGTTCGTTGAGTTTGTTAACGTATCATTGATGGTGTTTCCCATAATGAAGATCTATTGTTTTTTCGTCTATTACAGGCATTAATCCTGTTTTATCGAAAGGAAGTTGTGGAAGTATTATCATGATTATTTATTTAAGAATAAAATTTTATAAATTGACTAGCTAGATTTCCGTTAGATTCCGACTCCAAATTCTTTAGGTCGGAATGACAGGCGAAAATAACAAATAAGTCTTTTCATTGGAATTTTAGTATTTTGAAATTCAGATTCAATATTATTTTGTAATTTTATTTTGATTTGTCAATCCTAATGTATTAATAATGTCAGATTTTTTTTGATTTTTTGCTGTTGTAACTATAATTAATTTAGAGTTTTATTTGTTATATATTTACCATGTTTGTTCGTAAAAATTTAATTCAACAATCAGATATGCTTAGAAGAAATAGCGTTTTAAAAGCCTTGGCTTTGTTTCTTTTGTGAGCTTCAGCTGTACTTTTGTTTTCATCAGCAGATTTGGTTTTAACTCCAAATGTTTCAAATTCTTTTGTATATTTACAAAAAATGTTTTTGTCTCCAAGTGGAACATTAAGTACACAGGCAACGATATCTTTTGATTGAGCTTCTGGAAGTGTAGTAGCTACTTCACTTTCTTGAACCAATATATCAGCAATTAATATGAATACCGCAGTTTTTACCGCTGCTGTAGCTTCAATATCTAATGGAGTGAATACATCTCAAATATGTTCTTCTACCTGAGCAAATTGTTTCAATTCAGCTTTGGTTAATAACTTATCGGGTGATGTAATATCACTAAACCAACGTTTAACAAATCTTGAAGCGTTGGTAGAACAACTTTCATGAGTTGTAAATGCTCAATAATTATTCATTAAAAAAATGAGGAGTATAAAAACTCTTTATTGTACAAAAAGTCCTCTGAGATTTCTCAGAGGTTTTTTTATTTTTAAATATAAACCCCGCATTTATTTGCGGGGAAAGTTTTTTGTTTAATTTAATCTATTTTTTGTTCTAAGTCATATCACTTTTTTTGTACGTATTCTTGAAATATATTTATATATTTATCATAATTTTCTAAATCTGGATTTCGATCTTTTCTTCTTTGAATTTCTTGATAAGATGCGATAGATATAATTTCATCGTTTGTTATACAAGAATATGTTTCATTTATTTCATTGGCTTTTGATCCTCATAATTTTTCTAATAAATTTTCTGTGTTTTTTGTATTTTCATTGTTGTTTTCCAAGATATTTTGATCACCAATAGCTATTTGATAAGCTAAATTTATTGGATGACTATCTTCTAATTTTGTTATTGGAAATGTAGAAAGTTTAGCATATCAAGATTCTAATCAGATTTGTTTGTCGTTGTAAATTTGTGCCAAACATGTTGATGTTTTGTTTTTGTTTTCCTTGTCTTGACCTATTACCAATATAAGATTATTGCTTAAAGGAATATGGTCGTCTCATCAAAATCAATTATCACTTAATATGTTTTTTGTATTGTGAGGGTATCATATGATTTTGTATTTTTCTCGTACTTTATAATTCCTACGTTGAAATTCTTGTTCAAATTCCAAAACTTTATCAAAATCTTGCTGTATATCTATATTATTTATTACTATTTGTGGTTTGATTCAAAGTTCTATTTCTACTCTTTTTATAATACTGTTTGTAGAATTTATACTATGTTCTTTCTCTGTTAATATATCATTTGCATCTAAACAAAAAAGAATTTCTATTTGTTCTTTGAGTGGAGCAAAAATATGTTTTTGACTATCGATTATATATCATGGTAATGTTCTAGCCGCATGAGGATCTTGTAAAAATTTTCCATCAATTTCTAGATATAGTTTTCAATTTTTGAAAATAGAGAGCTTATTTATAATAGCTTCTCTTTGTCTTTTGATATATTCTTGTCAATCAAATCATTTTTTTTTGTATAAAATTACATCTGAAGGAGTAATCATTTTTTGTTTTTGTATAATAAAGGCATTTGCTTTACCTTTAAATTATATTTAAAAAAGTACTTTTTGTCAAATTTTATAGTACTTTTAATTCTTGGAGAATGGTTTCGTATTCTCAGTATTCTCATTGATATTTTTGTAAAATATAATCTTTGAGTAGTTGTTTTCGATCTGCAAAACTTTGATTATCTTGAGAAGAAAGTTGTAATTTTTCTAATAATTCATTGGTATTTATTGATTGTTTTTTGAGTTTTATTTGTCCTATTTGATTTAGTAATGTTTCATTTACGTGTTCTTGTATATGGTCATAGTCCAAACTATCTCAAACTATAGTGATGTTTATATATTGTAAAGGAATAGAATCAGAATTATTTATTTCTATTTTTTGTGTTCAAAGAAAATAATTTTTGCTATTTGTGATTTGTCATTGAATAGCTTCCTTTATGATTTCTTCAGTGATTTTTGTTCCTTGTTGAAATTCTAGGTAAGGATTTATACGAATTGGTTTGGTTTTATATGTATTATTGTTTGTATCGTATTGAAAAAGAAATTTTTCTTGGTTGATTTCCAAAGGACTTGTAGACCGGATACTTCATGTACAAAGATAATTTTTGTAAGAACATGCTTGATGAAGATGGCCTGATATAAATTGAGTATTTGTAAAATCAAGTAATTCTTGGCTAAGTGCAATATCTTTGTAAGAAAATTGAGATTTTTGTCCTGGAAGTTTTGTTTTGTTGAAATAATAATGATGAATAACTAAAGATTCTGGATATTTTTCGAGGAGGGTTGCTAAACAATTGTTTATTTTCCATGATATTTGTTCGTTTTTGTTGGATGATGTTTCTAAATATTGTACGTTTTTTAACCAATCTGGTTGTTGTGTTGGTTGATTTTCTGGTATTTGTAGCATAAATGGAAAAAGAATTATGCTTTGATTTTCTATAGTTATTTGTGTTGGTTGTGTAATAAAATGGAGATTTCATTTGTGTTTGGTATCGTATTTTTGAATAATCTGAAATGCTTTTTGTGCTTCTTCAAAGACAAAAGAGTTTCCAAGTCGATCGTGATTTCAAGCAAGAATATAAACGTTTTTGCCTTGTTCGAAAAGTTCTACAAAAAAATGATATAATGATAATAAAGCAGTTCTATCATATGAAAAATGGTATACATAATCGCCAAGAAAAATAATATTTTGTTCATCAGAATTTGATTCTATATATTTTTTAAGTTCTTGGATGATTCTGTCTTTATGTTTGGAGGTGATATGAATATCTCAGATGAGTAGCATTGTTGATTTCTGAATGTTAAATGTATTTGTATGGTAGTGAAATGATTGGTGCTTTGCAAGGATAAGTGAATAGCATAAGATTTATCTAAACGCTCCGCTTGGGTTACTTTTTACCATTGCCGCAAAAAGTAACCAAAAAGGTCTAGGCCAAACAAGTCCGCCATGTTTGTTTGGCCATAACTTGCTTAGTCAACGTATTGCTTTCCAGCTATATCAATACGAAAGAATTGTTTATTTTTATTAGATGTTGGAATACTTCGATATTCTATCAAGTTTGAATATTTACTTATTTAATAATAATTTATTTTTATTTATAAAAAAGACGCTTTAGTGCGTCTCTTTATTTATTTTGAAAATTGAATATTATGCGTGATTTTCTTTTCTAAATTTTGGGTAATGAGTAAAGAAAAGTATCATAAATAAGATTGCTCGAATTCATCAACCAAGGATTGATTCTTTTGTGTGAATATTTCTTCACAATAAAATTTGTTCTTCTCTTTCAATTTCACATTCTTTTATTTGTTCTTCTGAAGGCCTTCGATTTTCATCTTTTGGCGCTGTTTTTCCATAATAATGAGCTTCTTTACATTGTTGCATTTCATAATATCTTTGTCAATTTACATATTCGTTGTTTGTTATAACTAATCTTTGTCAAAGAGCTGTTAGAGCAATTCATAAAGATATCAAACTTCAAATAAGCCCTACTAGACTTGCAATAAGAAGATAAACTTTGTAGATGCTCCATGTTTTTTTTGTGTCTTCCATTTTTAAAATTAATAATTAAAAATTAATGATTAAAAATTAGTGATTTCTGTTTTATATACAATAGATTTTATTCGTACAATAATTCTCGTCCTTGTAAATCTTTATCAGTTAAAATATAAATATCAAGCTTGTTGCAATCTCATTTTTCTATATTTTTTCCTTTGTTATCTAAAATATCCAAAATTTCTAAAGTTCCAATTTCGTTTTTTGAAATATATTTGATTTTCATACCTCTGGTAATAACCTCTTTAGGGTCAATCTGAAAATATTTTTTACTGTTGTGTTCTATATATTTATCGGTGAAAACTCCGAAGTTGTTGCGATTGAAAAGTGGACCTCAAGTGGTGAGGGTGGTCGAGGTTTCGGTGGTTTCATTCGCAGAGACGCGATTAATCGCGTCTTTATCAATATTATCACCACCCTCATTTTTTACTTCTCATTCTGGGTAATCAGCGAGTTTGTTGAATACAAAACCTGATCGGTATTGTCTATGAGGTACTACGTTTACTAAATTTTTGATATTTTCATCAATTGGTGTGTTAGCAATGATAGCATCACGGACGTGTTTGTATGCTTTTACAATACTACCAACATATAATTCTGATTTAGATCTTCATTCTATTTTTATTGCATCTACGTGAGGCATCAGTTCAGCGAGTCTGTCGATTACACAGAGATCTTTGGATGATAAAATATGAACGCCATTTTCATCGTTTTCTAGTTGGAATAGCTTTCCTGGTCTGCGTTCTTCTTCTAACCAGACTTTGTATTTAAATCTACAATTATGTGAACATTCTCATTTATTAGCTTGTCTTCAATTCATATAATCACCGAGTAAACATCTTCATGAATAACTCATACACATTGCTCAGTGTGCGAAAATTTCGAGCTCCATATCTGGTACATCTTTTTTGATTTGAGAGATTTCATCGATATGCAATTCTCTTGCAAGTACAACTCTTTTTACTCCTAAATCTCTTCGAAAAGCTACTGATGCTGAGTTAAGAGTACTTGTTTGTGTACTTAGGTGAAGTGGCATATTTGGAACATATTTTCTAATAGTTTTAAATGTTCATGGATCAGAAAAAATAATGGCATCGGCTCCAACATCTGATATACGTTCAACTGTTTGTTCAAAAATAGAAATATCTGTATTTCTAGGAAAAATATTCATAGTTAAAAGAGCTTTAGTACCGCGTGAGTGTAAAGCATCTACAGTTCTTTTGAGTTCATCAAATCCAGTAATTTTGTTTTGTCTCATTCTTAGTGAAGTGAATGGTACTCATACATAAACTTCATCAGCTCAATAAGTACTAGCTACGATAGCTTTTTGGTAGGATCCTCCTGGGGCAACTATACTAGGTTTGTTCATATATAAAATTTAGATGTAAATGGCTTTTTGTCATTTCCGCTTTGTCAGTTGCAGCGGAAATCTAGATTGTTTAATTAGATTACCGCCCCAAATTCTTTAAGCGGGAATGACTGAAAAATATGTGTTTGAGTATGTTATGGTTTTGAGTTGAAAATACAATAAAAAAACTCCTTTGTACAAGGAGTCTATTTTTTTATTATATTTTCAGCCAAGAAAGGTATTGCTTCGTAAAGATAATCGATAACTTTGATAATATAATCGGATTTTTGTTGCTCTGTAAATCCTGGAGCTAAGAATTCTTCTATATCTGGAACATCAGTATCTTTATTATATGCAATTTCATTGAATAATTTACAATTAAATCATAAATTTTCAGTTATCTTTTTGTGATTATTTCACATGCAGATTATAATATCTTGTTGCTCTAAAATTTCTTTAGAAATTTTTCTTTGAATATGTTTACTAGGGTCGCAGTTATAATGATGTAAACGGTCTATGGTTGTTGGATTTGCGTCTTCTGGATTTGCTTCTGTACCAGCAGAACTAACATTAATAGATTGTATATTATATTCTTGAAGATAGGTTTTCATTAGATATTCAGCGGACATACTACGAAAAATATTTCCTTTACAGACAAATAAGATATTCATAAAAAATATAATAATAAAATAAAAAATCAGATTCTAATTGTATATTTCTTTGATTGTTTGTGTTATAGTTATATATGTTTGGTCATCAAGAAATTCACGACTTGATCAGCTACGTTCTTCTGCGCCTATAGGGCAGTCGGGAATAAGATGAAAATGAAGATGATTAATTGATTTTTGAGATTTCTTCTCAGCTAAACCATCTCTAAGTAATAGATTTACTGCTTCATGTTTAGTATGTAATTTATTTGTCCAAGTATCTACTAATTCATGTAGAGCTATAAGTTCTGAATGATTTAGCTCTTGAAGTAATATTACGTGTCTTTTTGGTATAATCAATAAATGATCATCTACGTAAGGAGCTCTAGCAGGAATAATATACATATGTTTGTTTTCGTGAATCATATGTGGATGAGTTTCCTGACAAAAAGGACAAATATGATCTTTGTTTAAATGTGCTAAAATTTCTCAGTATTGCATACGTCTATATTTCAAAATTAAAGATAGTCTTATTGTATTTTTTTTTGTTTTTTTGTCAAAAAATTAAATATATATAGAAAATAAAAAATTTTTGTTTTTGATATTGACTTTTCTTGTTGTTTTTATATAAAAAGATGTAGATGGTATTTATATTATATATTATTAGTTATGAAATTACGTTCATCATTGGGTAATGTACCTGTATCAAACAACTTTACTAGATTATTGGTAACAGCTTCTTTATTTTTGGTTTTATCTTGATTTCCTCAAAAATTAAAGGCACAAGATAAGGAAAAACCACAAATAGAAAATGTAAAAGATAAATATTTTACAAAACTTCTTACAGAGACCCAAAGAGAAATGAATTTAGAAGAAGAAAAAAATAATTTGGAAATAAATAAAAATTCTACAAATTCTATTTTAAAAGATTTCCGTTATGAAACTGCTTTTATAAAAGAAAAAAAAGAAGAAACACTTGATTTATATCTAGATAAATTGTTGGCTGAAATTTCTTGAATAGAATCTCAATCTAAACTATTGTCTTTTTTGGATAAAAATATTAATTTTCTTACTTCATTAAAACAAAGAACTGTTGTTATAGATCAAGAAAAAGTTTCTGCTGGTGAAAAAGAGATACGCTTTGATCTTGTAGATACATATATTGCTACATTGACTTCTTTAAAAACATCTTTATCTAAAAATCAGGATCAGGACAAATTATTGGATCTTTTGTCTAAACCTTCAATAGCACTACTTTTGGAAAAAGCTAAAAAAATTATAACACAGAAAGAATCCGAATATAATAATCAAATTAGTTTAAATGATTCGTTGAAACAAGATTATACCCAACTTATTCAATCTGTTTATGATTTAGAGAAAGAAATAACAGATATTTCTATTCAACTTCAAGAAAAAAATACTCAATTGAATTTTAGTCAACAAAAATTAGCTACTTTTGAATCTTTGTGAACAAATATAAATGAAAAGGATTTTGTTGAAAAAGTTGATTTGGTAAATGTTATTTCTTGACTGAAAAAAGATATAGAGGACTTAAAAAAGAAGCTTGAAACTGTAAACGCTGATTTGGTTGTAAAAAGCAATCAGATTCCTGTAAAAGAAGTTGATATTGATCAAAATATTAGAAAACTTAGTACTGCTCAAAAAGCATTGTTGGATGAGAAAGATAAACAATATGCACAAATTTCAGAAAATTTCAAACAAGAGTCTATGTCTATGATAAATACTCAAGATAAAAAAATAGAAAATCAGATGATTGTTTTGAAAAAATCTATAGATAAATATAATTCTGGAATTGATAGTTTGACTAATGTTTTGCAAAAAATAAATGAAGAAATAGATAATCAAAAAACAGATGAAGAAATAGATAATTTATTTTGATCTTGAGAAGGTGTTATTAAACAAAGAGAAATCAGAATTCAATGATTGTTGAGAGAACATGTAAAATATTCTCAAGAATTGGAAAACCTCTATTCTATATATAAAACAGTTTTATTGCAAAATAAAGAAGCTATTATAAAATTAGAAGAGAATAACCCATTTATAAAGACAGATATTTCGATATTGGAATCAGAAAAACAAGAAATGGAACACCTTATTGAATCATTACGTGTAACTATTGATGCTAAAGACAAAGAAAAATCAGAAACTAAAGATGAAACTAGAGTTATAACGCTGATTAATGAACTTACCATTTTGTATTCAAATTTACAAAGAGCTGAAACTTCTCTTAAACAAACAGAATCTTTGTTGGAACAAAGAAAGTCTTTTGATGAAAATTATTTTAAAAGAAAAGATCAAGAGGTAGAACAGATTGATAAAGTTATTGTTTATATTGATAATAATATTTTAGCGTCAAGACATGCTATATGATCTTTTGTATATTGATATTATATGCAACTAAAAAAAATGGAAATAGAAAATTTACAAACAAAAATATCTGGCGTAGAAAAATCTATTGTATCAAGAAAATCTTCTATAGAATCAAAAACTGATGAAAGAGAAAATATCGCAGAATCAATAGAATTAAACAGAAAAAGTAATGCGAGACCAGTTGAAATATTGACAAAAGAAAAACAGTTATTTGCCAAAAGAAATTCATTGGCCTCTGAAATAGAGGGTTTGAAATTGGGATTGGAAAAAGATATTAAATCTTTGGAAGAGTATAAATTAGCTTTGATCGAGCTTCAGAAATTATTTAAAGAGTTTGCTTTGCTTGCAAAAGAAGATTTGGATGCTTATTTGGATTTTTCTTTTAATGGTTTGGCTTTGAAAGAGTGATTGAAAAACAATAATTATCCAGTTCCAAAAAAACTACCTATGGATATTTCAGATTTTGCTAGTATAGAAAAATTAATGAACTTTATCAAAGAAACTTGATTGGAGCCAGCGTTTTCTATGGATGATATAAAAAGTTTATATAAGTAATTTAACTACATAGGTTCATTCTTTGATATATCATATTTTTTGATAATATTGTTTCACTCATACACCAGAGATTACTGACAATCTGGTGTATTTTTTTGATTGGGAAATTTGTTCAGCGATTTGCATAAGTTGTTTACCGAATCAAGTGTGTTGTACACCTTGTTCTTGAGCTGCTTTTTTGAGCGATTGTAAATTTCCATAGACGTGGAGTTCTCTGATTAATGCGGTATTTGCGCCTAGTCATTCTCGATCTATTGTCGCATCTTCTTTTGGAAGGAGTAATCTGGCAAATCCATAGAGATATCCTAAGGAGTCTTCGAAACTGATAAAGTACTCAGCGCCTGCGCTGCTGAGATATCTTCTAATTACTATATTGGCTGTTTCTTCGTGTGGATTTGGATTGTGTCTGATCTCTCTGCTTCTGGTGTCTAAGGAGATATACTCTCTAGAGGATTTGAGATCAGGAGAAATTCCTATAATACTTGTCTGTATATCAGAGTCCCCGAGCATCTTTTCATCTTTGGATGCTTGAATATATTCGTCGAATGTAGAGTATTGCGTGAAGTTTCAGTATAGACGTTTGAAGAAAGGAAATCGTGACTCAATATTCTGATTTTGATTTTTTTGTAATTTTTCGTGGACGAGTTGGTTGAGATTGGTAACATTGGATCCTGCTGCGATTTCAGTTGCAGGAATATCGCGGATCAATCTCTTGATTCTCGTATAGGGAGGAATAATTGTCGTCAATGTTGTCTCGATAATATGTGCGATTTCTTCGGTTTCCAATGGTTTGTATTCACCTGATTTGTAGAGAT
The DNA here is from genome assembly GCA_028693445.1 of Candidatus Absconditabacteria bacterium. GTDB lineage: Bacteria > Patescibacteriota > Gracilibacteria > Absconditabacterales > Absconditicoccaceae > UBA5124. The sequence goes on from JAQUVI010000002.1 coordinate 38,228, forward strand.
TGAAGAGTTCGGTGTTGGGAATCACTGATGTCGGATAGAATTTGATTTCGTCCGGTTTGATGTAGGGATTGTCATATATTTGCTGGAAGGTTCCGATATCTTTTTCCAGGCTAGACTTGTAAAGTCCTGGCATAATATGTACGCAAAACTTGAATCCATACTGTCTGAGTTTGTGGCAGGCAGCTTCGATTTGGGCAACGGTATGACCTCTCTTATTGGCTGCCAAAACGTCATCGTACATAGATTGAATCCCTATTTCCAATCTCGTCACTCCGAGTTTTCTTCGGAGCTGGCAATTGGTATCAGTTACATATTCTGGTCTGGTTTCAATGGTCAATCCGATGATTCTATGGGGAGCGGTTTCATTTATTTCGATAGCTTCTTCGATATTTTTGGAGTATTTGATGGTTTCTTGGTTGGTGATGGTATATTTATATCTTTTATTTTCTTCTGATTCGTCGAGTCCTTGGTGGTCGATTTCCAATTGATCGAAGGTATTGCAGGCATCATAAAGTCCTTTGATAAATTCGATTTTGTAGTCTTCTGGATACACATCCCAAGTCCCTCAGAGGACGATCATTTCTATTTTATCGGTATCATGTCCTGATAAATCCAAAGATTTGAGTCTATTATATGCTTGTTTAATCGGGTCAAAATCATTGAGCAAAGCTCTCGCCGCACCTGGTTCTGTCTTGATGTAACTTTTGGGCATTTCTGGATCGTTGGGACAGAAAATACAGTTTCCTGGGCACCAGAAAGGCTTGGTAAGTACCTGCACGGCAACAATTCCTGACTCAGACCTAATAGATCTTTTTTTGAGTAATTGCTCGACTTCTTTGTTGGCAGTAATCTTGCCTGCAGCAAGCATTTCACGGTATATTTGAATCAACGCGACATTACTTACTAAGTCTTTGAGTTTATTGATTTGCGAAAAATTCTTCTTGAGTTCTTTGAGCTTTTCAAGACTAGGGGACTGATATAATTCGTATATGATGTCTTCTTTGAGCATAAGGAAAATTAACCGTAAATTGTGGTATTGAGTTTAGGGAAATATGAGATAAAATCAATAAAACTATTGCTTATCTATCTCTTTTTTCATTTCTTCTGCTATATTTTCTGGGGTATCTGTAGAATAAATCTTTATATCGCCAAACCTTTTGTAAATATCAAAACGTTTTCTAAATTTTTGTCTTTCTCTTTCTTCGTTGAGACCAAAACCCCTAGATAATTGTCTTTTTATTACGATGTCTGTGCTTTCTTCTTTGGATTCAGAGGGGAGTAGTAATATTGATAATCATTTTTCTTGGATAGTTTTTTTGTGGTTATCTGTCAACTTATCCATATTTTCATGGACTAAAAACCCTGATGAAAGTACAAATACACAATTTTCAGAATTTTCTTCTAATAATTTATAAAATAATTTGGAGTTTTCTAGGCAGTATTTTTCGTATCATTGTTCTGGTATGTAATTGCTTATATTCCCTATTTCTTTGCAAAATTCTTTATCTAAATCGATAAATTTGTATTGAAGTAATTCAGCTAAAATTCTGCCACTTGTTGATTTGCCTACTCATCAAGGGCCGATGATAAAAATGTTCATTGTTGTTGGATAAAGTAAAATCAGAATCTAATCTGAATAGTTTTCTAGTAATCTGAAAGCGTTTTCACTCATACCTTTTAAAAAAGCAAGATCCTTATCATTGATAGGAAATGTTCAATATTCTAAAACTATTTCTATGATATCTGAATCAATGATACTAAGTTTATCAGCTAATTGAAATATTTTTCATTCTTTTGTGGTTGGTATTTTCTTATTTCAATGATTTAGAATACAATCCTTTAAAATATCGTTTATTTCGTATCATAATTCTTCTAATATTGATAAGCTGAAATCAGAATGATTATCCATGTCTTTGGCATATCATATGTCATGTACTCGTCCAGCAATTTCAAAAACTTCAGTATCTATTCAGATTTTTTTAGCAATCATTTTTGCTACTTTAGCAACTTTTTCGGAGTGTATCAAAAAGAATTCTCTATGATCAACAGGGTTGATTTGTTTGGCTATATCTAGTGCAATTTGTTTTGCTTCAGGTATAGTTAATGTTTTCATAGTGGTTGGAGAAATAAAATCAGAATCTAATTGTTTATATGTATTGAAATAGGATTTTCAATTATAAAAAAAGCCCGGATATACAAGGCTTAAAATTTTATTCGTAAGGGTAAAGAGGAATTATGAATTCTTCTTCTCCTTCTTTGTAAGCACATATTCCAAACAACCTCCAATCATTAGCTCTTTTTTCACCAAAGAAACTCATAGGAAATGCATCTTTAATAATAATTTGTCTAAAAAATACATTTATTTTTTTGTTTCCTTTTACTAATGTTAGGTTGCATGGGTATTTACGTTCTCCTAATATATTATTCCATTCGTCCCAATTTGGAAATCCTTCGGGGATAAATCCAATAAACGAATCTAATAACTGATACTCTTTATCTTGATTACCAAGACGATGCTTTTTTTTATTCATCTTTACCTCCTGTATTGGATTAGAAATAGATACTTCAAGAACTACTTGAGAACCAAAAGCAGAATTTATATTCTCTTTGATTCTTTTTTCTAGTTTTTTTCTTCTGAAGATAAGGGAATAATAAAGCACGATATTGTTGATTAGATTTTTCATAATATTTTGTTTTATGTTTATTTTTTATAATATATACATTTTATAATAAAAGTCAAGTATAAGTTGATTATGAGAAAATTGGATTATCGTTTGGATTCCCGCTCCAACAGACAAGGCGGGAATGACAAAAGAGTAATAGTGAAGATTCTGTTAAAAATAGAAATTTCAATGATTGGGAGTATTATTTTATTTCAACTTGTTTCGCCTTTATTTCTTCTCATTTGATTCTGTTTCCTATAATAGAAAATTGCTCTGCAGAGCCTGTTGTATAATACGTAATTTGTCCACCTGTTGTCAGTTGATCCTTGATTTCAGGGTGTCTTTCTAAATAATTTCCAAATTTAACTGCAGCTTCTTTGGAAGGATCTATGATTTCTCATATAAAAAATTTTTCTATATGTCTTGTAAGTATAGGAAAGTGAGTACATCACAAAATAAGTGTGTCTATATTGTCAAATTTATTGATATGTTCTTGAACAACGAAATCTATTTCTTCTTGGTTGGCTTCACCTGATTCTATTAATTCAACAAGTTTTGGAGCCATAATAAATTGAAAATCAGGATTGTTTTTTCCTCCAAATTTATGAAAAAGATCAGTATAAATGTTTGATAAAATAGTTGCCTGAGTAGCTAGAATTCATATTTTTTTTTTATTATCGTCTTTGAGTATTTTTTCTACTCCGGGAATAGTTATAGAAAGAACTTTTTTGTCTGGATATTGTTCTTGTCGACTTCTTACTGCATAGGCTGCGGCTGTATTACAAGCTAGAATAACCATTTTTGCTCAGTGGTCGAAAAGTCGTTGGATTCCGTTGAAAGTTAATTGTTTAATTGTATCTCATTGTTTGTTTCCAAAGGGGCAGTTTTTGCTATCTGCTAGAAATATATAATTGTATTGTGGATATAGTTTTTGGAAGTCTTTCATGGTTTGTAATCCTCCAAATCCACTATCAAAAAATCATATCATTGTTCTGATTTGTATTTAAAAATTTATATTGTTATTTTTAAAGGAATATGTACATATTCAATAAGGTATTTCAAGGAAACATTTTATTCTTCTTGTTTTGTGTATGATTGTAGTATTTGGAAAAGGGAAAGTTGGAAGTGGAGTGACTCATTTGTTGTCTCTATTGGATATTGAACATGTAATTATGGATGATCAGGATCTTGATGATGAAATTTTATCTCAGGCTGATGTGATTTTGGTATCACCCGGAATTAAGCAATCTCATTATGTACATCAAAATTACGCAAAAAGCATACAATCAGAACTACAATTTCTTGCTGGGTTATTACCAAAGATTAATTTACCAAAGACTACATGGATAGGAATTACAGCAACTAATGGAAAATCTACGACAACTTGGGTAACATATAAAGTATTGAAAGATATGTTTCCCCAAAAAAATGTTTGGATAACTGGAAATTTTGATGCACCTGTTTCAGAAAGTTTAGCACAAATTATAGAACAAAATAAACAATCTGAAGAACATATTTTTGTAGTGGAATGTTCGTCTTTTATGCTTTATGGACTTCGTGATTTTAATTTTGATTATAGTATTCTATTGAATGTTGCTAGGGATCATCTGGACTGGCACAAAGATTTTGATGAATATCAAGAGAGTAAGTTGACGCTCTTGCGTCGTACAAAAGGCGCCTTTTTTGTGCCAGCGAGCAGTCGGGAAGTTCTCGATGACTCTCTCAAAAACCGCGGAACCAAAGTAGAGGAGTCATTTGATCTTAGTGAAACAAAATTTATAGGTAGACATAATCAAATAAATCTATCCGTCATTAGGGATTTGATATTTGAATATAGTCAGAATTGTTGATTATCTTTGGAAAATATTAAAAATAGTTTTTTTGAAATAATAAAAAAAGTTGAGCCATTACCTCATCGTTTGTGATTGATCCGTGAAATAAATTGAATTAAAATTTATGATGATGGAATTTGTACGTCTTCTCATTCTTTGGCTGCAGCATTATCGTCGTTTGAAGAAAAAGTTGTGTTGATTGCATGATGATATGATAAATGAGATGATTATAATTGTTTGTCAGAATTATTTCTTTCTAAGGTTTGATATGCAATATTAATTTGACAGACTACATTGAAATTTGTTGAAGTTTGTAAAATAACATGAGTTCCTTATTTGATTGTTTCGTCTTTACAAGAAGCTTTGGAAACTGCATTAGAACAAGCAAAAAAACTTGCATTGACTCAGGTGGTGTTTAGTCCATGATCAGCAAGTTTTGATATGTTTAAAAATGTATATGATAGGGTAGAACAGTTTGAAAAAGTTGTTGCTAATCTCCAATAGCTTGATCAGTTCGTTCGTTTGCCTTTGTCTTTCTTGCTTTTGCTCATTGAGGGTATATACTTAGATTTTTTTCTTCTTTGTGAAAATAGTTTCGATTACTGAGTGATGTATAATAATTTAGATTATTGTTTGCTCCTGGGATATTTATTTTAACGATATCTTGTTCTTTGTTTAGAAGGTAGTTGAAAATTTTATTTTCAGCATTTTTTTTGTGTTCGTCTGTGATTTTTTTCATAGATCAATTATATCATCAAAGACTAACTAATTCTGCGTTTCCTCAATATTTTTCTGCTTCTAATATACTTTTATCTATTGCTTCTCTAATATATCTATGGATTATTGAATAAGGAATATATCATTGTAATCTCGAAAGGGCTCTAATTTTCTTTTTGCAATCAAAAATAAGATGATGAGCATATCCAGTTTCATTTTTATTATCAACTAAATTAATCTGAATTTCACACGAATGTCATCCTAAATTTCCACGAATTTTTACATCTTTATAGTCTTTATTGTTTTTTCATTTTGTGATATCTTCATTTAATGATTTATAAATTTCAGCATAAAAATCAGGATCGAGTTTGCTAGCATTTTCCCTAACAAAGTTTTGACTTTCTTCTAGTCATTCTCCAAAAATATTTTTATAAGAAATTTCGCCTGATTTATTGAGTACATGTATTCGTATATATTCCAAAAGTAATAAAGCTTCTTCTTTTGTCTTTACTTCATTTCTTATTCCGTATATATCTTTGATAACTTCTACACTATCATATTTTGGGTCAGATAATTCTTTTACAAGTATTTGTTCTTTTCTTTTTACTCTTCCAGCACAATTAAAAAGTATATTTCATTTTAATGATTTTTCACATCTTGTTTGAAGCTTTATATAACGAAAATCATTTTCTTCGTTATTTATGTTTTCTGAAGCATTATTTCCTTTATAATCAAGAAAATGGGAAAAAAACATATTTTGTTTAATTTCTCAAAATTCTTTTTCGGCTTTGTCTATTTTCTCTTCATTGGTTTTGATATCATTGATAGCATACGCTATTTTAAGTAATGAACAATGAATTTGTCTTGTGGCTGATGGATTTTTTTGACTACCTGAATGGCTAAAAAAATCTCGTACTTCTTTGGTATTTGTTAGTTCTATCTTGTCACTATTTTTATTTTTGTTCCATTTTTTTACAAAACTTGAGCCAACATTGCGAAGAAGATAATTATTATAATATTCTAAAGCTTCGTTTATTATTGTGTTAATATATTGTATTCCTTCTTTTGTACATTCAGCTTTATTACGATCAAATAATATAATTCATGTTTGTTTTTCTAATTTACTAAACATGTTGCTCAAAAGAAAAGAAAAATTATGTTTTGATAATCATTTAGTATTAAAAATATCGAGAAGAGATCAAACTTTATCTCATCATTCACCAGATGTTATTGCAGAAAAAATTATTTCACTATATGTTTCGTTTTTTTCGTATTTTTGATTTAGAAATACATCTATTTTTCCATGTCATTCTTGCCTTGTGTTTTTCATATAATCTTTGTATAAACTAAAAAAACTACTTATTATATAATATTTTATTAAAAAAGCAAGTTTTTTTGGAAAAAAGCTTGATATTAGGCTATAGTTGTTTATAATAGTTGATGTATTAAAACAAAATCCAAAAATATGAATGAATTTATTCCTGAAACCAAATCTCTTGTTGTTGAAGAGAGCTCTCGATTTTATGATGAGAAACAGCTTTTGTCTATTTTGGAGTATTTGTATTCCAATAGAAAAGCGAAAGCTATTGATGTTTTAAAATTTGAAAGTTTTTTTGAGGTTTTTAAAATCTCTATGCAACCTATAAAGTTGGAGATAAAAGGTTGTTGTGTTAGTTATTTAGGAAGTGTTTTGTTTATCTTAGGGCCAACAAAAGCTGCTGAACATAATGCTTCTTGTGTTATTCGTGATTTAATCAACATTTTTTACAAAGGAGGTAAGATTCTTTATAAAAGAGATGTTGATGATATGATTGTTTTTCAATCTTTATAAGGGGCTATTGCCCCTTTTTTTTATTATAAAAGTTGTTGAAAGTAACCGGATAATAGATATATAAAGTTATTACTTTATTTATATTTTTATAGTGATGAGAAAAATCTGATTGTTATTATTGATAATTCTAAGTATTATAAGTCCAGTTTTTGCCGAATATTGATTGACTTTGGAACAATTTTTGAATACTTATGTTAATGTTGTTGTGCAAGATCAAATAATTCCTGATACTTATCGTTATATAGAACTTAAATATCCAAATATTTCACCATCAACAAAATTATATGAAACTTTACAAAAAGCTGTATATTTGGATTTGTTTCCAAACGCAGATATAGAACTACCGCTGGATAAACAAATTACTCAAGAACAAGTTATGAAAATAGTTTCTTCATCGTTTGAAATTGATGTTTTTGTAAATAAAAAATCATTGGTAACTGTTGATTGGTTAAAAGATGTTTTATTGGAAATTCAATATATAAAATCAAATAATTTGTCTGTTGATAATCTTCCTTTTAATCAAAAAAATGAGATTATTGATAATCCTTTGTTTTTGGATATATATAAAAAACTTCAAGATAATTATATATCAGATAGTTGACTTGATCAAAAATCTTTGTTGTATTGAGCAATTAAATGATTTGTAGAATGATTAAACGATCCTTATACTTCATTTTTTCCACCTACAGAAACTAATCTTGTTTTGGATGAGTTACGTGGTGAATATTATGGTATTGGTGCTTATGTGGAAATGAATAAACCATGAGAGCTTATTGTTGTTTCTCCTATAAAAGGTTCTCCAGCAGAAAAAATTTGACTTCTTGGATGAGATAGAATTGTTCAGATAAATGACAAATTTGTTGATAAAGATATGTCTTTGACTTTGGCAACTTCGATAATTAAATGACCAAAATGAACTTCTGTTAAATTAAAAGTTTTAAGAGATGGTAAATTATTGGATTTTGATGTAATAAGAGATAAAATTGTTATTAATAATGTTGAATCCAAAATTTATACTGAAAATAATTTAAATACATGTTTGGTTGCTATTTCTATGTTTGATTTTGGTGTAGCTAGGGATTTTCAAAAAATTATGACAGATTTGTCTGATAAAAAATGTGTAAAATATATATTTGATGTCAGAAATAATCCAGGTTGATGATTGGATGAAGTTGTTCGTATGCTCAATTATTTTGTGCCAAATTGAGAGACTTCTGTGATTATTAAATCTAGATTTATTACAGAAGAAATAATTGCTTGGGATGTGCCTTCTGTAAAGATTCAAAATATTCCTGTGCGTGTGTTAATTAATCAATGATCAGCTTCAGCTTCAGAAATTTTTGCATGAGTTATCAGAGATTATGTACCAGGTGTTTTACTCGTTTGAGAAAAAACTTTTGGTAAATGATCAGTGCAAGAACTTTTTAATTATGAAGATGGAAGTATGTTGAAATATACAATTGCAAAACGATATATGGGTAAATCTCAAATAAATATTGATAAAATATGAATTTCTCCGGATAAAATTCTTGTTAATAAAAAAGATACTCCAGAGGATGAAGTATTGGAATGGGCTATTCTTAATTAGAACTTAGAGCTTAGAACTTAGAACTTAGAGCTTAGAACTTAGAACTTAGAGCTTAGAACTTAGAGCTTAGAACTTAGAGCTTAGAGCTTAGAACTTAGAGCTTAGAACTTAGAGCTTAGAACTTAGAGTTTAGAAATTAGAACTTAGTTTTTTGATTAGAGTGAATTTTCCTAATCTATAAATTTTTTGAAATCTTCGAGGTTGTTGAATGATCTATATACAGAAGCAAATCTTACGTAAGCTACGGCATCTATATTTTTTAAAGCTTTAACTACATCGTCTCAAATTTGAGTTGAACTTACTTCGTTTCCTTCGCTAGATCGTTGAGTTTCTAAACTATTTAACAATCATTCTAATTCTTCTTGATTAATATCTCTTTTTGCGAAAGAAAGAAGTAATGCTTTTTTGAGTTTTTGTCTATCATACATTTCTTTTGTTCAATCTTTTTTGATAACAATTAATTCTGTTGTTCATTTTCTTTCGAAAGTTGTAAATCTATTGTTGCAAAATTCACACTCTCTTCTACGTTTGATAGTTTGTCAGCCTTCTATACTTCTCGAATCTATAACTTTTGTATCCATATTATTGCATTTTGGGCACTTCATAATTATTATTTAGGAATAAAAAAACGTTTGTTGTAATAAGTCATGTTTTTGAGGTATCATTTGAATCGAAGATAATCTTCACCAGTAATTTGTTTTTGAATAGCCGGTATAGAGATCTTTTTTGTGAATTGGTCTCGGTTTTCTTCTCATATTCTCAAAAAATCTGGGTTATCATCTATATTTATTATCACTTGTAATATATCTTGATATTTTTCGTAAATATTATTTATTATTGTGTTTCGGTTTTTTATTCATTTATTTGAAATATGAACAATATTTGTATTATATAAATTTATAAAAAAATCTTTGCTATTTGGCTGCTTTTTTGTTATTTTTGTGAGATATAACAAGAATCATAATAAAGTTTCTTTATGTTGTGCATAAATTTCTATCAATGTATTTCAATCAAAAAGTGTTTGTTTTTGATAGTTGTTTTTACATTCTTGATAGTAAGTTCTACTTATTCGAAAATCAATATTATAAAGATTCTCTTTGATATGATAGAAATCAGTTTCATTTAAATTATCTAAAAGAATATTAATCAGATTTTTATTGTTGAAAAGATAGTCTAAATCTTGATAAATTGCTTTTATAAAGTTTGGGTTGTCTAATTGGACAAGATTGGATATTTCTTTTCAAAAACGTTCTTTGAAAAATTCTATTAAAAGTTTGTTTTTATTATATATTTTGATGTCTTTTGGATTTATGTCTTGAAGTATTATAGCTAAAGCACTTTCGTCCAATAAACGTAAAATATGAAAGTTGGAATACGTATTTTTGGATGTGCTTTTGGTAGGTAAATAAAATTTTTGTCTTCCAAGTCTCACGTTCTCTGATATATATTTATAATAAAAAATATTTTTTCCATAACTATAAAGCAATCATCAATAAGTGTGAAGTGCTGTTTCTTTGAGATTATCATAATTGTTTGATATCAATTCTTTGATTAAGTTTGGTTTGTATAATTTCAAAAATAAACTTTCTCATCTTGCTATCCAAAATCATCAGAGAAGAGTTATAAAAAAATTTAGAATTTTTTCCATAATTTTGGATTCTTTTTTGATTTTTTCTGGTATTTTAAGATTTTCTATACTTTCTCCATCATCACCAATCCATGATCCAGAATCTTCTATATCATCTTCAAATGGATCTAATCATTCTTTTTTGAGGACTGTAATTATATATTTTTGTATACCAGAAAAGAAGTTTTTTTTGTAATGTTTATAGTCTGTAATATATAAAATACATTCGTTCCATTGACTATCATCTTTTAAAAAGCTTTTCATAAAGTTGTCTAATATTTCTTTATTAAATAGCTTTGTTACTACAGATTCTATAATAAGAGTCATATTTGTATCCAAAAATAGATACCTTATAAGAATATCTGCGGGGAGAATGTACTGAAGTAGTTTGTTTTCTATTTGAGAAAAAGTGGTTTTACTACTATATGTTTGTATGTTTTGTGAAAAATTTTCTATTATACTTTGTTGATCGTTTTTGATTTCATCAGCAAATAATCGTTTGTAAAATTCATTATCAGGAAATTGTTCACTTGTAAAAACTTTATTGTATTTTTGATAAGAATAAAATAAAAAGAAAAAAACCTCCACTTTGTTTAGTAATTTCTTTTTGATTCTATTAAAGGTTGTTTTATCTAGTTTTTTGCCAGTTTGTTGAAAAATAAATTCATAAAAATTGAAAAATAATTCTATAAACCAATTATAATTATCTTCCTTGGTTTTGTATGGAAAATTTTTTATTTTTGCACTAAACACAAAAAATAGTAAATAAGTTGCATATAAAAAATTTAAGAAAAAATCTTGTTCTTCATTTTCGAAGCAATCTCTAGTATATATACTAGCTATCAATGTTATGTTATTTCATACATTTGTAGGATTAAAGAACCTATAACCATTTATGTTTGCGCTAGCGCAGTATCAATAATAAATATCTATATCTTTTTGTTTTACTTGATTGTTTTCTCAAAAGCCTATTTTGAATTCGAAAGGATCTATAGCAATATCAAAAAGATTTAATTTATAGTTTTCTACTATTTTTCTATTTATTACTGAGAAAAATTCTTTGGTTGAAATAAAAGATATAAACATACTTGCGGGGTTTATTCATTGGTTTCATGTTTGTTCTGGAAAAAGCGAAAGTAATAATCTTTTGAAAAGTTGCATGATTTTTAAGTGTAGTAATTAGCAATTAAAGCACATATCATTCTCATGCTTGTTGCGGTTTTTCTATATTATCTATATGTATTTCGTATTTTGTTTTTTGTCGAGTTTGTGGAGGATTTATATCAAATACTATAAATGTATTTCATTTTTCATCAGTTTCGTGATCAATTATTTTACCTGTTGTTTTATCTAAAGTAACGATTGATCCTGTTTCTATAGGAAGTCATAGTTTTTCAAATACAAAAGCAGAAATGCGTTGTTGATTATAAATAGAATATTTATTTCAGTATCATTTTTCCGGATCTACATTTAATTTAAAACTCTGATTTATTTTTTTGTTTACTAAAGCTTCTTCTATTGCTTTTATTGTTTCAAGAGATCAGATAGTTATAGTTTTATTTCAATTTTCAAAAATTTCTCAATTTTCCAAAGTTCCCGTGTAAGAAAAAGTAACAATATCTCAAATCTGAATTTTTGATGATTTACTACATCACAATAGTCATAAAATACTTACTGATAATATAATAATTATAATTTTTTTCATATTTATTTTTATAATAAAAAAATTTAATTAAGATTATCTATTTTGATCGGTCTTTCAATGTTTTTTTTATGGTTTCTTGATAAAAAGTTTTTCGTAAAAAAATTGTCTTCGTGATTGCTGAGGTGATTCTATAAATGAATTTTTATTTTCTATTTCTTTTACTTCACCTGTATTATTTGTTGAGTCTATTGTTTGAAATTTGATTATAAATTCTTTTGATAAAAGTATATTGTTTTCGTGTTTTAAAAAATATTGTGCATATTCTGATCTTTCGTAGGGAAGTTGAAAATTTTCTGTAAAAGCTAATTCTAGCTTTTTTTGTTCTGATTGTAATGCTGTTTCTTCGATAGCTAATTTAATACTGTTGTAATTTACAAACATTTTGGTAGCTACAAGTATAAGAAAAATATCTATTACTAACAATAGGTACTTTGAACGAGTAGGATGACGGAGTAATAATTCTTTGAGCTGGTTCATATTTTAGAATGTTAGAATTTGGATATTAGAACGTTAGTTTGATCTAAATACTAAAGTAAAGTATTGTTAATATACATAGAATTCGATTGAAAAAGCAAGAGATTTAGTTAGTTTATAATTATAGAACTTAGAACTTAGAACTTAGAACTTAGAGCTTAGTGATTAGAACTTAGAATTTAGAATTTAGAACTTAGAGCTTAGTGATTAGAACTTAGAATTTAGAATTTAGAACTTAGAGCTTAGTGATTAGAACTTAGAATTTAGAATTTAGAACTTAGAGCTTAGTGATTAGAACTTAGAATTTAGAACTTAGATCTTAGAACTTATCTATTCTATTTGTCGCTCTGAGTGAAACGAAGAGCATAATAGAAGATATAATTTAGCTATCCTCTTCGACAAGCTCAGAGGGACAAAGCTAAATTATAGGGCTTAGGGCTAAATTATAAAATTTAAACTATAAATTTGAAATAATGGCAATACATAAATTACCTGAATATATGATAAATAGATTGAAAGCAGGAGAAGTGGTTGAAAGACCTGCTTCTGTTATCAAAGAACTTGTAGAAAATAGTCTTGATGCTTGAGCAACTCATGTTAAAATCACTGTTAATGATTGATGAAAATCTTTGATTAGTGTAGAAGATAATTGAACTTGAATAGAACTTTCTGATATGGATTTATTGTTGGAGAGATATGCAACCTCAAAAATTAATTGAGAGCAGGATTTATATAATTTACAGAGTTATTGATTTCGTGGTGAAGCTTTGGCAAGTATTGCGGAAGTTAGTAAAACAAGTATTATTTCAAAAACTGCTTATGCAGAAATAGCTACTAAATTAACCAAAATACAAGAAAGTTTGGTAATGAAACATGTCCCAGTTTGATTTAAACATTGAACTATAGTTTCTATTCAAGATTTATTTTATAATGTACCTGCTAGGTTAAAATTTCTCAAATCTACACAGACAGAATATTTTTATTGTTATAATTACTTTGTAGAAGTGGCTTTGTTCCATTATGAAAAACATTTTACGTTGTTGAAAAATGATAAAGTAGCCTTTGATCTTCCTCCTGTTGATTGATTGATGGAAAGGATTTTACAGATATGGAGAAAGGATCGATCCAAATATCTAAACCCTTTGGAGGCTGAAAATGAAAATATTCGTATTCAATGAGTTATATCTGACGCTGGATTGACATTTGGATCTGCTGAAACTGTAAAAATTTATGTTAATGGAAGACCAGTTATTGACAAAATAATTAAAAAATCTCTTTTGGATGCGTATGTAAGACAAATTACACCCGGTGAATATCCGTTTGCTATTTTAATGTTGACTGTAAAACCTTCATTTGTAGATGTAAACGTACATCCAAAGAAATTAGAAGTGAAATTTTTGGATCCAAATCAGGTGTTTTCATTGGTAAACGAATCTGTTAAAAGAACGTTGTGAATTCATAAAATAGTTGAAGTAGAACATAAAATTTCACAACGTTGATTTGATAAAAGTGGTTTTGTTAATTGGAATGATAGAAACGAAGGGGGAGAGGCGAAGGCGGAATCTCTATTTTCTTCTGATTCTGTTCCCCCTTCTACCGGTCAATCTGGATTTTCCCATATACAATCGTCTACGATTGGATTTTCTGGACAAGACTTTCAAGAAGAATTTTTTCATGAACAGTTGTGAACATATCAAGTGGTTGGCCAGGTTTGGAATAGTTATATTGTGCTTTCTACTAATGAATCTTTGTTTTATGTTGATCAGCATGCATTAGCAGAGAGAATTGCTTTTGAAAAAATGAAAAAAGCTGTATGATATGCAAAATCAGAATTATTGTTGCAGCCTTTGACTGTAGATATTCCCAAAAGAGGAGATATAGAACAAAAAATAGATCAGATTAATAAATTATGATTTGATTGTTCTCTATTGTCAGAAAATAAGATTATTGTTTATGCTGTCCCTCAAATTTTTAGTGTGTATAAAATTGATATAGACAATCTTTTTACCTATATTTTAGCTTTGGAAAAAATAACATTTGATCATGTTTTGGATGCTATTTTTGCTACAAAAGCTTGTAAAACTTCTATAAAAGCTGGAGATACTTTGTCATACGAACAAATGACTCGTCTTTTAAAAGATGGATTTGAATATATTGAGTGAATGTTTGTTTGTCAGCATGGAAGACCATTTTTTGTCAAAATCGAGAAGAAAACTATAGATAAATTTTTTGATAGATAGGTTTTTAGAATTTAGATCTTAGAATTTAGAACTTAGTATTTAGTATACGATTAAAAATTTTAACTTGTTTTTCTTATTAGGATTGTTATTTATTATAGGATTTTACTCGTTAAATAATTTTTGTGATGCAAAAAAAAGTAACAAAAGGGACTGGTGCGTTTTATGATATAGAACTCACATTGACAGCTGATGATTATGCAAAATGAAAAGAAAAAGCATTGAAAGAATTTCAAAAAGATCTTACTTTGCCTGGATTTAGAAAAGGATTTGTACCTATGCATTTGGTAGAGGAACAAGTTCAACCAGAATATGTTTCTTTGAGTATTTATGAGCATCTTATCAATAAATGATTGCAAGAAGTTGTTGCTGAAAACGCTACAATAAGATTTGTTGGTGAACCTTATGATATGAAACAAGATAAAAAAGATGATGATACAATTGTTTCTTTGAAATTGGATATTTTTCCAGAAGTTGAGGTAAAAAACAATGATTGGACATCTCTTAGTATGAAAAAAATTTCTCCAAAAGCGACAAAAGAAGAAATTGACGAAGCTATGATTCGTCTCAAAAAAAACTATGCTGACTATAAAGATGCTGATGTTATGGCTCGTCATAGCATTTCAAAAGTATCTATGTCTTTTGTGGATAAAGATTGAAATGAGGTTGATAAAGGTACTTTGTATGTAGGAGAACAAGAGTTTGATGAATTTCCGTTTTTTGTAGATACTTTTGTTGGAAAGAAAAAATCAGAAGAATTTTCTATAGAATATAAAAAAGATTTACCTCCAACAGTTCAAACCAAAAAACCTGAAGCCAAACCTACAAAAATATTGTTTACTTTGACTGATATCAAAGATGTTGTTTTGCCAGAAATCAATGAGGAAACATTGACAAGACTTTTTGGAAAAGAATCTGAAGTAAAAAATGAATCAGATTTGTTGAAATATATAGATGATAGTATTTCTGCTCAAAAATTTGATACAGAACTTATAAAAGAAGTAGAAGATTTTTTGAAAATAATAAGAGATAAATATATGGAAGTTAATATTCCTCAAACATTACTTAATCAAGAAGTACATGTAAGATTGGAGAATTTGGAAAAAAGATTTTGAGGAAAAGAAAAAATGGAAGCATATTTTAAACAAATGGGAGATGAAAAAGCAAAAACTTTTGTAGATGATATTTCTTTGGCAGCAAAAGAGAGTTTGGAAAAATTCTTTATTTTGCAAAAAGTTGCTGATGAATTAAAATTGGATATTAACTGGGAAAAACCAGTTGATTTAGAAATAGAAAGAAAATTATATGATAAACTTACTGGTGGTGACACAAAAGGAGGGGATAAGAAAGTTAAGAAAACTACTAAGAAATAATTTTTTGGTCAGGTATGTCATTCCCGCTTTAAGAATTTGGAGCGGGAATCTAACTAATTATCAAAGATTCTGACTCTATCCCTGCTCCAACTGGCAATGCTGGGATGACAATGTCGGAATGACAAGATTGGTATAAAAATTAAAACTAATTTTATAAAGTAAAATTAATAAATGTTTCGTTTTCTTTGGGATTTTATTAGATATCCGTTTGATTCCAACAAACAAAACAACAAGTTTTCATCTTTTTTGAAAATGTTATTTAAACAATATCCAGCAATATTTTGGATACGCCCTAATTTTAAAAAAATATTGGCGTTGCCAATGTTGATTATTTATTTTATTTTTGGGAAAATAAGACAAAAATAAAAAAAGCCAGCCTCTTTTTTGGGAGCTGGCTATATTTTTTAATCTTCATCTACATTTATATCTTCGTAATTTTCTTTATAATAATTTTTGATTTTTTTAAGTATTGTTGCTAGTTTTTCTGAATCAGCTAAATCTGATTTATTTATGGTTACTTTGCTACTGAAATAACGATTAAATCATGCTCTTTTGATCTTTTTTAGAAAGCTTTCTAGTTTTAAAGTTCATTCTCATGGTAATAAATGTCAATCTCCGACTCTATTTTTATCTGAGAAATAAAGTACTGATACATATGGTAAAAATGATGATAATTTTCTAATAAAATCATTTTCCAATACATCTGCATCAAAATTTGCTATATCTAATCACAAATAACAACCATATTTTTTAATTATTTCTACTACATTAGTAAAACGATATTTTGGTATAGGTAATGCAAATAAACTAGAATCTTCTGGATTGATAATACTGAAATGTATATGTTTGTTGTCTTTTTTGTATGCTTCTAGATTGTCAGCCAAAAAGTTAAATGATTTCATATTAAAAAATTTTGGAGCGTTTATTGTAATGGTATCAGCTCATGTTGCTTCACAAAGATCCAAAGCTTTGTTTAGTTCTTTTTGGTTTACATTTTCTGATACTTGAATAATTTTTATAGGTAAGTCATGTTTTTTTGATAATTTTTTTACATAACTGACATTTCGAGCATCAAAATTTTTCCATATAGCCAAATCTATTCCGTCAAAACCAGCTTCTTTGGTTAATTCGAAAATTAGATCAAGTCCACAATTAGAAAAAGAATCACTACTCATCAAAAAACTTGGATTTCATTCACTTTTGTTTTTTTCTGGAGCTTTTTTTCCATCTGATTCTTCTATATCGAAGAAGATATCTGCCATAGGTTATGTTTTAAGTGCTAAATTATTTAAAGTATAATTCTTTTTTTTAAAAAAGCAAATTTTTGATCTTTTTTTGTTTTATTAATTATATAAAGTAAAAATTAATGTTCAATTGTATGTATCGGCTTTTTGCATTGCTGGTATTGTTACTTTAAGTGATGGGTTGTTTCAGTATTTACCTATTATACATGAAGAACATTCTGGTGTTGGTTCTTTTGTGATGTAAGTATAAGATCCTGTCATTGGTTTATATTCAGTTATTCATGAAGCAAGTCATATTCAAGAAGATGGTGATCAATCTATTGTTATTATATCATTGTTTGCTTTGAACTGTATATTTTCTTGTCATATAGATAATGTTCAATTTGGATTTGTAAGATCTCCAGAAAGTCTAATAGTTGTATACCATCAAGTATATCATTTGGTGTCATAGATTCGGAATGTGTTTTCTTCTCATGTAAAATGATATTCTCATGATTGTGTTGTTGTGCTTGAGGTGAATCAGGTTATATTTAATCAATATAGAGGTGTTCAAGCTGTTAGTTCTGGTAATTCAATACTAAAATTTCTACCTGTAGTTGCGGTATTATTGTTTTTGTCTGTTGCTGTTATATAATAAGAATAATTTCAATCTGGTAGGCATTGTTGATTGTTTGTCAATTGTCGTTTGTTTGTATCTATTTTGGCTAGATTTGATCTGTATAAATCTTCTATCTCTCATGAAGATAGAGCGCGTTTGTAAATACGGACTTCATCTATTTGTCATGAAAAATAATATTCAGGTGTCATACTTGATAAATTTAAAGCTCAAATTCTTATTTTATTAGGAGGATATGTTCATAGATTTGATGGATTATTTGTAGAATACTGTATGTTATCTATGTATGCTATAGGATTACTAGATCATGAATATGTAGCACATATATGATGTCGTTTTCAATCATTGAGCGATCAAACACTGTTGGTTATATAATATTCATTAGAATTTCAATTAAATACAAATATACGAATAGTATTATTATTGTATACATAAACATCTCTTCTTCATCAATTTTCATCTGTAAATCAAACAAATCCTGGTGTTTGTTGTGGGTTAGTATAATTTAATCGTCAACAAATAGTATAATCTAATCAAGAATATATTCGATTAATGTTTTCAATATAATTATTTCAATTGAATTTATAAGCTCATCAATATATTCAATTTCAAGTCCAAGTTAATCATCCAAATCAAGTTCCATCGTTTCCATATATAGAAAAATCTTTTATAATTTCTCAGGTAGTTTCACCTAAAGTAGCAACATTATCAAAATTCATCATCAAAACTAGTCAGCTATCGTAGAGTGATGTTTGTTGTCAATTTCGATTTTGTGTGAGTGATGACAGGTTTTCTTCCGTGATTTCTGTATCTATGATTATGGTGTTTCATGTAGTAGTTGAATTGTCTTCTAGGGTTTCTCATGTGAAGATTATGATTGGATCGTGTATGTCTTCTGAATATTCAAAAGTTCTTGTATTACTCCAATCTCATATATTTCATAATAAATCTATAGATATTACTTTCCAATAGTAAGTTCATGGTTGTAAGTTTACTGTTGTTCATGTGTTTTGCGTGAATCAAGATGTATATATTGTAGAAAAATCAGAATTTGTTGAAAGTATATAATTGTAACTATCTGTACCAATTCCTGCATCTATACCAGTACTCCAAACTAATTGGATGTTTCATGTATCGAATAAAAATCATTCGCTTGGATTGATAAGATTTGGGGCTGATGGTCATAAAGTATCTAATGTTATGTTTTCCACAATATTGCTTGTTGTATTATCGAAACTATCTTTGAAGCGTAGATAAATGATTTTGGTTTCATTTATTGATGATACTGATTGTGTTTTTGGTGTTGTACAAGATTGTCGATTATCTGGATCGATTCATGTTCAGTAAGCCATTTGTATTCCTCAAATTCAACTATCTGTAGGACAGGTTATTTGTAATTCTAGAGTTGTGTCTGAAGTATAAGTGTTTCAATTATTTATACTAAAATTTCCTCAAGTTGGAGCTGTATTGTCATAGAGGTATGTTTGTATAGGTCATGTTCCTAAATTTCAAACTGTATCTTTTACTCTAAATTGTATATTTATGTCTTGGTTTGGAGAGATGTTTTGTATTTGACAATAGATGTCTGTACCAGAGGCTGGGTATCGTGTTCATGTCAGATTATATTCACAAGATCATGAATCTATTGCTACATTATCTGAAACATCTGCTTTGATAGATATGGTTCATTTATAATATAAATTAGATCAATTTTCTCCTGTTGTTCCTACTGTGATATATCAAGTTGAAACAGTTGGTGGTTCTGTTTCTTGTGTTAATAATATTTCGTCACTTACATATCATGTATCTATTCCATCTGTAAACATTGCATATACTGTTTTTGTTCATAATCATTCTGTTAGTTCTCGTTGGTGTGTTCAACTATAAGTAATCCAAGAAGCTGATTCTACATCGCCTGTAGAGTGTCAAAATTTCATTTGAGTTGCTCATTCTACATTCATATTTAGTGTTACGTTTCTTGATTGAGTAGACTCATCATCATTGTTGATGACAAAATTTCCTGTTGTTGTACCTATTGTAAAGTATGTGAAATGATTTGTTTCAAAAATTGTATATTTATCTCCGCTTCGTAAAGAAACTAATCCTGTGCCAAAATATTCTCGTTGTTTTCAATTTTGTGATGAATATATCTCCATAATTGTTCCTATCTCTTTTAATGGAGTTGGTATACGAACTTTTACATTTAGAGGACTCTCTGTGTTGTCTACAAAGAATATTTGTTCTCATGATGTTCATACAGATACAATATTATCTTTTGTATTATTTATCAAACTGAAAGCAGTTATTTCTGTTTCTATTTTTGGTGTTTCAACGATTCATGAAAAATTTCAGTCTAATGTCTGTACATAAAAACATCAAGGAAATTCTACATTAACTTTGTTTCCTTCTATATATCAAGTTGATTGAAAAAATATTGGTATTTGTGGGCACACATTGTTGGTGTTTCTGAAATTTAATGGTTTATCTCAAAAAAGTCAATCTATAGTTTGGATATATTCTTTATTTGTAAATGCATCAATAATTATTCCTGTGTCTGCCGTATTTGGAATTATTACAAACTGGGATGATTCTATTATAAAAGATCAACTTTCTGATTCAGATTGATTGTTTAATAAATCATAAGAAAATATTTTTCGTGTATATATATCTTCTATTAATCAAGATATTGTAATTCATGTGTTTATTGTTATTCCGCTTATTAATAATAGATCGCTTGAATTGTATATTTCATATCTATATCAAGATATTCAGATTCCTAGTCAATCATTTCCAGATCGGCTCAATATAATATTTTCTCATTCATCAAAAACTGATTGATTCTCTGGTCAAATTAGATTTATGTTTGGTCATTGTTTATCTATATTTATAACCACAGAAGTTTTTATTGTTTCATCGGTATTGAGATTGTCTGTAGAATAATATCTGATTTGTTTGCTTGTTACTTCATTAATATTTCCTGTTACGAGAATAGATGCACCTAATATATTAGGAGTACATGTTCATCCAGAAGTAGTGATACAATAATAAGTATTTGCTACACCTGCTCATGCATCAGTAGGTGATAATGTAACTGTTTGATCGCTATTTGTTCGTGTACTACTTGCGTTATTTGTAGTAACTGGAGCAGTAGCATCATAAGTATATGTTTTGAGAGATGATGTACCTGTGGTTCATAAATTATCCTTTGCTCTCATAAGTATCTGAAGATTGGTTGCTGGGGAAATATTTGTTATTTGACAATATCATCCTGCATATGTTGATGCAGTCCAAGAAGAACCATTGTTTAATGAATATTCACATGTGCTATTGTTTATATCAGATCATGCATCGGTAGCTGTAGATTGGATACTGATGGTTCCTTTATAGTATGTTGTATATGTTGTACCTGCATAGATGGCTGGTAGTCCTATACTAGGAGCAGTGTTGTCGTATGTGAAATTACTTTGAAGACTTGTTCATGTATTGTTTGCTTGATCTTTGACTAATAATTTGATATTGAAACTAGCTGCTGGATTGTAGCTGTTGTACATACAATACGAAGCATCTTGAGTAACTCATGCATTTGTAAATGCAGCAGAATTGATACTTCTCATACAACTTGAAGCTAATATACCTGCTCATATATCTGATATAGATGATCTAAGATTGATAGCTCATTTGAAATAGACACCAAAATTTATTCCACCGTAAATTGCTGGAGCAGTGATAGAAGGATCGGACATATCTATCTTATATAGTTGTTTATTTATAGTTTCTGTGTTTCAAAGTGAGTCGGTACTATAGAAACAAATAGTTCTTTCTATTGCTTGTGATGCTGTTCCATTTACAGAAATTGCTGTGGGATATGTATAACTAGTAAATCATCAAGCACTACAAGCTACATCACCAGCTAGTGATTTATAAAATAATGATACTCATTTTACTCATGCATCAGTACCAGTTAGTGTAAATGTGAGATTAGTATTTCTTCGATTACTATTTGTATCTGAGATAGTTGAAGTTGGAGCTAATGTATCTTTGGTATAAATTTCTGTTTCTACTGCAGCAACATTACAATTATTTAATGCATCACATGAAATGGCTTTGAGAGTAGTAGTAGCTGAGAATGATTGATTAGACCAAATTGTGCCAGTAGAACTAGGATCAACTCAACCAGTACTAAATCTAATTTGAGTTCAACCAGCTCATACAGTACAAGTAACTGCTATAGTTCATGAAAAATATTGGCTAGCTGTACATGTGGGAGCTTCAGTAGGAGAGGTAGTATCAATTCCTCATCGATATACCGTTATATTTACTGTAGAGTTTTCATTATCTTTTAATTGTACAATACAAGAATCATTACCTAATTGAGAAGTGTTTGGAGTATAAGTAATATTATCTCAAACGACTGAACATACTCATTTGGTTCATTGAGTTATGATTGTATTATAAGTTATGCTTGTATTTCCACATGATCATTCGCTTGCCGATGAAAGGGTTTTCCAATTAACTGTTCTAGTTGTGTTTCCTACAGAATTATGTCCTGTAAAATTAGAAGCAGTAGGAGTAGTATTATTAAATGTATATGTAGCGGTTTTGTAAGAAGAAGTACCAAGACTATCTCTTACATAACCAGTTCTAACTTGAGCTCAAGGTTGTTGAGCGGTTATACTTGTACTGGTAGTGGTATTCCAAGTAGATCAATTGAAACTATAAGGAGTAGCGTGCAATCAAACTCAAGCTCAATCACTAGCAGCTGTAATAGATAAGGTGCCAGCAGTACATTCGGGTCACGAAGCGTTTGCAAAGGTGAATGTAGGAGCAACGGTATCAATTTTTGATGTATATGTACTAGTATTACTAGATTGTCATCAATTATTATCTTTGGCATATGCATACCATGTTGTCCCATTAAGATCACTTGTATGTGTATAACAACTATTACTATTGCTTGCTACTGTCGATCATGTATACGTTGTTCATCATATAACAAAATAAGCTGTTACATTACCTCATCAAGTATCACTAACGGTAGCACAAAATTGACGATCAGTTGTTCGTGTATTATTTGCTGGCTTAATTAATGTAGGAATTGCAGGAGCAATATTGTTCCAGGTAGCAGTAGCTATAGCACAATTAGATCCTGATCATTGAGGATCAAAAGCTTTATAAGAGTAAACGATAGAATTAGGTTCAGATTGAGCAGGAGCAGTATAAGTAGAAGAAGTAGCTCAAAAAATAATACCAGGAATATGACAAGTATCTCCAATATATCGTTCATAAGTTAAATCGATTATAGCTCAAGGATCACTAGCATTAGAAGTGAGTAATATATTAGAACCTTCATTAGCAGAATTACTTACATTGCTAGCAGTAGGAGCAACATTATTTCGTGTGTATGTAGCAGATTTTGATAATTCGTTTCAAGCATTGTCTCTTACTTTTGCTCGTATTGTTGTAGAAGTTGGTTCGGATTGAACTGTTAAACTATATGTTGCGCTAGATATCCAAGATCATCGTGTAGATCAGTTTGTGCTAAATGAGTAAGGTGTAGATGGTAGTCCAGATGTTCAACCATTTGCACTAGTTATTGTAAGAGATCATGCAGATCATTCATTACCTGCTGCATTGTTAAATGTAAATGTAGGAGCAGTAGTATCATAAATAATAGTATCACTGATAGTAGCAGTAGATCGGTTACCAGGAGTATCTTTATATTTTACGTAAACTGTTTTAGTACCATTAGTTGTTGTACAACCGGCATTGGCTTGATTTGTGATGTTGAAAGATTTGGTGGTAGAATAAGTTTCTGCAGTACTTCGGGTACTATTGTTACAAGAAAATTGCATCTGTGTGACGCCATTGGTATCAGAAGCAGAGAGTGTAAGTGTTGTGGAAGCATTGTTGGTAGCAGCAGCTCATCAGTTGATAGAAATGGTACCAGTAGGAGCGGTAGTATCTTTTTTGATATAGTAAGCAGCAGAAGTAGCACCAGTTCATCAGGTATCAAAAACTCTCATCCTAAAATCAGTAGTTCACTGAGCAGGGGTAAATGCTGGTGTAGTTAATGATACAGAAACAGTGTCAGACCAAGTACCTCATCAGTTAGTAGAATATTGGACTTTGGTTTTGATAGAAGGAGTAGCGGTATTGGTAGCAGTACATGTTATGGTGCCGGCATAATTACCAGTCACATTACTTGTGAAATTGGTACAAGTAACAGTAGGAGCAGCTGGAGCAGTTGTATCTTTTTTTATAATAAATGTATTTGAATTAGTAGGTCCTCATCAGGTATCGCTAATTCTCATTATAACATTTGTTGTGGTATTTGCTGTTGGAGTAAAAGAAAATGATAAATTATTTGAGTTGTTTGTTCGAGTACTTCAACCGTTTGTAGAATAAGCGACAGCAGTTCTTGTTGAAGGAGTAGCGGTATCGTTGATACTACAGGTGGTGCTTCAAGCATAATTACTTCGTACATTACTGGTGAAATTTGTACAAGATAACGTAGGAGCAGGAGGAGCAGTAGTATCTTTTTTTATAATAAATGTGTTTGAATTAGTAGGTCCTCATCAGGTATCACTAATTCTCATTATAACATTTGTTGTGGTATTTGTTGTTGGAGTAAAAGAAAATGACAAACTATTTGCATTGTCTGTTCGAGTGCTTCAACCGTTTGTAGAATAAGCGACAGCAGTTCTTGTTGAAGGAGTAGCGGTATCATTGATACTACAGGTGGTGCTTCAAGCATAATTACTTCGTACATTACTGGTGAAATTTGTACAAGATAACGTAGGAGTAGGAGGAGCTGCATTATCTTGAGTAGAGAAAGTACTAGAACTCCAAGCAGAGGTATTACCAAAAGAATCTTGGGATCTTACGAAATAATAATAGATCTGTCAGTTAGATAACGAAGAGAAAGTTGTAGAGTTAGAACTCCAAGTTGATTCTGTACAAGAAGTGGTTGTATTGGTAGTATTTCTACAAAATTTGTATTGAACACCACCGACTCAAGCATCAGTAACGGTAGTAGAAGAAACAGTATTAGAAGTTCAAGCTGTATAGGTAGGTTCAGCAACCATAGCAGGTACAGGAGGAGCAGTAAGATCTTTGGTATAAGTTCTAGTAGTTGCGGTAGCGTAACAATTGTTAACGGCATCACAAGAGATAGCTTTGAGAGTGGTAGTAGCGGAGAATGATTGGTTGGATCGGATTGGTGAAGAAGTAGTAGGAGTCGTACCGTTGGTAGTATATCTTACGACGGTTCCTCAAGCTCAAGCAGTACAAGTAACAGCTAATGAACTAGAAAAATAAGCATTAGCAGTACAAGTAGGAGCAGCAGTAGGAGCAACGGTATCATAAATAGTAGAGATAGTATTGGAAGCAGTATTATTATTACCAGCAGCATCAGTAGCTTTTCAAGCAGCTACATTGGTAGAGACAGTACCTTGTCAAGAAGGGGTGATAGTCCATCTATAAACAGTAGAACTAACAGCGGTAAAATTTGAAATAGTTCAATTAGTTACAGAAACATCACTACTAATAAAATTAGAAGTAGCCTCACTAAAAGTACCAGTTACGATAAAACTAGCTCAATTGAAATATGATCATACTGTACTTGTTAGAGATAATGTAGGACCAACAGTATCTATTGAAAAAGATCTGCTTTGTGTTGTTGATATATTACCAACATTGTCTATGCTATATGATTCTACTGTACATTTATTTGTTCATTGTGTTGTGCAATAATTTGATATATCTATTGTAATTGATCAACTACAAGTTCTATCTGTTCGTCACAGTGATTGAGTTCAATTGTTTAATATTCTATATTTACATGCTCATAATCAACTCCTTGTATCTGTATCAGAAAATGAAATATTAAAATCTGTTCTATATAAACTTCATGCTGAAGGTTCTGTTATTGATGTAGTAGGATTTGTTCAATCTATTTTTATTCGAAGCCATAGATTTGAATATCAAACTCAATTTACAGCAGTATCATATCAATATACATTTAATCTATAATCATAATCTGGTATAGTAGATTTTATTGATGATTTTCGTCTTCTTTTAATATCGTCGTCTATACAACTTCAATCTAAATCAACACAATCTGAACTATAAATATCTATATAATCATCATAGATCATCCAATCTGTTTGAATACCACCTCTATTATATGATTTTATTTCATTTGGTGCTCATCAACAACCATTTGGGGTACATCATCATTTGTTGAATCAAAAATACTGGCTATGCATTTCAAAATTGTCAGAGTGTGTTATATCTATCCATAATTCTGATCATGCCTTAAACCAATAATCAGTTCAATTTATATATGAATGTCATGAAATACTTCAAAATCAAACATATGTAGGATTGACAGTATCAACTGTGAAGCTTGTACATGTTCAAATTGATATATTTGATAATGCATCTTTTGATTGTATTTTCCAAGAATATGATGAACCATTTGTTAGTGTTGTAACAGTGGTGCCTGTTGTATATACTAGTTTTGAAGTCATAAAATTACTACAAGTTGTTCATGCATATAATAATACGGTATATCAACTTAATGTACTACATCATTGTTCTGTACTTGGATTCCAACTAAATGTGGGATTTGTTGTGTTTACATATCAATAATTTGATGGACTAATTTTTACTGCTGTAGTAGGTCAAGCTTTGTCTATATTGTAATTACTACTTGTTTTTATTGTTTCAGTATTTCATAAGTTATCTATTGACCTATAACAAACTTTTCTTTGAGTATATGCTCAGGCTGTACCATTGATAGAGAAAGTAGAAGAATATGTGGATAAATAATCTGTATTACAACTAGTTGATGTTGTTACGATTTTATATTGTCTAGTACTACATCAAGCACCAGAATCTGAACATGTTAGAGCAATAGAAGGGTTTATTGCTGTACAGATAGCTCAGTTTGGAGAAATTGATGTAGTAGGTGCAGTGGCATCATAATAATAATTATCAGTTGTTCAATATCTGTAAAGAGTTGAAACTAATGCTATATCATTTTTGAATTTTGTTATTAGTTCTTCTTCTATTGGAATTATTCATCCATTATCTACAAGCAAACGAAATCTTATAGAAAAATTATTTCTAGTAGAATAAATTGTGGAACAAGTTGTTGGATTACTTAAAAAACTCATGATAGTTGTATTTCGTATTCATCAATTTATTTGATAATAACAATCAACTGGTAGTTCATCACTTCTCAGAATAAAATTTTCGTTTAATGTAATACTTCATTTGAAATAATTATTGTAATATGTACCAGCGGATATATATGAAAAATGATTTGTAGGTACGATAACTATATTTGTTCCTGATTTTTCTTGTACCTCAAATATTCATAAATTTCCCCATATTCTTCAATCTTTTGATGAATACATTTTGATATTATCTCAGGATTTATATCCATCTACTGGTATTTCTACTGTTGCATATACAGAATCTCCACTTGTGTTTTCTAGTTGTAGTCATTTTTCCAATGATCATATTTTGATAGTATTTGCACTTCTTATTCTTCCTCAAGACATTGAAAATCAATGTTGTGTATCTTTTTGTGGTGCTATAATTATTCAACTATATAATTTACCATCATCTGTTTTGAATATTGTACCTTCAGGGATGTCTACTTTGATTCTTTCGTCTAAAGATTCTAATGTGACTGCAACAGGTAATTTTCAATTGCTTTCTCATAAGTCCAAAGACGTTTTTCATTTATACTTATTTTCTTGTTTATTGAAGCCTTTCCAAATAAATTCTGATTCTGCTATGTCTTTTTGAGGTTTGACTTTTGCTGGATGATTGGTTGCAGAAAATTCTTTTTTGAGTCTTATTTTTTGGTTTATTTCAGATTCATCTTTGGTTTTTTCTGATTTTTTTTGTAATAATGATAAAATTTCTCATCGTTCTTCATCTATAGATGGTTCTTGTATGTTTTCTCAAGTTTGTTGTATTTCTGATTCTAAAATTTCTTCGATACTTCAAGTTTCTGATATTGTTTGTTCTGTTGATTCTAAATTTTTTATATCTCAAGTCTGATTTGATATTTTTTCTTCTATATCTGTTTTGTAAAAATTCGAATTGATTACTAAATTATCAAAATCATCCATATAGATTGCAAATCTTCTTTGATCGTAACTCTTGATGTTGTTTATTATATTTTTGTTGGTATTTATATATATTCAATAATTATTTCCTGTATGCGTTCATCAATTTCAATCTATTGCTCATTCCAATATAAGATTTTCTATAATGTTGTTTTGTCAGGAAGTAATTTTGATTGTGGCTCATAAATGATCTGTGGTATACAATGCTGTTGTTCATGATAATCATATGATTACTGTACAATTTTCGTTTATTTTGATCATGTAATCAAAAATATATGTTCCAGAGTTTAATACATAGATAGTATTTCATCAAGGATATTCTGGTAATATGTTTTTTCATCAATTTAGATATATTATGTCTGATTCTCAATGTGAACAAATATTTTCATCTAGATAAGTATCTCATGAATAATACTGTTCAATTATATATGATAATGTATTTTCCAAAATCTGATTAGTTTGTTCGTCGTATCATGTATTATTTCAAGTTAATTGATTATCTCCGCTTCATTGATTGTCTCAAGTTCATTGATTTTTTCAGGTTCACTGATTGTTCCCGGTTCACTGGTTATTTCAAGTTCATTGATTATTATGTCAAGTTGTATGAGTGTGTCATTGATTATTTTTATCGTCTTTTTGGGTTTTTCATTTATCTTTTTTTTCTAAATTTTCTTGTATCTTTTTGAAAAAATCAAAAAAAGAACTACTAGTTTCTTGTATTTTCTGTGGTTGTGTTGTTTCGGTTTGTGTTGTTTCTGATGTATTTGTGTTTTGTAAAAGAGGAACCATTCATCGGTTTTGTAATTCTTGACTTAGATTTTGTGGTATGTTTTCTTCTTGAGCTTTGATTTTTTCTATAAAATTTCCTTTAAAAAATATAATTAACAAAAAAATTGGTAATGAATAGAAAAATATTCATAACGCTCAGCGTAATACCTTATTGTGTTTTAACCGGTTTTCATGGCTCATAAACAGATTCCAAGTTACGCTAAAAATTGATAACATTTATATATCAAAATTACCCTTAAAAACAACA
Organism: Candidatus Absconditabacteria bacterium; assembly: GCA_028693445.1. Taxonomy (GTDB): domain Bacteria; phylum Patescibacteriota; class Gracilibacteria; order Absconditabacterales; family Absconditicoccaceae; genus UBA5124. The sequence goes on from JAQUVI010000002.1 coordinate 67,316, forward strand.
TTTTAATATCAAAAAAACCCCACTTTTGTGAGGTTTGTTATATAATCATTTTAGACATATTATCGCTTTTTGTCAAAAACTGTCAAGTTGTTTACTTTTTTTGTAAAAGATGTTTGATAATTTCTGGTTCGATTACATCTTGGATATATCTTTCGATAGGTCTTGCTCAGTATTGAGGATCATAGATTTTATCTACCATTTCTTGTATTTTTTTATCGTTATATTTTGGAATTTTTACATCTTGTTGATCTTTCCATGCTGCAAGGAATTCATTAAGTCTGATTTTCATAATATCTTTGAGCATTGATTTGTTGAGATGTCTAAACACTATTTTATAATCAATTCTATTTATAAGTTCTGGTGAAAGGTAGTTTTTGAGTTCTTCTAATACTCTAGTTTTGATGTCTTGGAAATGTTGTTCGTCGATTTCAGTAGCTGTACCTCAAGCAGAGAATCAGATTTTTGTTTGTTTTTTGCTAAATTCATCAGATCCGATATTTGAAGTCATAATTATAATTGTACTTTTGAAGTCAACAATTCTTCATTTACTATCTTTTAGAAGTCCTTCGTCAAGAATTTGAAGTAATATATTTAACACATCAGGAGAAGCTTTTTCTATTTCATCGAAGAGAATAACTGAATATGGTTTTCTTCTGATTGCTTCCGTAAGATTTCCTCCTTCATCATAACCTACGTATCAAGCAGGGGATCAAATAAGTTTGGAAACAGAATATTTTTCCATAAATTCAGACATATCAAATCTAATCAATGCTTGTTCATCGCCAAAATATTCTTTTGCTATAAGTTTTGCCAAAAATGTTTTACCTACACCGCTTGGTCCTAGGAATAAAAATGATCCCATAGGTTTTGTTTTTTGAACGACAGAAAGTCTGCTTCTTGTAAGTGTTTTTACAATAGATTCAACTGCTTCATTTTGTCCTACAATATGTGTTTTCAAAATAAAATCCAATCTTCTTAATTTATCTATTTCTGATTCGTTTACGATATTTGATGGGATTCCTAGTTTTTCTGCTAACACAACTCATATATCTTCTCTTTTGATACTTGGTCTAAGATGAGTTGGTATATTTTTTTGAGTTCTCATCAAAAGCATTTCTTTTTTGATATTTTCTTCTTGTTCTTTGAGTGCAGCAGCACCGAAGTAATCTTGTTTTTCTATAGCTACTTCAATTTTTTTCTGAATATTTTGTATAGCTTCTTCTTGTTTTTTATAATCTTCATCGTTTTCCAATTTACCAGTCATTGTAGATTTTTTTGCACAAGCTTCATCTATAAGATCCAATGCTTTATCTGGTAAATGTTTATTGAGAATATATCTTTTACTAAGATTGATCGCATAATCAAAACATCATTCTTCTATATGTACTCCATGAAAATCTTCGTAAGTTTGTTGAAGACCCAAAAGAATTTGTTTGGTATCTTGATTATTTGGTTCGTTTACTATAACCTCTTGAAATCTTCTTTTGAGAGCAGCATCTTTTTCTATATGTTTTTGAAATTCATTGAATGTTGTAGCTCAAATAAGTTTGATTTTACCTCTAGAAAGAAGCGGTTTAATCATTTGGGCAGCATCATTGTTTTCTTGTCAACCAGCTCAAATAATAGTATGAATTTCATCTATAAATAATATAATATTGTTTAGTGGATCTGTTGCCTCTTCCAAAATTGCTTTCATTCTAGATTCAAATTCTCATCTATATTTTGTACCTGCAACGATAGTTCACATATCTATCATAAAGATTTTTTTATTTTTGAGTTTTTCAGGGACATCGCCTGCAACAATTTTTTGTGCAAGTCATTCTACGACAGCTGTTTTACCAACTCAAGCTTCTCATATCAAAAGTGGATTATTTTTATTTTTTCTCAAAAGAGTATAAATAATCTGATTTATTTCATTGTTTCTTCATATAATTGGATCAATTAAATGATCTTTTACTTCTTTGGTAAGATCAGTTCCAAAGTATTCTATTGTCATTTTCTTTTCTTCTTTTTTTGTCGTTTTGGTTGTGCTGTCACCTATACTTGATTCGTTTTTATCCATAATTTCTTTATCTACTTCATCAAGTAGCATATTAATTTGTCATAATTCGTCAAATGTTTTGATATCCATAATTTCGATATTTTTTGGAGATAAATGTAATTTCTTGAAAAGTTTATCCAAAATATCCAAAAAAGCAAATAGTCATTGTTTGATTACGATAGGATTATTAGCTATGTTTTCACAGTTATTGATTAGATTATCTATACTTATGTTGTTGCTGATAAGCTGTTTTTTAAATCTACTAGACAAATTGATCAATGAAATGCTTAATAAGTCTATAATGGATATTTTGGTATCATTAGTATTTACATATTCTTTAATTTGTGTGTAAATTTTTTTTGTGAAACTTAAATATACGTCATTACTTTTTGTTGTTGTTGATACATTTTGTATGTTGTTTTTTGATGTTATTTCTTGAATTGAATTTTCTTTTATACCTGTAATTGCCAAAAATATATCATTATAATTTGATGTTTTGATATAATGATGTATTCATAAAAATAGGTCATCACCGTTGATATATTTGTGTTTCTGATTCTGAGCAAAATTGTTTGCATAAAATAAACTTGTAACAGATTCTTTGCTGAGTATTTTTTGTTGATTTATCATATTTTTATGCTGATTTTGAATAAATAATTATCGTGAATTTTTATTCTATATTTTTGTATTGTAATTTCAATATTTTTGTTTAATTTTTAGTTGTTTAAGTTGTTGAATCGATAATTTTAATAAAAACAAAAACATCAATGTTCTCAGTTAAATTTATTAACGGTAAAAAATGCTAAAATCTACAGCCAAATCGGCTACAATGTATCTTTTACCTTCGGTCGCATTTTTTACCTAAAATTTAAGGCTTCACTTGTGATGTTTTTGTTTTATTACTTTATTTGTTCTTTTTATTGCTCGAATTATTAAGTTATTAATCTTTAGAACTTTGTCTCTCTGAGTCTTTAGAACTTTGTTTCTCTGAGAGTAGTCGAAGAGAATAAGTTCTCTTATTCATTTCGAGATTTCCTTCATTTTATTCAGGACTTTGGCTCAATGAGACAAAGAGAATAAGTTGTATTTCTCCTAAGAATGACAAAGAGAATAAGTTGTATTTCTCCTAAGAATGACAAAGAGAATATCTAAACTATCTAATTATTTAATTTATAAAAATCTCTAATGTTTGCTTGGATTAAAAAATTATTTTCACCACGTTTGTATCCGATGAATATTGTATATGTTCATAGAAAAAATATTTTGCGTAATATACAATATTTACAGTCTTTGCAACCAAATTCTAATTTGTTTCCTGTATTGAAATCAAATGCGTATGGTCATGGAATCAAGCAGATGATAAAAATTTTGTCAAAAGTGGATGTCCCTTATGTAGTAGTTGATAGTTATCCAGAATATCAGATTGTAAGAAAAAATTCTGATAAGCAGATTTTGATTATATGAGAAACATTGCCTGATAATTATAAGAAATTTGACCTCAAAAGAACAGCTTTTGCTGTTTATAATGTTGAAGCGTTGGAAGCTTTGGGTAGCATTGGTAAAAATGTACGTATTCATGTTTTTTTAAATACTGGTATGAATAGAGAATGAGTTGATCCGGATAAATTAGCTTCTTTTATGGAAGTTTGTTTGAAATATAAAAAAATAGAGATTGAATGAGTCATGTCTCATTTATATTGAGCTGATGATATAGAATTTATTGCTGATTTGGATAAAGAGATTGGTGGTGAAAAAACTAGTATAGAAAAACAAATAGAGCTGTTTAAAAAAATGTATTATCAAATTTTGGAATATGGTTATTCTCCGCTTCGAAGGCATATTTGAAATAGTGCAGGTATTTTTAAAATAAAAGAGGATTTTTTCAATGCTCGAAGGCCTGGATTGGCGATGTATGGATATAATCCTTTGGTAGAGGATGATCCTTATTTTTTCTTGGGAAAAAAACTTAGTCCATCTTTGTCTATAATATCTAGAGTTATTTCTTTACATGAAGTCTGGCCTGGAGAATGAATTAGTTATGGGCATACTCATGTTGTAAAAGATAGAGAAATTATAGGTACGGTGCCATTTGGTTATGCAGAATGATTGTCTAGATTATCTTCGGGTAAAATATATTTTGGGATGGGTAAAAAATCTGTACAACAACTTGGTAGTATTTGTATGAATTTGTGTAGCTTTTTGGCTGATGATAGTATAGAAATTGGTGATGAAATTGAAATTATTTCTTGTAACCAAAAAGACAAAAATACACTTTTGACTTTGGCAAAAGCAAGTGAAACTATTCCTTATGAGTGTTTGATCAGATTTGATAGAGGAATGAGGAGAGAAATTATTTAGTTTTTTCTATATATTCTTTGTGTCGTGCTTTGAAAGCAATATAATATTTTTTTCGTTTGATGTATTTTATACTTAAATGGTCGTATATTTGATAAAATTGTTTTTTGGTGAATTTACTTATATCATCTTTGGAATCTGCCAAAAAAGAAAATCAAATTATGATTTTGAGTAATATATTGTTTAGTGTTTTTTCTACTTTCTCTATTTTTTCTAAATTTTTCATATTTCATATTTTTCTTTTAAATCCTTATTTTATTGAGTATTGATTTTTTGGCTTTTATCAAGTAAATTTTTATTTAATTTTTTCCTTGATAATCATGACTGAATTACTATATTCGCCAACTGTGTGTTTGATTTTTAAATTTTAAATATATTTTTTATGTCAGATTTGATTATTGATGTTAGAAAATTTGTCGCTGAACATATTACTCCATATGAAGGTGATGGTTGTTTTTTACAATGACCAACAGAAAAAACTAAACAGCTTTGGGCTGTTTGTAAAAAATTTTTGAAAGAAGAAAGAGATAATGACTGATGTAGAAGCATAGATACTCATACTATTTCTTCTATTACTAGTCATGGAGCTTGATATATTGATAAAGATTTAGAAACAATTGTTGGTCTTCAAACTGATGAACTACTCAAAAGAGCTATGAAACCATTTTGATGATATAGAGTAGTGGAAAATGCAGTAAAAGAAAGAGGTTTGGAAGTAGACCCTAAAGTAACTGAAATTTTCCATTATGCTAAAAATCATAATGATGCTGTTTTTTCTGCTTACGATCCAGAAATAAGAAAATATCGTTCTTATCATGTAGTTACTGGTTTGCCAGATAATTATGCGAGAGGAAGAATTATTTGAGATTATAGAAGATTGGCTTTGTATGGGGCAGATTATTTGATAGCCGCAAAAAAAGAAGATAAAAATGCTATTTGATGAGATATGATAGATGAGAAAGTAAGACTTAGAGAAGAGGTTTCTATGCAAATTCAAGCCTTGGAAGATATCAAAACTATGGCTACTATGTATGGTATAGATGTTTCTCAACCAGCTAAAACTGCTCAAGAGGCTGTGCAATTTGTTTATTTTGCTTATTTAGCCGCTATTAAAGAACAAGATGGAGCTGCTATGTCGCTTTGAAATGTTTCTTCATTTTTGGATATTTATATAGAAAAAGATTTGGAATCTGGTTTAATTAACGAGGAACAGGCTCAAGAATTTATTGATCATTTTGTAATGAAGCTTAGATTGGTTAGACACTTGAGAGCAGGAGCTTATGATGATATTTTTGGTGGAGATCCTACTTGGGTGACAGAATCTATTGGTTGACAACTTGTTGATGGAAGAACAAAAGTGACAAAAACTTCGTTTAGATTTTTGCAAACTTTGTACAATCTTGGGCCATCTCCAGAGCCAAATTTGACTGTTCTTTGGTCAGAAAAGTTGCCAGAATGATTTAAAAAATTTTGTGCAAAGGTTTCTATTGACACATCTTCTGTGCAATATGAAAATGATGATTTGATGAGAAATAGTCGTGGTACAGATGATTATGGAATAGCTTGTTGTGTTTCTCATCAAGAGATAGGAAAAAGAATTCAACATTTTGGAGCTAGATGTAATTTACCAAAGGCATTATTGATGGCTTTGAATGCTGGTTATGAAGAACATGAATGAGCTGAAATGATTCCTGGACTACCTGCTCTTTCTGATGGGCCATTACATTATGATGAAGTAATGAAAAATTTTAAAGTAGTAATGGATAATGTTGCTAGAGTATATGCAAAAGCGATGTATATTATCCATTATATGCATGATAAATACTATTATGAAAAAGCACAAATGGCTTTTGTAGATACGTATCATGGTATAGATATTGCTTATGGAATTGCTGGAATTTCTATTATTGCGGATTCGTTGTCAGCAATAAAATATGCAAAAGTAACTCCTATAAGAAATGAAAAATGAATCACTGTAGATTTTCAGATTGAGTGAGATTTCCCAAAATTTTGAAATGATGATGATAGAGTAGATAGTATTGCAAATGAAATTGTAGAGTATTTTTCTAATCAATTGGCAAAACATAGAGCTTATAAATCAGCAAATCCAACATTGTCATTGCTTACTATAACTTCAAATGTGATGTATTGAAAAGCAACATGAGCGACTCCAGATTGAAGAAAAGAAGGTGATGCGTTTGCGCCAGGAGCAAATCCAATGCATGGTCGTGATAGCAATGGTGCGCTTGCTTCATTAAATTCTGTTGCAAAATTTGATTATCAATATGCACAAGATGGAATTTCAAATACTTTTTCTATTGTGCCAACAGCTCTTGGTGCAGATCAAAATGAACAAATTGAAAATTTGGTAAGTATGATGGATGGTTATTTTGGTAAAGACGCGCATCATTTAAATGTAAATGTCTTAAATAGAGATACATTGGTAGATGCTTATGAACATCCAGAAAATTATCCTCAATTAACAATTAGAGTATCATGATATGCGGTAAATTTTGTGAGATTATCTAAAGCTCATCAACAAGAAGTTATTGCAAGAACATTTCATCAAAATATGTAATTTTATTAGAGCTTAGAACTTAGAACTTAGAGCTTAGTTTTTTGATTGGTATAAATTAATTTCTAAAAACTAAAGCAACGCGTTTCTAAGAACTAAGTGTAACTAATAACTTAAGAAAAATGCTTAGAATACATTCGATAGAAAGTTTTGGAACTCATGAAGGGCCTGGGATTAGGTTTGTACTTTTTTTGCAAGGATGTTTTTTTAAATGTCTGTATTGTCATAATCCTGATACTATTTCTTTGGAATGAGGTAAAATGATGAGTGTTGAAGACATTGTGAAACAAGTTATCCAGGTGAAACCTTATTTCCGTGGAAAGTGAGGCTTTACTGTTTCTGGTGGTGAACCCTTGATTCAAGCCAAAGAATTGTTTCCTTTGTTTAAAAAATTGAAAAAAGAATGAATACATATAGCAGTTGATACAAATGGCTTTTGGCGAAACGATGATGTAAAAAATCTGATTCCTTTGGTTGATTTGTTTTTGGTTGATATTAAACATATAAACAACGATTGGCATCAGAAATTGACGGGAAAATCCAATGAAAATATATTGAAATTTGTAGATTATTTAGAATCTATAGGTAAAGCGATGCGAATTAGATATGTATTGGTTACGGGTTGGACAGATCAAGAAGAGTATATAAAAGAACTTGGTGAAAAGTTTTGATTTTATAAAAATATAGAAAGAATTGAGATTTTGCCATATCATCAGCTTGGAGTTTATAAGTGGAAAGAATTGTGACGGAAATATTGATTGGAAGGAATTCCTTCTACGAAGATAGAGCAAGCTGAAGAGGTAAAAAAACAATTGGAAGCGTATTTCAAAAAAGTCGTTATTAGAGCTTAAAACTGTTAGTATTTATGTTAGAAGAACAATAAACAACCATACAATCGTTTGCAGTTATATTTTTTTAACGGCGAAAAATACAAACAAATACTTGGCTCTGTATTTTTTACGCCTAAAAATATAAGAGCTCACTTGTTGTATATTTGTTTATTGTTATATTGTTTTGATTGATTTGTTGAAAAAAGATAAACAACCATACAACCGTTTGCAGTTATATTTTTTTAACAGTGAAAAATACAAACAAATACCTGGCTCTGTATTAAATTAAATATAAGTTTTACTATCTAACATTATAAAAAAATGGATGCGTTGAGTCCTGCGGAAATTACGGCGAAAGCTGAAGAAGTTGGTTATAAAAAAGCCAATGGTAAATTTTCTCATACTTTGGTTTCTGGTATACTTGCTGGTATGTATATCGCTTTTGGAGCAGTTTTTTCGATAACAAGTATTTCTGGGTTGGCTGGACATATACCGTTTGGAATTATAAAAGTTATTGCTGGATTGGCTTTTTCACTGGGGCTTATTTTGGTTATGGTTGCAGGAGCGGAATTATTTACGTGAAATGCGTTGCTTATAATATCTTGGTTGAATAAAAAAATTTCGGGATTACAATTTATAAAAAATATGATTTTAATTTGGAGTTCTAATTTTATTGGGGCGTTGATTGTTGTTGGTTTGGTTTATGTTTGATGATGGTATTTCTTTGGAAATTGAATTATTTGAGAAACGGCTTTGAATATTGGAGTTCATAAATTGGATTATGGATTTTTGCAGGCGTTGAGTTTGGGTATTTTGTGTAATATTTTGGTATGTCTTGGAGTTTGGCTTGCTTGGAGTTGAAGATCAACCGGAGATAAGGTACTTGGGATAATTTTCCCTATAACTGCGTTTGTTGCGTGAGGATTTGAACATTCTGTAGCAAATATGTTTTATTTACCATTTGCTTATCTTTTGAAAATTTCTGGATTTGTGGTAGAAAATGTAGATACTGCACATCTTACTTTGAAATATATTTTTGTAAATAATTTATTGCCAGTTACATTGGGTAATATAATAGGATGAATGATTTTTGTGGGTATGGCATATTGGTGGTTATATGGTAGGAAATAGGGTTTAGCTTTTAGCTCTTAGTTTTTAGCACTTAGGTCTTAGGTGACAATCTGGATTGCCACGACCGCCTAGGCGGTTTCGCAATGACATTAATCTAATAGCCTAGATTTCCGCCCCAACTGACAAGGCGGAAATGACAAAAACGGGAATGACAAAGTGCTCGAATTTTCTATTAAATTACAATAATAAAAAAAAGTCTTTGATTTTTTGACAAAACAAAAAAATAGATTATAATTTGATTGTTAAATTCCTTTATTTTATATTCTATTAAAAACAAAAATGGAAAAAAAACAGCCAAAACATCGTAAAGTTGCGAAAGCAATTATTAATCACCCAATTTATCAAAGAAAAAAAGCTAAATCAAAAGTTCCTCATAGATTTGATATGTGGGAAGATTCAGTAGTTGGTGGTCTTCACATCTTCGAATGGCTTGTAATTGGTCTAGTTTCTATCGTAGCTTTTGGAATCGTAGCTTTAAGTGTTAAGAGTTTTGCTGGAATACCTGTTGGATGAGGAACAGGAGTTTGTCCAACTTGTAAAACTGTGCCATCAGCATTGACTAGATAATTTTAAATATTTTTTTAAAAAACTTCCATTGAAAATGGAAGTTTTTTTATTAAAATATATTGATATTATTTTAAAATATGTATACTATTTATTTTGGATATGGAAAAATTACATAATAAATCACAAAGGGAACTAAAAATAAATTGATATAAAACCTTTTATGGAATAGCTCTTTTTTCTTGTTTACTTTTTTTTGATTGAGATGAAATAAGACAAAAGGATGAAAAGTTTTTAAATAATAGTATTGAGTTAAATCTTTGAAATAATAAATTAGATAATGTAATTCAATCTAATGAATTGGTTTGTTGACTATCCTCAATTGAACTTATTGTTGATTCTCTTATTAAATCAGGTAATTATAATAAAGCTGTAGATCTTCTTTTACAAGAAAAAGATTCTTTATTACAGAATAATATTGTTTGATGTGAAAAGGCGTTTCGAAATATTTATTCTTCTTTATGATTATCTTATTTAGCTTTGGAAAAATATGATATTGGTTTTGAATATTACGAAAAAGCATATAATTTAGCTGAAAATCTTTCCGATGATAGGAAAAAAATATTAAATTTGAATGATATTGCTTATTGATACATCAAATTAAAACAACATGAAAAATCTATTATATATTTGAATGAAGCTTATAGTATTTTGGAAAAAACTGATATTTCTTCTCCGGATATTGCATATACGGCTTATTTGATATATACTAATTTATCAAATTATTATGTTAATCAAAAAGATTATGATAAAGCAAAAATCTTTTTTGAAAAATTTAAAAAACTTGTTTTTTCTGATGTTGGTTTTTGAGAAGAAACAAAGGTTGTAGTTTTGAGCTGAGAAGCTGATTTTCTTATTGCAGAAAAAAAATATAAAGAAGCAATTAAAATTTATGAAGAAGCTTTGTTTTTAGCTCAAAAAATAGGTCATTTGGAATATCAGGAATGGTTGTTAAATGAAATAAAATCTATATATATAAATCAGTATTGAGATTATAAATTAGCGTATGAATTTTTGGAAAAGTTTTCGGAAGTTCGTGATAGTCGTATTAATATAGAATTTCAAAAATCTATTGCAGCAAAACAAGAAGAATATTGAACTAAAGAATTGGAGTATAAAAATGAAAAACAACAAGCTGAATTAGAAATTCAAAAACAAAATAATATAAAACGAACAGTTTTTTGAGTTTCTGTCTCTTTAATAGCTTTATTAGCATGAGCCTTTTATGTTAATTCTAGAAGAAAAAACGCGCAATTGAGAGAAAAAAATGAAATTATTACAGAGCAAAAAGCTGAGGTAGAAAAGCAAAAAGTTGTAGTAGATCAAAAAAATCAAGATTTAGATAAAAAGAATCAAGATTTGGAAAAGGCTAACAAAGAAATTATGGAGCAGAAAGCCGAATTGGATACGGCTTATGAAGAATTACGTGCTACAAATGAAAATCTGACAGAAACTAATGATAAATTAGAAAGAGCAAATAACGATATTAATTCAAGTATAAATTATGCATCTAGAATACAAGCGTCAATATTGTATAATGATATTCAAGAACATTTTCCAAAATCATTTGTGTTTTATAAACCAAAAGATGTTGTTAGTTGAGATTTCTATTTTTCTGCAGAAAACTCTAAAGGGAAAAAAATTATTGCTGTAGCTGATTGTACTGGACATGGTGTTCCTGGTGCTTTGTTGACTATTCTTGGAAAAACTGACATACAACAAATATTTGATAAAGTAGATGGACCAAACCAGATCATTGATCATTTGGATAATCAATTTTTAGATTTACAAAAAAAATCTAAATTTAAAGATCATATGATGCATGATTCTATGGATATTGCATGTATTTTTTATGATACAAAAACTAAAATATTGGATTTTTCTTCTGCTTTTAGACCTATTTTTATATTTAGAAAAAATTGAAATATAGAAAAAATTGAATCTACTACTCGTGCTGAGCTTTGATCTCAAACAAAAAAATCTGATTTTGATGGCTATAAAAATCTTGAAATTCAATTGTATTCTGGTGATGAGGTATTTTTGTTTACTGATTGATTGAGTGATCAGTTTGATAAACATGATAGAAAATTAAAATTAGTTGGTTTCAGAGATATTTTGTCATTGACTACTACTATTCCTATGGCAGAAAGAACTTCATATATTCAAAAAATGTATGAAAATATGATGAAAAAACCAAATGGCGAATTGGTATCTCAAACTGATGATATGTGTTTGGTTGGGTTTAGAGTTGAATAGTATTGATTTTGTGTTTGGAAAATATATATCAAAATTTGATGCTTTTTTGTGTCAGATTTTTTATTTTTGTCTAAAATTTTATTATGAGATTACCTATTTGAATTTCTAATAGACATATCCATTTATCTCAAATTGATGCAGAGAAACTTTTTGGAAAAAACTATCAATTTACTGTTATAAAAGATCTTTCTCAACCTGGTCAGTATGTGTACCAAGAAACTGTTTTTTTGAAATGATCTAAAGGACAGATTGATGGGGTAAGGATTCTTGGTCCTTGTAGAAAGCAAACTCAAGTTGAACTTTTGTTAGCTGATAATTTTAAATTGGGAATTCAGGCTCCAATAAGATTGTCTGGAGATATTCAAGGAACACCTGGTTGTGAAATTATTGGCCCTGTTTGATCTATAATTTTGGATCATGGATGTATTGTAGCAAAAAGACACTTACACATTACTGTTGCTCAAGCTCAAGATGCAGGTCTTGTAGATGGACAAAAAATTAAAGTAAAAGTTCATGGAGAAAGATGATTAATATTTGAAAATGTAGTTGTGAGAGTGGGAGATAATTATGCTTTGGATATGCATATTGATTTCGAAGAAGCTAATGCTGCTGGTCTTGGTGCTGGGGCATGGGGAGAAATTGTTTAATTTTTATAGAGGCGCGATTAATCGCGCGTGTACGATTTGAGTTTATAAAAAATGTGAGATGAAAATATTGGTATTGAATGCAGGAAGTTCGTCGTTGAAATATCAATTGATATCTATGCCAGAATGAGATGTCTTGTCTAAATGATTGGTTGATAAAATTGCTATAGAAGGGACTGTTATCAAGCATGTTTGAAAAGAAGGTAAAGTAGAAATTGCGGGAAATTTAGAGAATCATAGTGTTGCTTTGAAGAAAGTTTTGGAATTATTGGTTGATCCGACACATTGAGTATTAACTTCTTTGGAAGAAATCGATGCGGCTGGTCATAGAGTAGTTCATGGTTGAGAACATTTTGTCAATTCTAGTAAAATTGATGACCATGCAAAAATAAAAATTGATGAATTGTCAGAACTTGCTCCGCTTCATAATCCTGCAAACTTGATGGGAATTTATGCGGTAGAAGAAGTGTTGCCAAATATTCCAAATATAGCTGTTTTTGATACTTCGTTTCATCAAACAATGGAACCGAGTGCGTATATGTATTCTATTCCATACAAATATTATGAAAAATATAAAGTAAGAAGATATGGATTCCATGGAACTTCTCACAAGTACGTTTCTCATAGAGCTGCTGAAATGTTAGACAAAGATATAAAAGATATGAATATTATTGTTTGTCATGTAGGAAATGGAGCTAGTGTTTCTGCTATCAAAGGTGGAAAAGTTGTTGATACGTCTATGGGATTTACGCCACTTGAAGGGTTGACTATGGGTACAAGATCAGGGGATTTAGATCCAGCAATTGTTGCTTTTTTGATGAGAAAAGAAAACATGACAATTGAAGATATAGATCATATGCTCAATAAGCAGAGTGGTGTACTTGGTATTTCTGGGGTTTCTAGTGATATGAGAGATATCGAAGATGGTCATATTGCTGGTAAAGTTCAAGAAACTTTGGCACTGGAAATTTATGTAAATAAGATTGTGAAATATATTGGTTCTTATACAGCAATTTTGAATTGATGTGATGCTGTGGTTTTGACTGCTGGGACTTTGGAAAATTCTGCGTATATTAGAAAAATGATAGCAGATAAATTGACTTGGCTTGGTATTTTTTTGGATGAATCAAAAAATGATTTTAGATGAGAAGAGAGAATAATTTCTACACCAGAATCTAAATCTGTTTTGATGGTAGTTCCTACAAATGAAGAATATATGATTGCAAAGGAAACTTATGATTTATTAAAATAAGGATAAAGGCTGATTTCATGATCAGCTTTTTTATAAAAAAATATATATAGCCGTTCACTGCTATATTTTCTTAACGGCGAAAAACACAAACAAATACTTGGCTCTGTGTTTTTTGCGCCTAAAATATAAAGGCTTCACTTATGATGTTTCTTATTTATCTTTGGTTAAGTATCTTTCTTAAAAATCTACGGAGTAGTGAGTTACTATGAAGATTTTCTTGGTAGAAGGATTGATAGCTATACCGACTCACATTTGTGTATATTGAGTTCCCATGATTCATCTATAATGTGGTCAGTTATATGTTTTTTCGCTCATAAAGAATTGAAATCCATATTTTGTTCCAACTTCACCTTTGATTTTTGATATAAGATAATTTGTGCAATCAGATGAGTTACAGTTATAGTTTAATCTATATACTATATTTTCTGTAAAATTTGAAGCTCTGTTTTTTTCTGCAGGGAAGATGATTCATTGATCTCAAAATCGGTCTCTGATACTATAATAAGTATATCAATTGTCAGTTGATTCTCTTTCGTGTGTTGAATATCAAAGTTGGCTAAGATGTTGTGCTCGAGAAGTTGCTGTTTGTTCTAAGTCAATATTATATGTATAAGGAGTTAGATCTTTTGTTGCTCTTTCATCATTGTGTAATTTTAATCGAATTTCTCTAATTTTTTCTTGATCTATATTGTCTATTTTTCATAATCATTTATTCTTACTTACTGTTTGTAATTGTTCTATTTTTGCGTTTAGATATGTTATCAAAGCGTCTCTTACTCTTTGATCAATGATAGTTAATTTTTGGATTTTTGGAATGTAATTTTGGAAATTCTGTCTTTTTTGAAGATCGGTTTTGTTGGTATTTGTTGTTTGGATGTCGTTTAGTACGATTGTTACTATTGTTTTGTAGTCTGCATGAGTGATAGATATTAGACTAATGATTATTATTCAGAATAAGAGTTTTTTCATTGAAAGTTTGTAATAGTATAAAATTATTAGTTTATCTCGCAATAAAAAACAAATAAAATTCATCCATCATCAAGGCAGTATCATATTTAGAGTTATAGTCTAGTTATAATTGTATCGCTGCTTTTTGGCTACAAGCAATGTTGATTTAATGATGATTTCCTTTTTTTATTTGTTATTTTTATTGCTCGATTCATTGAATTTATAAAAACTATTAGGTTTGTTAATTTATTGAGAGTATTTTAACTATTATTTGTTGATTATCAACTAAATGGAGTTGCTTTTTTGTCGAAACTTTGTATGTATATAGTGACCGATTGATAAAAGATCGGCAATTTATCATTAAAAGCTATTCTTCATGATTGCTTACGTTGTGGAGTCTATTATTGGATATTTTAGTCAATGAATTTCTATAAATCCATTTTTTTTGGTGCTTTTTGTGGGATGTTTTGTTCAATGACTAAAAGTTATTATAGATTTGTTTAAATATAGAAAATTTCGTTTTCATCATTTTTTTTCTTCATGATGATTTCCTTCGTTTCATACTGGATTATCTAGTAGTGTAACTATGTTAGTTCTGCTTGAATATTGATTTGATAGTGTGTTGTTTGTTGTGGTTGTAGCTTTTTCTTTGTTGTTTGCTTATGATGCAATGAATCTCAGATTTCAGACTGGTCAACATGCACATCTTATAAATAAGTTGAGAGTTGAATTACAATGATTATTCTCCAAAGAAAATAGTGATGTTTCTTGAAAACTTAGAGAAAGACTTTGACATACACCTTTGGAAGTTTTGTGATGATTTGTTATTTGATCTTTGTTGACGTATATATTGTATTATTTATTCTTTTTGTAATCGTTTTTTTACATGGTGCAATTTGCTGTTCAAAAAAAATTTATCAAGCAAAAGTCTGTTTCACCATCTCTTTCTTCATGAACATCAATTGGGAAAAAGGCTTGATGATATATTCGTAAAATACCTGTTTTGTATTTTTGGATTTTTTTTGGAATATTAGTTGTTTTTTATGGTGGATTTTTATTGCTTAAATATACTATTTTTGTGCCAGAATATCGTATTTCAAAAATAGATTATGCTTTAAGTAGTGTGCAAGTTTATGATGATCCTTATTTGTATAAAAGCATAAGTTCTTTGTTATTGTGAGAAAATCTTTATTTGATATCGTCTAATTCTAACAAGATTATAGGGAAAATAAAAAAAGATTATCCGTTTGTTGAAGATGTTATTATGGTTTATAAATGACCAAATACACTTCTTGTAAAGGTTTTGTTTAATCAACCAGAATTAATTTTGTTGCATGAAGATAAAAAATTTGGAATGTATAAATGATATTTATTTGAATTGTTTTCTGGAAATTCTTTGGGGCTATCTGGTATTGTAAATTTGGAAATATTATCATTTAATTCTGGGGGAGCTTTGACATGATTGTTTTTTTTGCAATCTCCAGATGATTTGATGGATGATATTCGTATAATCAAAGAATGATTTCCTGAAATTCAATGATTATCTTATATGCCTGGTGGTCATAGAATGTTAGTTGATCTTTGAAATAATAGAAAAGTATATATAAATAATGCAATTCCAATTGAACCGCAGATTGTAAATTACCAATTATTAAAAAAATATTATTCAGATTTTAATTTGTTGAAAGAAATAGATTTGGGGAGTTTGGAGAGTGATAAAATTATTGTTAGGAAATAGCATTCAGTCATTGCGAGATCAGCGTGGCAATCCAGATTGGTCATCTAATATTTAGATATTATAACTATGGATTGCTTCATATATATTCGCAATGACATGAGTTGTTTAGTTATTAAGTAAGATTTTAATTTATTAAAATAAACTATGAATCAAGAATTTATGAGAGAGGCGATTAGATTATCGCAGGAAAATATGGAAAAAAATGCAGGTGGTCCTTTTGGTGCAGTAATTGTAAAAGATGGGAAAATTGTTGGAAAATGACGAAATAAAGTAACATCTACCAATGATCCGACAGCTCATGCTGAAATGGTTGCTATACGTGATGCATGCCAGAATTTAAAAACTTTTGAATTAAATTGATGTGAATTATATACTAGTTGTGAGCCTTGTCCTATGTGTTTGGGGGCAATTTATTGGGCTAGATTTGATAAAGTGTATTATGGAAATACAAAGGAAGATGCTGCAGATATAAATTTTGATGACCAATATATTTATGAAGAACTTGATAGGCCTTTGGATAAAAGGAATTTACCTATGCAAAAGTTGCTTCGTGAAGAAGCGATAAAAGTGTTTCAAAAATGGGCAGAAAAAGAAGATAAAGTTTTATATTAGTTGTTTTTAATTGTTAATAAAAATATATCACCGTTCGCAGTTAAATTTTTTAACGGCAAAAAATGCTAAAATCTACAAACAAAAAGGCAACATGTATCTTTTGCCTACGGCCACATTTTTTACCTAAAATTTAAGTGCTCACTTATGATATATTGATTTATTAACTGTTATGATATGTCAATTTTACAATGTAAAATTAAAAAATGTACAAAAAAGATTTTCCGATATTTGAGCATAATCCATGATTAGTTTTTTTGGATAATGGTGCAAGTTGTCAAAAACCCAAAATGGTGATTGATTGAGTTTCTGATTTTGTGTCGCATGATTATGCAAATATCCATAGATGATTGTATGAACTTTCAGAGAGGTCAGAAAAAGCTTATTATGATAGTAAAATTGCGGTTGCTAATCTGTTGAGTTGTAAAGCAAGTGAAATATTTTATACTTACAATTCTACATATGGTATCAATATAATTGCTGGATCTTTGGTAAGATCCAAAGTTTTACAAAAATGAGATGCTGTTTTGATTGGGATTTGGGAACATCATGCAAATGTTTTACCTTGGCAAATTTTGGCAGAGGAATATGGTTTTGAAGTAAAATTTTTTGGAATAAAAAATGATTATAGTATTGATCGAGATGATTTTGTAATTAAGTATACAGATAATGTAAAAGTTGTTGCCTGTAGCCATGTTTCCAATGTAACAGGTCAGATTTATGATGTGAAAAAAGTAAAACAGCAATTGCGTGATGATACGTTTTTCTTGGTAGATTGATCTCAATCTGTGCCTCATTTTGTAGTTGATGTGGTGGATATTGGTTGTGATGCGTTGGTATTTACAGGGCATAAAATGATGGCTTATACAGGGATTTGATGAGTTTATCTTAAGAAAGAATGGCTTAAAAAACTTTCTCCTATGATTGCTGGTTGATGAACGATTGAAGATGTCAGTGTTACTGGTCATACTTTGACTTCTGGAACAGATAAATTTGAAGCTGGTACGCCAAATATTATTGGTGCTGTAAGTCTTTTGAAAGCTATTGAATATGTTGACAATATTTGATGAATGCAAAAAATATGGCAACATGAACAAGAAATTGTAAAAAAAGTTTTGGATTGATTTAAATTATTGGCTGGTAAGGTAGAATTGATCTGAACTTTTGTGTCAGAAAATAGGGTAGGGGCTTTCTCTTTTGTTTTGAAAAATCAATCAAATTTTAATAAAATCTGAGAAATTTTTGCTAGTCATAATATTGCTGTTCGTTGTGGATGACATTGTGCGTATCCATTGCATAAACAATTGGGATTGGGAGGTACGTGTAGAATGAGTACGTATATTTATAATGATGACCAAGATATTGAAAAGTTTTTTGAGGTTTTGAGTGGGATATAAATGTTTAACTTAAATATTCGTAGTTTATATTTCTGAGCATAATCACAAACAAATATATCACCGTTCGTAGTTTATATTTCTTAACGGCAAAAAACACAAACAGATACTTGGCTCTGTGTTTTTTACGCCTAAAATATAAAGACCTCACTTGTGATATATTTGTTTGTTGAAATTTAATCATAAACAAAAAACATAACCGTTTGTAGTTTGATTTTAATAATAAACAATATATAACCGCTCACTGTTACATTTTTTTAACGGCAAAAAACACAAACAAATATTTGGCTCTGTGTTTTTTACGCCTAAAAATGTAAGCGTTCGCTTGTTATATATTTGTTTATTATTTTATTTTTCTGCTTATTTTTTTCTCTAACTTTTCTGCTTATTTTTTCTTAAAATTTTCTGCTTATTTTCTTTTAAAATATATTACCAAAAATATGTCAAGTTAAATCTGCTGAGAAATGGCAGATTTTTTGGTTTTGAAAAGGTTTTGGAATATAATTATTTATAGTTATTTTATTTATTTATTGATTTATGAATTTGGTCGTTTCAAACCAGAAAAGTCCTGAAAAAAATGACAAACTTTACAATGAGTTTGATCATATAAAGGATAGTTTAAATGAACTAAAATCTCTGAAACAAGAGATAGATTTTTTTGATAATGAAAAAAAAGATTTACAAAAAGAGGTTTTGGAACAAAAAAGTAAGGAAATAGAACAAAAAAAATTAGACTTTGAAAATAAAAAAAAGGAAGTAGAAGAATCAATAAAAGAAGCTGATGAATTATTGAAACAAGAAAAAACAATTGATGAAAAATTAATTTGATTGGAAGAAAAAATTGCTTTAGAAGCAGAATTGCTTACTTATAAAAAAGAATTGGAAAATCTCAAGCTTGAAGTTTGATTTTGGTGAAAAATCAAAGAAACTTGAAATAATATTTGGGAATACGCAAAAGAAAATCCTGGAAAAACCGCTTTGATTGCTACTGGTGTTGGTTTGGCCATTTGGGGGATTTCCAAGTTGTTTAAGAAAAAAGAAAAAAAAGAAGGAGATGAGTCTTCTAATGAAAAACCATGATTTTTTAAGAGAGCTTTGAAATGGCTTGGTATATGAGTTTGATGAATTTTAGTTTGGAAAAATCGAGATTGGATAAAAGATAAAGCTAGTGATTTACGAAATTCAATAACTGGTAAAAGTAATGAGACAATTCCATGAGATGGTAATGTTGCTAGTTGAAGTTTTGAAAAACTATCAGAAGCTCAAAAACAAAAATACTTTCAACTTTCAGAAGATATATCTACTTTTAGTACTTCTTCTGAATCATCTTTTGATGTAAATTTATCTGATAATACAGAGAAAGACAAAGAATTAAAATGAGGTATGTTGCATTGATTGGATAAAAAACTTGGAAATTTGTCTAATTTTTGAAATAAAGAGATGCTGGATTTTATGTATGAAAAATCAACTGATGACTATATAGAAAAGATTTGACAATGGACTAAAAAACAAGTTCATGAGCTTTTGTGAGATTATCTTGGTAGTATAGCCTCATTTCAACCATTTTGAACTAAATTTATTTCTGATCCAGTAGAAGCTATTAAAGATTGGCTTGCAGAATCTGTTGACCGTAAAGAGCAATTAGCATTGTTTTTTAAATTTTATTTAAATACGTTTAATTATGTATCAGAAAAGCAAAAGATTTTAAAAGTGCAATTTGCCAAATCTATAGTAATGTGAAAAGATCGTTTGAATCAAGAACAGAGTGATAAAGAACAAGATGCAATTGAAGATTTATTGTTTAGTGATGAATTTAAAGAGAATACCTATGTTGAATTTTTGAAAAAATATACATTGGCTGATGTTCCTCATTTGATGAATGAATATAATATTGAAGTAGACCAAATTTCAGAATCAACTCAAGATTTACGTGATAATTTACAAGAAAATAGAGAAGATGCTTTTTCTACTGATGAAAATTGAGAAACTTGTATTGTTAGAGCTGAAGCTGAATTTTTGGAATGATGACTTAGTGAATGAATAAGATGAGAATTAACTGATCTTTGTGAGTGGATGTTGGATGATAGTTTAGTATGAACAAATAGAAAGAGCTTTTTTGATGCATATACTCATTTGATTACAGATATTTTTGCTGGAGATGAAGAATATGCAAAAAAGATTAGAGAAAAACTTGAAATCGAAAGGCTTGCAACTGAAATTAGAGCAACATTGGTTTGATATCTTGAAAAACTAAAAAATAATACTTTTGATAAACAGGATCTTGATGAATTGAAATCTAAATCAGAATCTTATTTCAATGTAAGAGAACGTATGGAAATTACTTTACATAATTTAGAAGATTATTCTGGTTGATTTTGAGTTGATTGGTGGAAATTAGCACAACTTCCTATAGATGCATTTAAAGATGTTTGAAAAGCTTTTGGTTTATGAAAAACTAATTCTTGGTGGGAAAGAGTTGGTTATGGTCTTGGATGATTGTATGTTTCTGGTCATTCTTTGTATATAGCATCTAAAGTAATTCCTTGATGAAATGTTATAGGTTTTGTTGGTAGATGAGCAGTAGAAATTTGAAAACTACCAGTTACATGATTGCAAAGATGATTTAGATTGGCGACTTGAAGAAGATATTTACCAGGGTTATGATTGGATTGATGGAGATGGCAATTATATCTTCAATCATCAGGTTTTACTAATGTTGAAAAATCTAGATTGTTAAAATATGCTTTTATCCATTGAGAACTAAATGAAAGACAAGCGCTTAGGATAGCTCAAAAACTTTCTGATGGTTGAACAGTTACTCTCACTGATACTTCTGATTTGTTGAGATGGTTTTGAATTACAAATGATGAACATATAAAACTTTATGAAAAATATAAAAATAATAAAAACATTAGACAGATTCTTTTTACTAAATGAAAAAATATTAAAGCAGAATTGTATAATCCTAAAGAACTTTGGCAATATAATGTTACAAATAGAAGATTAAAAATTAATTATATTTATAATGTAGATCATTTTAATGAGCTTCAAAAAATTGATGAATTTTTATGAAAAGCTACTCATCAATGAAAAAAGGCTATTATTAATTGATTTTTGGAAACAACAAAATCTTTGAGACCAGAATTTATTGATGAAATATTTAAAACAAAAACCTTTGATCACATAATTGCTGAAGAATCAAAAAATATATGAAGAATTTTGGGTAAACATATGCATAAATTCGATAAACTTGATGATTTCAAACAACGAGAATGATTTTTCTTTCGTCATTATAAAGATGCAAATGCAACAGAAGCTTTTGTAGCAAATTCTTTGAGAAATTGGAAAAAAATAAAATTATTTGGTGGTGATGCTACCAAAGAAGCTGCTTATATTTCAGAAAAATCTCTTCATAGAAATGCTTTTCAAAAGCAAGTTGAATGGATGAAAAGATGATTTACTCAAGCTGCTGAAAAATTGAAAAAAATAAAAGTACCAAAACAATTTCAATCAAAAGTTTCTCAATCTGCAAATAATCTGACAAATCTTGCAAATACATCTGAAGAAAATTTTAGATTGTTACGCTGGGGATTGGGTGATCAGGCTTGGGCAAAAAATATGAAAAATAATAAATCTGTCATGGATGCATTTAAAAATGCGTTCAAAAATAAAGAAGTTATTAAAGCACTTAAAACAGCGACAACATCAAATGGTATAAAAGATGCTTTAAAACTTGGTTGAATATCTGATGATATTATAAATCAAACTCCTAAACAATTTTTGAAAGCGCTTGAATGTAGTAAAAATACTCATGTGATTAAAGATTCTTTGAAATATGTAGATAAGATTGAAGATATTGGGAAGATATGAAAAATTCTTAAAAGCCCGTATATGAAAGTTGCTTGAAGAGTTGTAGGAAAAATTGTTGCTGTTGCAGCGCCTATTATGTGATGAATAAATGCTTTTATGACATATCAAGAAGCTAAAGAAATATCCAAACATAATCAAGAAAGAGGTGATTTTAAAAGACAAAAGTGACATTGGGAGACAACAATGGCTGTACTTTGGTGAGTTGATGCTGCTATTGCTATATGATGAACAACTAGTGTTGTTTGAGCAATTCCTGCTTGGATTGTTTCGGGTGTTCTTACATGAATTTTATGATTAGCAGAATGAGTAAAATATTATGCATATGATTCTTTTGATAAATATAGTAAAAACTATTTGGATTTTGCTGGTGAATCAGAATTGATTATTAAACAACATATTTCAACTGTTTTGATGGGGAAAAATAAAATTGATACATGACTTTGAGATGTAATAGCTCGTCAATTCAAAGATATGTCTCACTTAGCCGATAAGACTAGTGGAGAATGAATTAAAGCGTTACTTTATACACAAGAACGAGAAAAAAATCCACTTGCTATGGAAAATACTAATGATGTAGAAAGGATGAAACAATTATCAGCTATGCAGCCACCTATAACCAGAGAAATGATTGTGCAAGCACAAAATGAAGTTGATAGTAAGGTAAATCAAAAATATATGTATTTTGAGAAAAAATGTGGGACAGTTGATATAGATGGTAAAACTGTTATTAATATTCAAAAAATCATTACTACTGACATTATTGAAAGAGGTGAAAGTATGAAAGAATTAGATAAACTTTTTAGAGAAGCAGAGTTTTCTGTAAATAATTTGGATATTGATCCAGATGTTTATAAATTGAGATTGGATGAGTATCCTGATAAGTATGATAAACTTGAAAAATTATGGAACACAGATATTAGAAGTCTGGTGTATTTCCATCGTTTTTCTTATGATTATAAACAATTAATGGAAAATTATCTTTTGGATGATGATTGAAATTCAATTGAAGATAAAAAAGAATTGATAGATCAGAATCTTGACTATATAAATGATTTTGTTTCTTATAAAAGTTTGAGTACGTGAAAAGATATATCACTTTTGCTTCCACCTCAAAATGAAGAAAATGATATGGAAAAAATTAGAAATTTCTTGATAACTTTATCAATTGATAAACAACCTTCTTCCAAGGAAATATTTGGATCAGATAATAAATTTCAAAATGTATTATATAGAATTGCTACAGAAATTGTTGGTGCTCGTATTCAAAATACAAAAGAAGATTTATTGAAAATATTTGATGAAGAACACGAAAAAAAATATGGAATTTATTTCAAGAAATTAGATTTTAATAAACTTTGTGTAAATGGGAATTATTTTGGTGATCAAGAATATGTAGTAAATACCTATAATATGCAAAAATTTAAAGAAGATTTGCAAAAGAAAATTGATAAAAATGATCTGATTGATATTTGAACTTGAGATAAAATATTAAATAAAGAAATAGGCGATCGTTATATAAAAATTATCAATGAAGAAATAGAAAGAAAATAACTTTAATTAATTAAAAAATTGTAATGAGTAGTATAGAAGCACCAAACTTGTTTGAGGGAATTAATGAAACAGTTTCTTTTTTTACCAACTGACTATCTGAACTAAAAGATAGAATTTCTCTAAAAGAAGAAGGTGCTTTGTATAGAAATTTTATGTCTGTTAATACAAATGTAGATTCAAAAGATATAAAAGAAAAAAGTACTGGTTTTATGAAATGAATAGGGGATGTTTTCAATATTGATATACCTTTATTTTGAACTTTGGGTTGAGCTTTTGGTGCCAAATGGCCTGTTGATATTTTTGGTAATAAAGAAAAAAGAAAACAAAGAAAGGTTATTAATAAACTTTTGGAATTTTTTGGAGTTAAATGATGACTTGAGGAATTACATCGAGATTATATAGATCAAAATTTGAAATGAATAAACAAAGAATTTATAAAAACATCTTTTCAGAAATATAATGAATTAGAACAAAATAATAATGAAGTAAAAGATCTTTGGACAGTTTATTGATTGGAAGCAATGGCTTCTAACTTTACTGATGAGCAAAAAGATGTAATAAAAAGTAAACTTCCAAATTGAGATGAAAACTTAAAAACTGCTTTGTTTGAATCTTTGGATTGAGATATATCTTGATTGAATTTAAATGTTTCTACTATTGCTTTATTGGGAGAAGATTATTTACAAAAAGATGAAAATAATAATATTGTTGGTATTGATTATCAAAAAATTGAATCTGACAAATCTGGTTTTATAAATATATATTTAAATAAAATTATTCCTATGTTGGCTTTATCAGAAAATGATTTTGTTGCCTCTCCTTCTGTCAATAAAGATACTTTTGCTTTGGCTGTTTTTGGTTGTTTGGTAGGTGAAAGATATTTTATGGAATGACTTAATATATGATTGATAGATGTAAATGAATATAAAGTTGCCCAGCAAATCCAAAAAGAAAAAGAAGAATTAGAGGAAAAGGAAGAATTAATAAAAAAAGAAAATTCAGATTTTAAGTGGCCAAAATTACTTGTCTGATGATGAATTGTTAATATTACTCAAGAAGATATAGATAATGTAAATAATGAAGTTCCAAAAATTATAGAAAAAATAGAAATAAAATGAGGTTTTGCAGATATTAAAGAAATAAAACATAATTGAAAAGTTATTGCCAAATGTATGTGAAAAACTCCTAGAATTAATAAAGAAGCTTTAGAAGATTTTGTGTGATTTTTATTTCTATTTAATCAAAAAACCAATAAAAAAATGGTTATTACTAGTGCTTATAGAACACAAAAGCATCAAGAAGAACTGGTTGAACAAAATAAAGAACCTAGAGAATATAGGGATGCTCAGTGAAATAAAATAGTTGGTCAAGTACCTACTGCTGAAGTTGGTTATAGCTGACATAATCAGTGATTATCAATAGATTTACAAGATAATATATTGTGGAATTTGAGAACTACAGAACTGAAAAATCTCAGATGACTTCAAGAACTTGCTGGTAAATTTAATTTTAATAAAATTGATTCAGAAGCATGGCATTTTGATCATCAATTATTTACAGAACAACTTGCTCAAGAAAAAAGTAATGACAAAAAAAGAGATGATCGTTTTGCTCAGTCACAACAACTTGATCAAAATTATCAACAAAATCGAGCTTAAAAAAATCCCCTTTGTGGGGATTTTGCTTAGTTACATATAAATGAAATTTATATTCCGCTAAAGCGGGATTAAAACGACGTTGGACTTCTTTTGGAAGTCATGGCGTCTTATTTAAAAATTTTTAATAACTTTTTTGATAACTCCTACGATTTTGGTTTCGTCGAATTTGCTGATTTCCATTTTGTCAAAGAATCTATTTACTGATTCTAAGTATCGTTTGTCTTCTTGTTTGACAACTTTTTTGAGTTTTGGTAGATCGTTGTGGACTACAAATACATATTCATTCTGATCATAATTATCTTGTTGTTGAATTAAAACCAAGTCTCCATCTTGAATTTTTGGTTCCATACTATTTCATTTTGCTCTGACAAAAAAACATTTACTAGGTTCTTTGATACCAAGCATTGTGGGTGTAACAGGAATTCTTTCTTGGGTATATTCTTCGATTACTTTTTTACCTTGGTTTCCACATTGAGCGAATCCATAGATTGGAAGTTGAATCACATCGTTTCGTTGGTCGCTAATACTTTCTCTAATAAGATGATATCCAGATTCATCTTTGATGAAATATCATTTCAAAACTAATTGATTTAATTTGTTGAGAACTGTTTGTGGATGACTAACTCCGATAGCAGCTGCAATTTCTCTGAGAGTAATACCTTCGTTGTTGGTATTTTTTTTGAAAAATGCAATCAGTGCTCTTTGAATTTCATCCAGTAGTTGTTTTTTTAGCATGGGAAAGTTGTAAATGGATAAATTTATAAACCATCAAATAATATATCATTGTTCGCTGTTAAATTTTTTAACGGCAAAAAATATTAAAATCTACAAACAAACCGGCTCCATGTATATTTTGCCTTCGGCCATATTTTTTACCTAAAATTTAAAACGCTCACTTATGATATATTTATTTGATATTTTAATTATTACAAATAAAATACATAAGATTGTATTTACACCTTATATATAAAAAAAGTTTTGACAAAATCAAGTCTTTTTTGACAAAATAATATTAATTTTTGACAAAAGACGATATTCTAGTTCTAAACTAATAAAAAAAGTCTTGATTTTTCTAAAAAGAACAATAAAATTCTTTACGACGATGGATGAGAATGATTTGAAACGTTTATGCGTTTACCTTCTCTTTAGTCATTTCTTAGTTTTACACTCTATATATATAGTATGACTTTACAAAAAAACAAACCGGAGTTGACCGAAGCACTCAAAACTATTGAAAAACACTTCGGAAAATGAGCCATTATGAGAATGGGGGAAAATTCAAATGTTTGAATGGTAAGTACATTTCACAGTTGATCTTATGTTTTAGATCTTATTTTGGGTGGTTGATATCCAGAATGAAGAGTTGTGGAAATTTATGGTCCAGAATCTTCTGGTAAAACAACAATAGCTTTACATGCTATAGCAGAGATACAAAAAAGATGACAAGTAGCTGCATTTATTGATGCCGAACATGCTCTTGATCCTCATTATGCTAGAACACTTGGCGTTGACACAGAAAATTTGTTTCTTTCTCAGCCTGATCATGGAGAACAAGCTTTGCAAATAGCAGAAGAATTAGCAAAATCTTGAGCTGTTAAATTGATTGTTATAGATTCAGTTGCAGCTTTGGTTCCTAGAGCTGAAGTGGAATGAGATATGTGAGATAGTTATATGTGACTTCAAGCAAGAATGATGTCTCAATGACTTAGAAAATTGGCTTCAGTATTGGCAAAAAGTGGTACTACTTGTGTATTTATCAATCAAATTCGTATGAAAATTGGTGTAATGTTTGGTAATCCAGAAACAACATCTGGAGGTAACGCACTTAAATTTTTCGCTTCTCAAAGAATTGAAATTAGAAAATGAGATAAAATTATGGACGATAAAGAACAAGTTGGTTATTATGCAAAAATTAAAGTTGCAAAAAATAAAATATTTGCTCCATTTAAAACTGCAGAACTTCCAGTAAGATGGAAAATGGGATATGATCGTGTTGCAGATTTAGTAGAGGCAGCTAGTATTCTCAAATTAGTTTCCAGATCATGAGCTTTTTATACTATAGGTAGTCAAAAAGTTCAATGAAAAGAAAAATTAGTTCAACTTTTGGAAACTGATGAAAAACTTAGAAATTCAATCGAAAAAGATATTCAAGGTAAAATTAAAGAGATAAGAATGGGTAAAAAAGTATTAGATGATGATGCATTGGAAGCTGTTGAAGCGGAAATTGATGCGGAAAATATTGAAGCAATTGAAGCTGGTGATTTAAAATAAAAGAATATATAAAAGTAACAAAAGGATCTCTGTACGATGTGCAGGGATTTTTTTAAAAGGACTTGATTTTTGTATATACTTTGTATATACTTGTTTTAGTTTGATAATGTATATTTATGTATTATCGAAATGAAGAAAAAAATAATTTATTAAAAAGAACAAGAAATGTTTGTTTTGAAGATGTTCTTTTGGCTATAGAGACTAATAATTTATTAGCTATTATTGAGCATAGTAATCAAATTAAATATATGTGACAAAAGATTTTGATAGTAAAAATAAATAATTATGTATATAGAGTTCCTTATATAGAAGAAAATAATAAAATATTCCTCAAAACTATATTTCCTAGTAGAAGAGATACAAAATTTTATTTATAAAATATATTGCTTATGAAAAAAAATAATCTTACTTCTGAAGAAAAAAAAATAAATAAGGATATTTCTAAATGAAAATATGTTCCTGTTAAAAATTTTGAAAAAGAAAAAAAAGTATTACAGCAATATGTCAAAGAATACCGTTCTTTGATAAGTTTGAGGGTCCCTCAAAAAAATCTTGATAAACTAAAAATTTTGGCAAAAAAAGAAGGTATTCCTTATCAAACTTTAATTAATTCTATTCTTCATAAATATGTTGTTTCTAATTAATAAAATTTTTTATTTTAAGTTTTTGCAGGTTTTGGCGATCTGGAATTCTTCGTCAGTTGGGATTACGAGAAATTTCGTCTTCGCCAAGAAAGTTAGGTTTTTGGTGATTTTTTGGCGGATTAGGAGTCACCTTTCACCGATTCATCATGAAAAAATCACCGCGTCAATTCCGTTTGCAAGGGCAGTGTAAGCACCGATGTACTTGATGATACTGTTGACAAACATATCTATAGCCAACTTGGATTTGGAATCTGATTTATATTTTTCTATAAGTGTTTTCATATCGTTGGTCTTCTCGGAAATTGCGAGAAGTCAGCTTTTTTTGTTTAGGATGTCAGAAATCTCTGATGGGGACAACGACTCTTTTTGAGCAAGGAAAGTGATAATCGCTGGGTCTATCGACCCACACCTTGTCCCCATAATCACTCATTCCAACGGGGTAAAACCCATAGAAGTTTCGATAACTTTTCCGTTTCTGATAAGCGCCAAACTGGCTCAATTTCCTAGGTGACAAGTGATAATTGTATGAGATTTTTGGTTTTTTGGAGCAAAATCTTTTTTGTATTTTTCTCGTAAATATTGGTGAGAGGTGCCGTGGAAACCGTATCTTCTGATTTTATATTTTTGGTAATATTTTTTGGGGATTGCGTAGAGAAAATTTTCTGGTTTCATAGATTCGTGGAAAGCTGTATCAAAAACTGCGATATTTGTGATTTTTGGAAAAAGTTTTTGGCAGATTTCGATTCATTTGATGTTTACAGGATTGTGTAGGGGAGCTAGGTCGTTGAGTGTTTTGAGCTTTTTGAGGACCTGTGGGGTGATTTTGGTTGGTTTGGTAAACATTTCTCATCCATGAACAACGCGGTGTCCTATTACTGATAGTTTGTTTAGTTGCTCTTTTGGTAATGAGGAGAACAGTGTTTTGAGAGCTGTTTCGTGGTTGATAATATTTTCTAGATATCAAGATCAGATTTTTTTGAGTTGTGTGGAAAATAATGAATATTTGATAGAGGAGCTTCAGAGGTTGAGGGTGAGGATCATGTTTGATTTTAAGTTTTAAATTGATTTTATTGTAATTTAGGTGTTTGTTGAGAGAAAGCAAGATAATTTTGTCAAAAAAATATTTGATTTTTGTTTATTTTTTGTTATAATTGTAAAAATTTAGTTATTAACTATGTTGTCATGGATGAATTTTTAAAAGAAAATAGTATTATAGTATTTGAAAATAAAAAAATTCGTCGTGTTTGGTATGAAAATCAGCGATATTTTTCTATTGTTGATGTGATTGAAGCTTTAACTAATTCTAGTATTCCGAGAAGATATCGAAGTGATTTAAAAATAAAATTAACACATGAATGAAGTCAGGTGTA
This sequence comes from Candidatus Absconditabacteria bacterium, assembly GCA_028693445.1. Classification (GTDB taxonomy): domain Bacteria; phylum Patescibacteriota; class Gracilibacteria; order Absconditabacterales; family Absconditicoccaceae; genus UBA5124. Next base: position 97,017 of record JAQUVI010000002.1, read on the forward strand.
CGAAAAAATCGTACAACTGAAATTATTATCTTCTGATGGTAAAAAATATCTTACAGATTGTGCTAATACTGAGCATATGTTTCGTATTATTCAATCAATACCATCTCCAAAAGCAGAACCATTCAAAAGATGGTTGGCAAAAGTTTGATATCAGAGAATTCAAGAGATAGAAAATCCAGAATTGTCGCAAGAAAGAATGAAAGAACTTTACGAGCAAAAATGATATCCAAAGGATTGGATAGATAAAAGAATCCGTGGAATTGCAATTAGACAAAATTTGACTGATGAATGGAAAGAAAGAGGTATTACATTGAAATCTGATTTTGCTATATTGACAGCTGAAATTTCCAAAGCTACTTTTGGTATGACACCTCAAGAATACAAAGAATATAAGTGATTGAATGAAAAATGAAAAAATTTGAGAGATCATATGACAGATTTTGAACTTATTTTTACTATGTTGGGAGAAAAGGTTACTACTGAAATTTCTCAGCAAGAAAAACCAGAAACTTTTGAAAAAAATAAAAAAGTTGCATGAAGATGATGAAAAGTTGCTGGTGTTGCTAGAAAAGAAACTGAGAAAGAATTATGAAAGAGTGTTATTTCTTCAAATAATTTTTTACCGAATAAATAGTTTGTAATTTTGATTGATTTGTAGATGGGAAATTAGAAAATTTAAGCAGTAGGAGGTCTGTCTTGTCGAAGTCATTCTTGTTCTAATAATTTTCCAGGATTTGGATTTGTTATACTTTCTGATAGTGTTTCTGGTATTTTATCTAAATTTGGTTCAGCTTTTTGTGTTTCTAATACAGTTTTTTTGAGAAGATTTATGTCTATAATTTTTTTTCATTCTTTTTGAATGCTTAATTTCTCTATAGTATCCAATAAATTTTTTGTGTTTTTTTCTTCGGTTTCTATTGTGCTTTTATTTTCTTGTTTTTTAAATAATTTTCTAAAAAATTTACCTATTATATTTTGTTCTCATTGTTTTTCTGTTGATTCTTGTATAAATTTTGTCAATGTTCCAATATTTTCTCTAAATTCTTTGCTTTCTGAAATAGTATAGTTTTCCAAAGAATCGTCTAATATTTTTACAAGATTAAATAATTCTGGTTTTTCTTGTTTGTTGAAATTGTTTCAATAGATGTTTTTATTTTCGGGGCTTATTATACTTTTGAAGTCGCTTAGGGTTTCTTGCGCTGCTAGGTTTTTTTGAACAGATTCTTTGATAAATGTTCTTACTATATTTTTGTTTTTTTGGAAATTTCTCATCAGTCATTCGTGGATTTTCACTTCTAGGTTTTGTTTGTATTCGTTTATATCTTTACTGGATTTGAGAATTGAGTCTTGATTATTATCCAAAATTTTTGTTGCATCATTTTGGAGTCTTGTTATTGATGGTAAGCTAATTCATAATTTTTCAAAATTTCATTTTCAAAAGTTTAAAACATTTTTGTCTTTTGTTTGGAAAAGATAGTCTTCGATTGATAAATTGTTTTCAAGTTTTCAAAGATTGTATCTAATATTTATAAAGTTGTTTTCAATAACTCATCATAGAGTTAGTTCGTTTCAATTTATATCAAGTCAGCTTCATATTTTTAAATCATCTTTTATTTCTTTTTCTGAAAAATCAAAAAAACTTGCTAATCAGCTAATTGATGAGCCAAATACTCTTTGTTGAAATATTTCTTGTGTGTTGGCTTCTATTTGTCAAATTCTGTTTATAATTTGGTATTTGAAATTTTGATCAATATTTTCTCGAGTTTTTCATTGTTTTAATTTCCAATTATTATCAAAATTTTCTTTGTATGTATCCGTATTTTCTAAATCAGTAAGAAAATTTTTATATTTTTCAAAATTATTGTCTTTTAGAAAATTATTTATTTCTTTTGGCCCTTCTGGAATCTCTTTTGATGGGGTTTTTATAGATGTGACATAATCGTTTATTTTTTCTTTATTGTCAGAAGTTTGTATAAGAGAGTTTGTAGCTCTTATTGCGTTTTCTGGTTTCCCGCTAAGATCACTGATTTTTTCTGGTCTAAATGATCTGGATTGTATTTCTTTTCATCATACAAGTTTATTTAAATTCTCAAAACTTTTTGTAAAATCTGAGTATTTTCATGTTTCTATACTTTTTTGATAAGTTTTTTGCATAGAAAGAATTTCTTCTATTGAGACTTCTGTTTCTGGTTTGATTTCGTTTATTTTTTTTACTTTTTCTTGGGCATCTTTTCGTTCTTGGCTATCTTGCTTGATATCGCTTATATCAACTAATTTGTCTTCTTCTGGAATTTTTGCAAAATTAGCTCTAGTTTCAGCTAATGCTTTTGCTATTTCTTTATATTCTTCTGAACTTTCTTCTTTTTGTTCTAAATCAGAATCTTTTTGTTCTAAATCAGAATCTTTTTGTTCTAAATCAGAATCTTTTTGTTCTAAATCAGATATAGTTGATATATTTATATCTAATCATTTTTTATTTATAAAAAATTTTAAATCAGAAATAATATATTCTTCTAATTTTTCTTTTTCTAAAAAGCTATTTATTCACTTTGATTTTAAATTATCTTTTATGTAATTATTTATATTATCTTCTCATAGGTCTCTTAGATTATCAAAAGTATTATAAAGTTTATTTATTGCATTAGTATTTCATCAAAATTTATTTTCTAATGTTTGTTGTATTGTATCTTTTTTTTCTGTTTTTGAAGAAATATCTTCTGGTATTTGAAGTTCTGGTATTTGTTCTTGTAATTTAGGTAATCATTCTGGATTCATAGCAAAAAAGAGCAGTAAAAGAATCTGCTCTAATTATAATTTTTTATGTAAAATTTGTCAAATTTTCGGCTACTTAATTACAGAGAATAATTTTTCTGTGTGAAGTGATCATTTCCGTCAATTTTCTTGAAAACCTTGTTTTATTTTTTTGATATTATCGTATAAGTATTGATTTTCTATAACTTGTTCTGGAGTAAAGACCGATAATGATTCGTTTATTGATTCTATATTTCTTTTGATGTTTTGTTCTCTATTTTGAATACTTTGTTCTCTATTTTGAATACTTTGTTCTCTATTTTGAATACTTTGTTCCATTTCTTTTATTCTTTGTTGTAATTTTACAAGGTTTTCATTGAATTGTTTTTCGTATGCGGTAAATCGATCTATATATTTTTTTTTGAATGTATTATAATATATATCTTCTTCTTCTGTATAATCTTCTGGTCGATATGTGTCTGTAAATATAGTTCATTTTGATATTATATCACATTCTGTTGTTGAAACAATAAATGTAATTATGTCTTTTTCTCAATATGTATTTCATCGTTGAATTGATTTAAATATTTTATTTGCTTGTTCAATTTGAATCTTTCATCGAGTTGAATTTAATTCTTTTCTAAGTTTTGTTATATGCTCGTTTACTTTTGGGTTGTTTTTGATAGGGTAGTATTTGTTTATATTATCAAAAGCATATCCGATAGGATTATTAGTATTACGTATATTTATATTGTTTGCTGCTTGATTGTTTTCAATTTGAGCTTTATTCTTCTGATTACTCGCTATATTCTGAGCCAAAGCATCCTTACTTGTTAATAAAAATCCAGCAAGTAAACTTGCTCAAAAACCTGTTTTGTGAAGTATTGATTTAATGTTGTTTTTCATCATTGTTGAGTAAACGATAAATTTATTTTTTGTATTATAATTATTTGTCTAATTATGTCAAATTAAAAATGTGGATTGCCACGCTGTCGCTCGCAATGACTGAGAGATGTTCTTTTTGTGCAATAGAAAAATCAAAAAAGCTGGTTAATCAACTAATTGTAGAACCGAAAACTCTTTTTTGTATTGTTGATTGTGTTTGTTCTTCTAAATTATTTATTTCTAGTAAAATATTACGTTGTCGCTTTGTTTTTTCTTGTAAATTTTCTTCTGTGGTTTTGTTTTCATCTTCTTTTGGTTCTTGAGGTAGTAATGTTTTGTATTTATTGAAAAGTTCTTGATTTTTTTCTTTGTCGAATTCTTCTTTGATTTCATTATTGTTTAGTTTTTTTATTTCTTTTGATTTCTCTTGATAATTACTAGATCATCAATTTATTTGTTGTACGTAATTGTTTATTTTGGGATTATTATCTATTATTGAGTTTGTTGTATTAATAGCATTTTCTCATTTAAAATCTTCTGATTTTACAATTCATCTTTTGGGGAATAATTTGTTTTCTAATTTTTCATATGATTTTGCAAATTCAGTATCTTTTAATTCTTCTTTATGATTGGAATAGGTGTAATTTAATGATACGTAATCATTGATTTGATCTTCTGAAAATCCCTTATCTTTAAGTTTGTTGAGTGTTTTATCTTTTTCTAAAATCTCTTTTTGTTTTTTTAATTTTTCTTGATCTTCTTTATTATCTTTATTTAATTTATATTTATTAGGAAGATTTTCGTAATCTTTTTGTGCTTGTTCTAGAAGTTGTTTTGTCTCTTCATCTATTTTCTCTTCTGTTTCTATTTCACTTTTTTTACCTTCTATTTCACTTTTTTTACCTTCTATTTCACTTTTTTTACCTTCTATTTCACTTTTTTTACCTTCTATTTCACTTTTTTTACCTTCTATTTCACTATATGTATCTATTATTGATTGTCTTTGTTTAAGATCAATTTGGTCTATAATTTTCTTTTCTTCAATTACCTTTTCAGAATCACTAGCCATTGACAATAAGAAAAAATCATTTCAATTTATGTTTTTAATATAATCTAGTAAATCGTTTTGATATTCTTTTGGTAATTTGTTTTTTATATTTTTGAAGAAAGTTGTAATATTTTTTTGTTCTTCTTCTCCTATTTGGTTTTCTTGGCATTTTTTTTGTATAAGAAAATTAACATCTTCTTTATCTTGATTTTGAGAAGGAGTTTGTTCTTTAATCTCTTTTTTAATTTCTTGATTTTCTCCTGTTTCAACCATTAATTTTTAAAACAAATAAATACAGATAAAGTCTCGGTATTTATTATATTGGAAATTGGTTGATTTGTCAAATTTTTGACTACTTTAGAGCGTCAAAAAGAGAAATTATGTGTGGATTTGTTGGCGTTTGTCCTAAATTTTTATATCTTTGTTGTCGTCTTATAATAATATTTCTAATGTTTGGATCTGATTTTACCATATCTGGAGTAATAAATTGCATTGTGTTTTCTATTTCTAGGCGATTTTTTTCTAATCTTTCTCTTCATTGTTCTATATCTTTTTTTCATTGTTCTATATCTTTTTTTCATTGTTCTATATCTTTTTTTCATTGTTCTATATCTTTAATCATTTGATCTAGATTACTTTTGTATCGATCCATAAAAGCCTTTCAAAACTTCATAGAAGCCTTGAAGTTTGCTGCTTCTCTTGATTGATTATTCTTTGAAAAGATATTGGTAACGTCTCTATCTCATCCAAATACATAACGTTCTAATGCGAATATAATTGTCCGAATTTGTTGTTTTGGATCTGAGATGTTGTTGACAATGCTTTCTATGATAAGTTGGTTTACTTGATTTCTAATAGTTCATTTACCAAGTCTGTTTATCAAAAAATTAGCTTGATTTATACTTTCTTGATCTGGGAAATAGTTTTGTATGTTTTGTTGTGTAAAAGCCAAAGGATCGGTGTATGCTAGAGAATTTGCGTTGTTTGTAACTCAATCTGTATTTTCAGTTTGAGCCTTATTTTTATCATTACTCGCTATATTCTGTGCCAAAGCATCTTTGCTTGTTAACAAAAAACCCGCAAGTACACTTGCTCCTAACCCTGCTTTGTGCATAGCTGATTTTAGTTTGTTTGTCATCAATGATAGGTGATGAGGTAAATTTGGTTAGTTTTGGATTCCCGCTCCAGCTTCGCAACAAGGCGGGAATGACTGAGAGCTGGATTGCTTCGCTGACGCTCGCAATGATTGTTGATTGCTTCGCTGACGCTCGCAATGACTAAGAGAGATTCCGACTCCAACTGGCAAGGTCGGAATGACATTAGTCACTTATATGCTTTTATTATACGTATTTGAATTTAATTGTCAAATAAAAACGAAATATGGTTGACTTTTTTGGGTAAAAGATTATGGTATTGGTACAAAACAAAAATATAATAATAACTAAAAATATTATAATTATGGAAAATCTAATTATTCTGCAGGTTCCAAGAGAAACTCCATCTATTAATTTTGATTTTTCTACTGGTGTTTTGACAATGGAGGATGAGTCATTACCAGAGGATGCAAAGGTATTCTATGATCCTATTATAGAAAAACTCAAGGAGTATTTGGCAACTAAACCTAAGAAAGTTGTTTTTGAGATGAAAATGGTATATTTTAACACTTCATCTTCGAAAAAATTATTGGATATATTTGATTTATTTCTAGATTATCCAGAAATTGATACTACTATCAAATGGTTTTGTCCTGATGAAGATATGCGGGATGCGGGTGATGAATTCTTCTTTATTTTGGATAAGAAATTGACATTTGAGTTTATCTCTATTGAAGAAAGTACTTCGTAATATCGAAGTACTTTTTTTTATTTTATAATTTCTATATTATCTCAGACTTTTATTCCATATTTCTCACTTATTCAGCTATTGAGTTCTAGGACATAAAGTGCTGGTCAAGATGGTTTGTAGCTAGGACAAGGATCTGTAGTACATGGAATTGCTTGTTGTATATCTATAATTTTTTGGTCTTGATCTATCCAAATCATGTCTAATGGGATTAGTGTATTTTTCATCCAAAATCCGTATGGAGATGATTGCTCAAATACGAAAAGCATACCTGATTTTTCTGGTAGATGTTTGCGATGCATAAGTCAAATTTGTCTTTCTTGTGGAGTTTCTGCTATTTCGATAGAAAAACAAGTATTATTTATACAGACTTGTGGTTGTTTTGGATTGAGATTTTTGGTATAGATGATGATCCCTGCTATGAATATTATTAGGAGAGATATAGGAATAAGTATTTTTTTGATAATTTTCATTGGTTATTTTAATTCATAAACGATATTTACTCTAGCAGTAAGTTCTAGTTGTCCAGGTGAAAGAGCTGCTTCGTTCATTGCGTTTCACATTCCAGCGTCCATAGCCATTTCTTTTGCGTACATTGGTCTATCGTAGTAGTATTGAATTTCTTGTTCGGTGATCATCGTTGGTTTTCCTAGAGTTAGTCAACCAAGTTTTGCAAGTTGTTCAGCTTTTGCTTTTGCATCATTAAATGCTTTTTCACGAGCTTCTTCCATAGATTTTGATTTGTCATCTACAATGAAATTTACGTTATTTACGTTGATTTCTCCGATTTCTGATATTTTATTCATAATATTTCCACCTTTTTCCGCGAATCAATCTCATTGAACTTTGATGTTTAGATCTTGTTGAGATCTGTATCCAAGAAGTGTTCTTTTATTATCAGATCGATCGTATTCTGTATATACATTTACATTTGTAGTCTGAATATTTTGTTTTGGAATATTAAATTCTTTGAGAACTTCTTTGATTTTTGTGATTTTTGCATTTGCTTTGTCTTGAGCTTCTTTGGTTGTTTTACCAAGTTCTGAGATCTGGATATTTATAGAAAGGGTATCAGGAGCTGTGAGACTTTTACCTTCTCCAGCAACACTTACTGTGTTTGTAATTCCTTGTTGGCTAGGAATTTGTTGTTTGTAAGGAGTTTTGATAACATATCCTACAAAGATAAGAGTAGCAGAAAGTACTGCAGTTGAAATTAATCAGAGTCGTTTTTTGTCCATTGGTTTTTATTAAAAGAATAAAAGTTTATATTTATTATACGTATGTGAGATAAAAATGTTACAAGATTTTTTTTTATTCTTCTTCACCATCAAAATGCTTTTTGATTAGTGGCATAAAACGAAAATATTCTAGTAATTGTAATCACGTAAACCTACCTACGAATATATGCATTACCAAAACTAAGATAATACTTTCTGGGTACGATAATAAAATATGTTTCATCCATCATCGATTGAGTAATCCAAATACAGAAAAACTTACTATTAAAAATTCTGCAAATGAAATCCACCAACCTATACTAAATAATTTGAATCCTTCATTGAATACTTTGTCTGTAACAATAATAATAAACATAATAGGGAATATAATAAAACCGTTGTTGAAAATATCCAGATTTATTATGTTTGTATTTAGAATTTTATCTAGCCCAAGAACTATGATTATTAATAGAAAATAAAGCACAACTAGAACTGATAATTTAGCATTGAAAAGAAGATATATTTTTTTGTTCAAAATATTAGTTAATAACTTGGCTAAAATTCATATTGCCAAAAGAAATAGACTAAGTTTTACATTTAGAATTGCCATAGTAAGTCAAAACAATAATGGACTATATATTCAAAAAACTGAGAATCATATTACTTGCCTAAAGATACTTATTACCAATGTTGCTATACATAAAATAAGTAATATTCCGATTAAATCTACAGGAAATCAGTTGTAAATTAGATTATCAATAAGATAAGAAATAAGAACATATTTTGGTGTTTCTTGAAATGATAAAGAAAATGTAGTTATTATTTGATCTTCTTGTAAATCTTTATTGAAAGATAGTTTGGAAATTATACTAAAAAAATCTTTATCATTTACTGTATAAATTTTTTCAATTAATATTATGTTCATATATTTTGCTAAAATTCTTTTGAGAAAATGCTTGTTTAGGTCTGTAATTAGGTATATATCTTTTTTGTTGAGGTTTAATGTGTCTGTTTTGTTTATATTTCCCAATGTTTGAAACAAACTATCGAAATTATTTGTATTTATTATTATTGTAGAACTATTTTTTATGTATGGAATATTCTCTGATATTTGTCAAAAAAGTTCATCTTCTCCAAATAGTTTTTTTTCTTTGATTATAATTTTTTTGAAAAGAGTGTCATATTTTTGAAAATTTTCATCAAATTCTGGTTGTAAATCGTTGCTTTCTTTCCCTAGATAGAGAATTATTTTTTCGTGCACATTTATGTCTTTGGTAATTTTGTTATAACAATTTTCGTTGTCTACACTTTCTACTTGTAAAGTATATTTCCCTAATTCTGTAGGTGTAAATCAAAGTAAATCAGTATTTGATTTTTGTATGGTTTTATTGTTTTTAGTTAATGTGAAATTTACTGATTTTAAAGAAATTGGTCCTAGATATTTGTCTTTTGCTCGAATCATATTGTATTCAGCGGTTTGGCCTTTTTTGATATCGCTTAGTCATTTTATATCGTAAATTCTATTCTCGCATCAAGGAGAGTTATGAGTTTGTTCTTGTGCAAAAATAGGGAAACCGATTATTCCAAAAAGTCATATAATAATTAATAATAGTTTTTTCATGTCAAAAAAAGAGGCAAGTAAATCGCCTCGTATTTAATTGATTTGGGTAGAGTAGTCAAGGGAAAGTTATTCTTTATCTTTGATAGAATTTTGTTTTATTAATTGTAATATTTTTATTAATAATCTTTTCTGTTCTATTGTAATATCTTTTTCTGTTTTTATTAGTTTTCTCAAATCGTTTTCCAACATTTTTTCTTTGTCTAACTTTCATTTAAATAATTTCCAATAAATAATTTTACCTGCAAAAATAGGGAAATTAGGTTCTAGTTTATCTAATTCTTTTATTCATTCTAAAATATTGTCGATGTCTTTAATTCATTCGTATCATATTTTTGTGGAATAAATAGCTTTTGCATATTTATTTAATTTTTCTATTCATTCTTGTGTTTTTGTCAAAGTTTCTAATTCTTTTATTATCTCTTTTCAATTACCATATGTTAAATCTTTTCTTCTTGATCATTTTTCTCAAATAGGTACTCACATTTTTATTCTTTTAGACCTTCATTCAGAATCTTGTCATTTTTCTTTATTTAATTTGAAATATAATTCTAAAATCTGTTTTGTTTCTATTTCGTCGAAGTTCTCTCAAATAAACATTCAAATATCTCAGATACTTGTTTCATAAAGTTCTTTTATATCTTTATTTTGAGCCATTTTTTGGTTGAATAAGGCTATTCATTCTTCTAAATCACCTCTTTCAGGGTCCTTTATATATATGTTGTTGAAATTTCCCATACCTGTATTTACATGAGTAGAAACCTCGTGATCGTATATTATTGGAAGAACTTTTTCTGTTATATTATATTTACCGTTTATACTTGCAGATAAGCTTATTTCGTTTTTTTTGAAGTTGTCGTTTTCTTTGCTTATATCTACACTATTTCCTCATAGTTTTTTCTTGATTATTTTGAATTTTTGTCATATTCATTGACTATCAAAATAATCATATATTTCTTTGCTTTTTCGATTTGATGGTATCTCATATATACCGTCTTCTTCAGCTGGATTTTTGGCTTCTGAAATATCTTTTATTTCTATTTTTATTATATTTCCTTTTTTGAATCATTCTATTTGTAATATTAGAGAGACTAGATCAAAGATGTGTTCTTCTCATATATAAAGATCTTTTTCTCTTTCTGTATTTTCTTCCCCATTTGTATTTAAATCTGATATTGGAAATTTTTCTAGTATTTTTTGTTCTCGAATATTTTTTTCTTCTGTTGTTAGTTCACTTTGATTTTCTTTATAAATTTTATGAAATTTTTTGATTACTTGGTTTTTTCTATCATCTAATTCTATTATTGATTTTCAATATAATAATTTTTCTATTCTTAATACTTCATTTCTAAAAAATATTCTATCTTTATTTGATAAAGGATAACCAGCTTTTTCTGCTTCTATATATATAGTGTTTTGATGATATTCGTTTGATAATATAGATCTTTCAATAAGATCTTTTAATAGTTTTTTTTGCGCTTCATTTAATATTTCTTCATTTTCTATTTGTTGATAAGTTTCTTTTAATTCTTTATTTATTTTATTTGCTTCTTGTATTTGACTATCTATATATTCTTTTGTTATTTTTTGTCATTTATTAAAATATGCTTTATTGTAAATTAAATCTCACTCTTTTTCATATCATAATCCAGAAAATAATTTTCCTTTTATTTTCTCTATTAATGAATTATACTTATTTATAGTGTTTATTTTATCATTTGCTTCAATATATTCAATTTTTTCCATTTTTGAAAAATTTATAACATAAAACACAAAACATATTATATATATTTTTGAAAATTAAGCAAATTTTGTTGCCCTAAATATTTTTCTCTAAATATTTTTCATCTTTTGGTATAAAACCAAGTTTGATATAGAAATTGTAAGCATATTTTGATGATTTTAGATGTATGTTTTTTGATCACAATGATTTTGCTATTTTTATATATTTATCTACTAATTTTTTTCAGATTCATTTTCATTGAGTATTTGTGTCTATATATAAATTAATTATTTTTTCTTTACTTCACCTAATCATTCAATTTATAGTTCATTCTTCTTTTGAAATCAAAACTATTTCTGATTCTTTTAGAAGGTTTATAGCTTCGTCTTTTGTGCTGTTTTCTCAAAAAACTCTTTTCATTTTTTCCTTTAATTTTTCTGAAGAATCTTGGAAATTGCATGATAAGAATGTCCTATATATAAGATTTATAGTTTCTATTAAATCTTTTTTGTTGTTTATATCTAGTTTTTTGATCATAATTATACAATAAAATCTAAATCTTCTATTTTAATTTTTCCTTTGTACATATTTTCTAAATCTGATTCTTTGATCTCTTTTTTTATTTTTTCGAAACCATCAAGATATATTTTGTTTTGTGTTGAATTTGTTCAGATACCTGTTTTTGATGTATCTATTAATCACCTTTTTATTCTAATAGCTGTTTTAAATAATCATTCATTACTTCTTTCTGGATAATAAAATCTAGCTGTTTCACATAGTCTTTTGAAATCCATCTTTCCTCAATCATTTATCAATATGTATTTCTTGTATATACTATCTTTTTCGTAATCTTCTGGTAGATATTTACTCGCGTTGTAAATTGCTAATCATTCTTCGTCTTTGAGGTAATAACCAGTTCATGATTTAAATATATTTCGTCAGGATTTAAGTCAATTGAGATATCTTATTAAATGTGTATCTATTTCATGAGCCAATATAGAAATTATTTCGTTTTCTCTAAATTTACCATGTTTTGATATATTAATTTTGATTTCTTTTCACATAATTACTGAAATTCTTGATAGGTTTGAATAATTAAAAACGATATCTACTCAATAGATTTTTTTTTCGGCCAAGTAGCGCTCTATAAGATTTTCTATTTCTGATAATTTCATAGCTTCTCATAGTAATTCTTGATTATTTTCTTTTTGAGAAAAAACCTTTTCTTTGGATAATTTGAGTAAATCTTCGTCAAATCATCAAAAAAGTTTTTCGTTGTATAAAGCTATGTTTTTGAAATCTTGTTTGATATATGCTTGTAATAGATTTTGTTTATTTAGTAATTCATCGATTTTTTCTAAGAAAAGATGTTTCATTGGACTTTGGATTTTATCAGTCCTTTCTTGAAGTTTTTCTAATTCGATCTTGGTTTCTAATAATTTTTCTTTTGTAGGTTGTTTATATTGAAAAATTGGGTTGTAGTTTCATTTTCGTGTGATGAAATTATCAAGTTCATTGAAGTAATTTGTAGGTCTTAGTTTGGATGAAAGATTTAATCTTTTGGAAAGTTTTTCTAGTTTTTCGTCTATGATATGGAGTTCTCTGGTTTCTAGTGGAATAATTTTGTCAGCAGCTATTATTTCGATTTTTTCAAATGTTTTGTGAAGTGGTTTGATAAGAAAGTTTTCTGCTGTCTTTTTTCCCAAAATTATTTTATTCTCTTCTAATTGTTCTTTTTCAATAAATTTTGTTTTTTTTAGAATTATGTCGTTTTCGTATAAATCCAAAAAGAAATCAGATTTTTGTTTGATTTTTTCATAGAAATTTGGATGTATATAATTGTTTTGCTTATTTAGATCTATTTCTACTATCATATCATTTATTTCGTTTTCTTCTCATTTGAAAACTAGTTTTGCATATTGTGAAAGATAGAGTATTTTTTGTTGTTTGATAAGGTCTGAAGATTCTTTGCTAAATAATGTTTTTGCTATTTCCACCCCTTTTTCGGGATCTTGAATATTTAGATCTTCAATTTTTTTGAGAATTTTTTCTAGAGGAGCATTTGTTACTTTTTGTACTTCTAAACCTGCTCTAGCATTTATTTCCAAAAGTTTTGGTCATTCGTTGGTAATTACTCGATCAAGTGCTAAATATCCAAGATTTACATAATATTGAGCCTTTGAAGATAGGAAAAGAATATCTTTCCGATATGGAATTTGTTTGCCAAAAAAATGTGAAAATTCTTTTGGGAATTTGTGAGTATAGATTTTATTTTTCCAAATCATTGAGGTAATTTTACCTGTTCAAATTTCTATTCCAAGACCAAGACCTCATTGTGCTAAGTTTGCTTTACCTCCAGAATATTTTGTTGGAACTCTGATCATTGTTGCTATTGGAACTAGGTTGAAAACAATAATTCTAATATCTGCTAATCATTGTTCGCAAAATTCTTTGAACAATTCTCCTGGAAGAAGTTTTTCTTCTATAATTACTTTATCTCAACCCATAGTCATAGAATATTTTCAATCTATAATATCCAATAAATATCTTCTAAAGGTTGGATCATTGATTTTTTCTTCTCATATATTATATATTTCCTTTTTATGGGTTGGTATTGTTTTGTAAGGAGTTATTTTTTCTTTTCGTTTGTTTATAAAATTTATAAATTTATTTTCTTGTAATTTTTCTTTTGATTCTTCTTTTGTTATATCTTTTACTATAAGAATTCATGCTCATTTACTTCATTGATTTGGTTTTATAACAAATGTTTTTTTTGGTAAATAGGAAAAATCGAAATCGTAAAGTTCATTACGATTTGAAATTATTCCATATGTTTTAGCGAAGGGGATTCCTCTTTCTGATAAGAAGTTTTTTGTCTCGAGTTTGTTATTCGCTAGACGAATTGCTTTTTTATTGTTGAATTTTTTGATATAGAGAAGATTTCTCGCGTTGTTTCATAGAATTCAAAACATATTAATTTATAATTTATGATATAAGCAATAATTTTGTAGTGGGAGTGTATGGAAATACATAGAAAATGCAATCTTTACTATAAAAAAATCAGATTCTTAATTTTTGTTTGATTTTTGTGCTAATATGCCTATATCATTACTGTTTCTTTATTATTATTTGTTATATATGAAATTGTATCTTTACAACACACTTACTCGTCAAAAAGAAGAATTTGTACCTATTATTCCTGGTAAAGTTGGAATGTATAGTTGTTGACCTACAGTATATCGAGATCCTAGTATTGGTAATTATAGAGCTACATTTACAGCTGATTTAATTAGAAATACACTTAAATTGTTATGATATCAAGTAACTGCTGTTATGAATATTACTGATGTATGACATCTTACTAGCGATGCTGATGATGGCGAAGATAAAATGGAAAAGTGAGCTAAAAGAGAATGAATTTCAGCTTTTGATGTTGCAAAAAGATATGAAACAATTTTTAGAGATGGTATGAAACAATTAAATATTGATGAATTTGATGTGATGCCTAGAGCAACTGAACATATTGTAGATCAAATAGAACTTGTAAAAAAATTGGAAGAAAAATGATATACTTATGTAGTTGAGGGTGATGGAATTTATATGGATACTACAAAAGTAGAAGATTATGGAAAACTTATGTGACCTAATTATAAAAAGCGTTTGGAAGAATTGAATGCGTGAGAAAGGATAAATATGTGAGGGAAAAAACATCCTACGGATTTTGCTTTGTGGAAGTTTTCACCTGTAGGAGAAAAAAGGCAAATGGAACGAGAAAGTCCACGATGAATTGGATTTCCAGGATGGCATATAGAATGTAGCGCAATGTCTAGTAAATATTTGTGACAACAATTTGATATTCATCATGGATGAGCTGATCATATTACGATCCATCATCCAAATGAAATAGCGCAATCTGAATGTGCTTTTGGTAAGTATCCTTGGGTTAAATATTGGATCCATAATGAATTTTTGCAGGTAGATGGTGGTAAAATGAGTAAGTCACTTTGAAATGTATATAATCTAAAAGATATAGAGGAGAAAGGTTTTTCTCCGTTGGATCTTAGATATTTCTATTTTATGGCGCAGTATGGAAATTTCCAAAATTTTACCTGGGATTGATTGGAAGCTGCTAAAAATGCGAGAAGATCGTTGATAAAAAAACTTAAATGAAAATATGTTTCTGTAAATAAAAGTCAGATTGAAACTTATGAATTTTATAAAAAAATAGAGGAGTTTATTTGTGATAATATAAACACTCCAAAATTGTTTGCAGAGATAAACAATGGTCTAAAAGAAAATGTTGATTGATTACATCATGTGATATCTTATTTAGAAGATAAATTCTTGAAGTTAGGGTTGTTCGAACAAGAAATTGTTACCGAAATTCCTGCCGAAATAACAGCTTTTGCTGATCAAAGAATTCAGGCTAAGAAAGATAAAAATTATGCATTGGCTGATGAACTCAGAAATAAAATAACTGAGTTATGATGGAATGTGAAAGATAATAAAGATGGTTATGAAATAGAGAAAATTTAATATGATTTTACAAAAAAAAGAGCCTTTTGATCGGCTCCTTTTTTTTATCTCTTGAAACTTTGGGTTTTTAATACTTCAACTAATTTTTGATGTTCTTCTTTTAGATTTGGATTTGTTCATGTTCTAAAAGGATAGTCTTCTGGAATATAAAATCATTTTATTTGTGAAAGACATTTGAGAACATTGGTTTGCCAGTTGATAGGGGATGATGCATAAATTTTTCAATCAGAATTTCAATATCTTGAAAGCTGATTAATAGTGTGATAGTGACCTAAATGTTGATTATTTAGTGTGAGTGCAATTGATCTTGCTCCACCTAAAGCACTTTGCATAGGAACTCTATTTCAGCTATCATCATTTCCTACGTTTCAAATGTTGTTTGCTGTACTTAAATATTTACCAAGTGTAGATTCGGCAAAAGCTATACAAATTACCACATCTCTATCAATATTTGTGTTTTTTACTGCGTCTTCTCGAAATTGAAGATATTTATATATACCGACTCCATATAATCCTAGAAAATTATGAGCTCTTTCATCTACAGTATTTCATTCCATTATTTTTAAATTTGTCACATCTATTGGCCTAGCATACTTATCTCTAAGATATTTTATGTGATATCATTCTGGTAAAACTGATTTGTCTTGTACTTGACTGGCATCTAATAATTCGAAAGGATCAATAGCTATTCAATTTTTGAAAACCATAAATGTAAGATTTGGTCATTTTGAGATGAATCATGCTCATCTTGTTCCAGGTTCTCATCAACTATAACCAATAATTTGTCATCTTCTTACTATATCACCAATACTAATTGTTGTTCTATTTAAATATTCATAAACTGTTACGTATCCATCTGTATGAATTATCATAGCTCGATTAATTCAGATTTCTTCGTTATCAGCTACAAGATAAACTATTCAATCACGAGCTGCATAAACTGGAGTTCATTGCTGGGCTTTGATTTGTATTCATTGTTGTGGAAATCAATGTTCTTTTTGAAAATCAATATCTCAAAAGTAACTTTGTATGTTATATATTGGATATAAAGGCCAAGCTATAGAATATTTTGAATTATTATTGTCCATGTCTTCTAATTCTTTTAATTTTTTATCCATATTGAAATCTCATTTGTATATTTCTTTTTTGATATCTTGTAGAGATTCTTCGACTTTGTCGTAAACACTTTTTGTACTTTCAAATAATTGAGCTATAGTATATTTTCTTTGATCTTTGTCACTTTTATATAGACCTAAAAATTGTATTAAATAACTTTTTTGTTGTTGAAGTTTTTCCAAATCTGTTTGATATTCTTTGAGTTTTGCTTGAGCTTGTTTTTTGAGATTGTTGAATTTTTGCATGTTTTCTATTTGATATTGTTCTTCTTCATCGAAATTTTTTATAAGATTGTTGAGTTGTATAATCATTGATTGTACTGCATAATCATTTGCTAAAGTACGAGGAATGTTGTCAGAATTTATTAATAATTTTATAGTATCTATTTTACTTCAATCGTTGCTATATAGTTTTTTGTCTATTTTATATATCACATTTAAAAATTCTTTTATTTGTTCTTTTGAATTTTTACTACCTGATCTTGATGTTTTAACTTCTTCATTAGCTTTTATTATTTCTTTTTTATACAAAGCTATTTGTTGTATTATTTTATTAACTTTTTCTGTTGTAATATTTATGCTTTGAATAACTTCTACTATTCAATTTCTCATTTCTTTATATTGGTCGAAAAGTCATTCTTCGGTTTTTTGCTTTTCATCTAATATAAATAATTCTTTGGTAATATTATCTATACTACCTTTTAGATCTTTTATACTACTGTTTGCATTGTTTATGTCAAAATCATCAATAGATTCTGTTGATATTGATTGACCATGAATATATGTAATGTTTATTCCTAAAAGAAGTATTGCTGTTATAATTTTGTAAGTAATCTTTTTCATATATGTTTTCTATAAACTAAAATTGATTGCTTTAAGTATATTCTAAAATGTTAAAAAAGAAAAAAACTCACCTATTTTTTGATGAGTTTGAGTTGACATTTTTTGTAAAATTATTTAATTCTTCTTATAAAAGGTATTATTCCTGCTAGGATTATTCCATATACAGTAAAACTTGTATATATTCCTCGTTTTTTTGTAGCATAATCACCAAAAAGCATTATAACAAAAATACAAATACTTGTAATAATTCAATAAGCGGCTGATCCAAATTCTTTCCTATTGTCTTCTCATATTTTATGATAAAATCTTCATTCAATTAAATTTACTATTATTCAAAAGACCAATCATAAATATGCACTGTAAGCCATCATAAATAAAAATGTATCTTTTCTTTCCAAGAATCATGGAAAAAACAAAGTACTTATTGCTAATAAAATTGTTAATAGTGTTGAAATTGTCTTTTTTCTTTGGTTTATACTTGTTGATAAAATATGTCATAATATAGCTCATCACATAGAGACAACAATTACTATTATTCATTTAGTTGGCTCTTTATTCATTACATCAATTCATATCTCTAACATTTTTTGTCAAACAGCAGTAGAAATTGCTCGTAAGATTCATATTGGTATTAAAAATAGAAAATATTTTTTTATTGCTCAAACTATATTTGGAATATTTTTTGTAATAGCACTATGTAACGTATATTTCTTGAAATTATTATCATAATTAGTAAAGGTAATCATAATTGTAGCCAAAGATACTGTTAGTATAAGTCATATAACACCTATACCTTGTAAACGTTCATAAATATCAAATCACCAATAAGCACCTACTAATAATCATATAAATATTACAATATTTATTGTAGCATTGATTTTTGTTTCGCTTCGTCAAGATTCCATGATTTCAACTGTTGTTAATATTCCTTTTATAGTCAACCATAATCCATAAAAGAATCACATAATACTTATGATAAAAGCAAAGTTTTTGAGTGGGAAGTAGTCTGTCATATAACCATATATTAGACATCAAATTACTATTATTCAAGATAGTATTACTATTGGTTTTTTACGGAATGTATAAGTTATTGCACCACCAACTAAATAAGATAATGCTGATCATAGGCTTATATATCAAGCTATTTCTTCTAAGGTTCTGTTGTCTTCTTTGAGTGCAAATCGAAGAAAAAATTTTGCCATTCACAAAAATACGCTTCGTAAGAAAGTTATTGTCAATAATATAATTAAATTTTTGTGTTTTTTCATCCTTATCATAATAATAAATATTAGCGAAGTAGGATGATAATAAAAAATAATTTAATTTCAAGCTTAGTAATTTTATCTAGATATTTCCAATACTTTATCTCGTATTTGCATATCTTGAATTTGTTGATTATGGGTAACTGTATAGAATTTAATATTTCTTTGTTTAATAAAATCTTCCAAAAGATCGGCGACTTTGCTTACTGTTTCAGAATCTAGATTATTTATTGTTTCATCTAGAAATAGTAATGGTGATCTCATATAAGACGATATAGAAAGCATCCAAATAAGTTTTAAAATAATTTTTTGTCATCAGCTGAGACTTTTTATTTCTCTTTCTCATTGTTGATCAATAATATTTGCCTCTAATTCCAGTTTATCACTACTTGTTTTATTTAATTTAAGTGATATTTGATAGTCAACAATTTGTGATAAATAATTATTAATTATATCATTTAAAATCGGTAAATGGTCTTGTAAAACCAGAAGAAGTAGTTCTTTTGAAAAAATATTGTAGAGATTTCCTATTTGTTTCTCTTGTCTTTTTAAAACTTCTGTTTCTCTTTGAATTATTTTAAATTCTTGTATCATATTTTCTATATCACGTTGAAGTATTATACATTGATTATTGTATTTTTCTAGTTCTTCTATTCATTTGTTTTTATTATTTTGTATTTGTTCTTCTACTATTTCTTTTTGATTTTCTAAAGTTTTTGATTCAGATTCGTATTCTTTTATTTCTTGTTCTGATATTTTTATTATTTCATTGTTTTTTTCTATTTGTATCATGTATTCTTCTTTCTTTTTTTGTTCATTTTCAATTTCTTTTAGTTGTTGCTCTTTTATGACTTTTTCTTTTTTGAGTCATATGTATAGTTGATAATTTGTTTCTATAGATTTCCGATCTATTTCATTTAAGAAATTTTTTATTGATAATGTTATTTGTTCTTGTTGTTTTATATTTTTCTCTAAAATATCTATTTCTTCTAGAAAATTATCGTTGTCTATATTAGATTTTTGTAGCTTTATTTTTTTTATTTCATCTGATTTTTGCTGTAATTCGTTTTCTAAATTTCATTTCTTTTTGAGAAAGGTTTGTTTTTGTTCTTCAAATTGATCGAATGTTTTTTTGTTTATAGCTTTGATAAAAGGGCAATTTGATTCTATTTTTTCACAAAAAAAAGTTGCTTGTTGTTTTATATTGTCTTCAAAGTTTTTTAAATGATCATTTATTTCGTTTATTTGTTTTGTGAGAGATGTTTGTTGTTCTATCAATGATTTTTCTTGTTGAACAAGGTTCTCTTTTATTGATTTTTGTTCTAATTGTTTATTTTGTATCATAAGTTGGTTGTTTTTTATTTTCTCGTTTAGTGATTTACCTTTTTCTATCAATTGTTTAATTATGCTATATATTGATTCTATTCAATATATTTCATCTTCTGTATAAAATTCTTGCAATTCTTGATCATATTTATTGCTTTCTAAGAAAGTTTTAAGTTTTTCGTAGTTTTGTTCAGTATCTTTTTGGTTAATTGTTTTTTGAATTTCCTCTAGTTCTTTTTTTATGTTTTCAAAATTGTTTGTTTCTATTTTTTTGATGTTTTCTGTTAGTTCTTGATTGTTTTTTTGAAGATTAAATAGATTTTGTCTTTTGGAGTCTACTTTGTTTTTTATGGTTTTTATTGATTCTTGTATGTTTTCTAACTGATTTTTTATTTTTTTTTGTTTGTCTTTTTC
The DNA here is from genome assembly GCA_028693445.1 of Candidatus Absconditabacteria bacterium. Lineage (GTDB taxonomy): Bacteria > Patescibacteriota > Gracilibacteria > Absconditabacterales > Absconditicoccaceae > UBA5124. The sequence continues at coordinate 117,597 of JAQUVI010000002.1, forward strand.
TAGTTGAATTATTGTATCTATTTCTCTGTTTATGTCTGGTAAAAAATTGCTTATGTCTAAATCTTGTATCGTTATTTTTTCTTGAATAAGCTCTATTTCTTTGATTGTATCATCTTTTTTTTGAACTAATCAACTAATTTCAGAAAATTCATTTTTTTTAAGTTTGTTGTGATTATCTATTAAATTTTTTATTAATGATTTCGTCTTTTCATCAAATTTGCTTGTGTCTGAATAAGTTTTTAGTTTATAATTTATCTCTTTTTTCTTTTCAGCTATTATTTCTTTTGCTTCATCTATTCATAATAATCAAAATACGTTTTTTAGTACAGTCAATCTTTCACTTGGAAGTAATTCAAAAATATTATCTGAATCTTGCATTAAAAAAACTGTATTTACAAAAACTTCTTTGGGTGGTAGAAAAGAAAGGAACGTTTGTTGTAAATCTGTTTCGTTTTTGAATTCTATTTTTTCTAAATTTGCTCAAGATTTTCTGATTATATTTTCTATATCTTCATTTTTTTTGATAATTTCATCTTCTGATATAGTTAGGTTTTCTATTTTATAAAGCGATGAAGTACAGGATTCTTTTACTTTTGCTTTTGTTATTTGTCTGATTATTAGTCGAGTTTCGTTTTCAAAAGTAAAAACTATTTTGATAAAACCTTCTGATGAAGTATTGTTTAGTAGGTTTCTTGTATTGTATTTGTATAATCCATATATTGGGCCATCAAAGAAAAGAAAACTTTTTCCTGTTCATATTGGTGCTTTGATAAGATATTTTCATTTTTGAAAAAACAAAGAAATTGGATTTCATTTGAATGGTCAAATATTTTTATATGAGATTGCTATTATATCTAGCATAGATTGATTTAAAGTTGTAAAGTCTATTTTAATTATTTATCGAGCAATAAAAGACAAAAAAATTTATTTCTCATTAGGGCAGTATCTTTTTTTAGAACTTAGTGCTTAGAACTTAGATTTGTATCGCTGCTTGCCTGCTTGCCGGTAGGAAGGGTAGGTAAGCTTTTGGGCTACCTAAGCTCTGAGCTTTGTCTCTCTGAGCCAAAGTCCTGAGTGTAGTCGAAGGAGTAGTCGAAGAGAATAAGCTCTCTTATACTCTTCATTATATTCAGAGTGACAAAGAGAGATGTGTGATGATTTTCTTTTTTTATTTGTTCTTTTTATTGCTTAATTTAAAAAAAGTTTATTTTTTTCGACTTTGATTATATAAATATCTTTATAGTTTTCAATCTTAGTGTGAAATATATTATGTTGTCTTGAAAAATTAGAAGGAAAGTATATCAAGGAATCAGACTTTATTTTTTTATGATAGTAGATGGCAAAGAAATTTTTAGTAACGACACCAATTTATTATCCCAATTGATATCCTCATATAGGTCATGCAAATAGTAGTTTTATTGCAGATGTATATGCAAGATTTAAAAGACTTTTATGATATGAAGTTAAATTTTCTACGGGAAACGATGAGAATAGTCAAAAAATTCTTCAACAAGCGGAATCTGAATGAACTCCTGTTATGGAATATCTTGATCATATGGCTCAAAAATGGGAAGAAGTGTGGCAAGCACTTTCTATTACCTATACAGATTTTATTAGAACAACAGCTCCACATCACAAAGAACTTGTACAAAATGTTTTGCAAAAAGCCTATGATAAATGAGATATTTATGAATGAGAATATAAATGATATTACTGTGTGGGTTGTGAAAGTTTTAAGAAAGAAACAGATTTGATAAAAAATGAAAAAGGAGAATTAATATGTCCAGACCATTTGAAAACTCCTGATATTTTGACAGAAAAAAATCGATTTTTTAAACTTCAAAAATATGAACAAGCAATCAAAGATTTTTACAAAAATTATCCCACATTTGTAGAACCTGGATATAGATTTAATGAAGTTAAGTCTTTTGTAGAAGGGTGATTGGAAGATTTTTCTGTTTCGAGAGAAACTAATACGTTTGGTATTCCACTTCCTTTTGATCCAAGTCAGGTTACTTATGTTTGGTATGATGCTTTGTTTAATTATGTAACGGTTTCTGAGCAAGAATGATTTTGGTCTGAAGATGTAGAAAAAGTACATATTTTGGGTAAGGATATTGTTAGATTTCATGCAATTTTTTGGCCTGCTATGTTAGCAAGTGCAGAAATGGCGTTACCAAATCACGAATATGTGACTTGATATTTCACGGTTGATGGACAAAAAATGAGTAAGTCACTTTGAAATGTAGTTGATCCTGTAGAAATGGTCCAAAAATACGATAGAGATGCTGTAGTGTTTATGTTGATGTATGATGTACCTATTTGATCTGATTGAGATTTTTCTGAAGAAAGACTTGGAAATGTATATGATAGTATGGTCATTTGATGATGGTGAAACTTGGTAAATAGAGTAGTGAGCTTGTGTAGTAAATATGGAATAAGTGAATGAAAATGTATGGATAATAATTTCTTTGATTGATTTGATATTTTGAAAATAGAAGAAAAGTACCTTAAATCTTGAAATATTCAATGATATCTTCAGGATCGATATAGATTGGTTCAATCAGCAAATGAATTTATAACCAAAGCTGAACCATGGAAAAAATATAAAGATGAAGCAACTAAAGAAGAGGCAATTTCAGATTTAAAATTTTTGTTGTATATTGTAAAAAACCTAGCCTTGTTGTCAGCACCTTTTTTGGTAAATGGATTTGCCAAGATTCAAACTATGTTTGAAAATGAATTATTGTCTAAAATAGACTCTTCTAAAAATATATTTAACGATGATTTCCAAAAAGCTTTTGATATGAAAGAGTTTACAGTAGATTTGAAACCAGAAATTATTTATAAGAGAGTAGATGCTATTTAGAACTTAGTGCTTAGAACTTAGAATTAATTTTATAACATAAAATTAAATTATGTTTATTCATCTTCATTGACATAGTACGTTTTCATTTTTGGAAGCTATTGGTAAACCAGCAAAAATTGCTGCAAGGGCCAAAGAACTTGGAATGTCTTCGATAGCAATTACTGATTATAACGGCATGTTTGGTGCTATTAAATTTTTTCAAGCATGTAAAGATGAGTGAATTAAACCTATTATTTGAGTTGAACTTGGTTTTGTTTTGGATGTAAGTTCTACAAATCCTGTTGATTCTATTTGAAATCTTGTATTACTTGCAAAAACAACTAAATGATATTCATCACTTTTGGAGCTAACTTCTTATGCAAATACTATATGAGTAAAAAATAAACCAAAAGTTGATCTTGCTGCACTTCGTAATTTTTCTGATTGAATTGTTTGTTTTTTCTGATGAATTCAGTCTTGGATTGGAAAAATGATTTTACGTGATGAACCTCGTGAAAAAATAATAGAAATAATTCGTATGTTGCAATCTATTTTGGGTGAAGATGCTGTTTATTGAGAAATTATTGCTCAGCTTCATAGTGAAAACAAAGAGTTAGAGCGTGTAAATCAATATATTTTTGAATTATGTCAGGAACTTGATATTTTATGTATTGTTAATTCAAATTACCATTATATCAAAAAAACCGATAAAGAAGCTTGGGAAGTTGCTTTGGCAGTAAAAGATGCAAAAAAAATATATGAAAATGATAGAAGGCAGCCCAAAGGTGAATATTATATTATGGAAAAGGAGGATGTTGTAGAAATTTTGGAAAAGAATTGATATAATTTAGATCAAATTGAAAAAATGATTTCAAATAATTTAAAATTAGCAGAATCTTTTGCTGTAGATATTGCTTTATGACAAGTATTGTTTCCTAATTATGAATCACCAGAAAGTATTTTAGAAATTTATGAAAAAGTAAAAAACGATTTAATAGAAAATGTTGATTAATTTGATCCTAAATATCAAAAAATTCGCATAATTATTCATGCTGCTGTTGGCATATATATCGCATCTCGTCAGATCATAATTTTGATTGGTTAGTTAAAATTTAATTTTATTTTTTATGTTTGTTGTAGCAAGGGATCTTATATTGTTTCATTGGACAATTATTTATTATAATTTATTTGATATTGACTCTTTGGTTAATAAAAAGCATTTTGTCAAAATTTGAGTTGACAAAAGATAATAGATTCTTAAAAATCAATTGTATATTATTGTAGTTTTTTATGACTATAAACGTTGTTTACACTAAAATAGTATAAAGTCGACGTTAAACTTCTGATTGAAGTTTCTTCGTCTTATTTATTTTTGAAATTATTATAAATGGATATTAAGAAATATATTGAATCACAATTAAATCAAGAACAATCAAAAGCTGCATTACATATAGACACATCAAGTCTGATTATTGCTGGTGCTGGTAGTTGAAAAACACGTACGCTTACATACAAAATTGCGTATCTTATTTTTGGTAAACAAATTCATCATAACAATATTTTGGCAGTTACTTTTACCAACAAAGCTGCAGCTGAGATGAAAGAAAGGCTTGTGAAAATTGCACAAGATTTACAATCGCAATGATCTGTAATTGTTGATGAAAATCAAAAGTCAGATTATTCTTGAGATAGTATTGATGATTTTATTAGTCATATCCAATCTACAACTCCTTCTTCACCTCGTATTTTAGATTGAAATTCGTTTAAATGGATTGGTACTTTTCATAGTATATTTTTGAAAATGCTAAAAGAAGATATAGAAAAACTTGAAATGAAATATACTAAAAATTTCTGAATTTTTGATACAAATGAATCTCAATCAGTTATAAAAGATGTCCTCAAACAACTTTGAATGGTTGATATTTTTAAGCCACAGGAAGTTAAGTCGTTTATTTCATCTCAAAAAAATAATTGATTTGATCCCAAAATGTTTTCTAAACAAGCTAATTCTGATTATGATCATAATATGTATATGATATATCAAAAATATCAGGAAGCATTGGAGTTGGCAAATAGTTTAGATTTTGATGATTTGTTATTATTACCATATTTATTATTTAAAAAACAACCAGAGGTATTGCAAAAATGGCAAAAACAATTCTCTTATATTTTAGTTGATGAAGCACAGGATACAAACCGGATACAATTTGAATTGATGAAAATGTTGTCTTGAGAATCTGCAAATATTACTTTGATTGGAGATGATTTTCAAAGTATTTATGGATGGCGTGGTGCATTGATGGAAAATTTTTTGAATGTAAAAAAATATTGGCCAGATATTCAAATGTTTAAATTACAAATAAATTATCGTTCTCGTCCTCATATTGTAGATGCAGGAAATCAAGTGATAAAAAACAATACAAATCAATATCAAAAAGATATTGTTGCTCATAGAACATGAACAGATAAAATAGTTTGTTTTTCTCATGGAAGTGAAATTGATGAGGCGGCAAATCTAGTTGATTTTATCAAAAAAATGAAAGATACTGATAAAATAAAAGAGCGAGGCCAGGTTGCAATTTTATATAGAACCAACGCTCAATCATCTCCTTTCGAACAAATTTTTTTGCAAGAATGAATTCCTTACAAAGTTTTTGGTGCATTTAAATTTTTTGAAAGAAAAGAAGTAAAAGATATATTGGCTTATATAAAATATATTATAAATCCACAGGATAGTGTTTCGTTAAAAAGGATTTTAAATATTCCTGTGAGATGAATTTGAAAAACTACTATAGATAATATATCGACATATGCTGTGTCTAAATGAATTAGTTTCCATGATACTTTACAGCAACTTCATACTGATGTTATAAAAATCACACCTAAAGCAAAATCTGGATTACAAGAATTTGTTGGTATTATTCATGATCTTAGAAATCAACTTCTAAATTTGGTTCCGGCACAATTTATAGAAAAAATGGCTAAAGCTATAAAATATAGAGATTATCTTGTAAAAGAAGAATGATGAGAATCACAGGCAGATGAAAAATATGAAAACGTATGACAGATTATAAATATGGCAGAAAAGTATCAACAAACAGGAGATGAAGCTTTGAGACAATTTATGGAGGAAGTTGCTTTGTTGTCTGATATTGCAGAAAATTCTAATTGAGCTTTGGATGCCGTAAAATTGATGACTGTACATTCTAGTAAATGATTGGAATTTCCATTTGTTTTTGTTGTTTGATTGGAAGATCATATTTTCCCGTTATCAAATTCTTTGATGGATACAAAATTATTGGAAGAGGAAAGAAGACTTATGTATGTAGCTATTACGAGAGCTGAGGATCATCTATTTTTTTCATATGCAAATAGTAGAATGACACGATGACAAACAAAAATGAATCCACCAAGTAGATTTTTGGATGAAATTTCACAAGAATTGATGAAGAAATATGATTTATGATGATGATCAACATCTAGTGGAGAAGCTTCATTTGTTAGTGAATGAGATATTGTAAAACATAAATTATTTGGTACATGATATGTTCTTGAGGTTTGGAAATGATTAGCTATTGTGAAATTTCATAATCCAAAATTTGGTGTTAGAAAAATAGAACAGAGATTTCTTATTATAGTTGAATAGATTAAGCTATCAATATTTTATTTTATGTAAACTTTATTTCTAATAAAAAATAATGATAGATAAAAATTTTATTTATGCATTAGTGGGTGCATCAACAAATCCAGAAAAATTTTGAAATAAAATTTTAAAAGATTTGATAGAATGATGATACAAGGTAATACCTGTTAATCCAAATGAAAAAGAAATTTTTTGAATTAAGAGTTATTGTTCCTTATCTCAAATTCCGTTTTCTATAGATGTTGTTATTTGTGTTGTTCCTTCTGTAGTCACAGAAAAAATAATAGATGAGATAATTTTGTTGTGAATTAAAAATGTATGGATGCAACCAGGATCTGAAAGTGATGTTGCAATACAAAAATGTTTGCATAATTGAATTAATATTGTTCACAATTCGTGTATTATGATACAAAGAAAATCAGATATGTAAATAACTTTTTTTGGTAATACTATTTTTGTGTGCTTTTTAACTATAATTTCTGCTTGTCATTTTTTTTAAAAAAATGTTAATTTGATTGCTTTTTCTTTTTTTATAGATATATCATTAGTGTTACTTTTATTTTTTCTTAATAAATAATGGCAGTTAAAAAACCAGTTGCTAAAAAAGTTGCAAAAAAACCAGCAGCAAAAAAAGTTGTAAAAAAAGTTGTAAAAAAAGCTGTAAAAAAAGTTGCAAAAAAACCAATAGCAAAAAAAATTGTAAAAAAAGCTACAAAAGCAGTTAAAACCGTAAAAAAAACGGTTAAAAAAGTTGCAAAAAAGGTTGTAAAGAAACCAGCAGCAAAAAAAGTTACAAAAAAGAAATAGTTTTGATTTGAAAATATAAGCGAAAAACGTATCTTCATGGTACGTTTTTTTTAATAAATAGTATTTATGCGTATATTGGTTTGATTATCATGATGAGTTGATTCTGCAGTTGCTGCGTATCTCTTGAAGCAACAAGGTTTTGATGTTGTTGGATGATTTATGAAAAATTATGTATCGGATAGTTGAACATGTACAACATATGATGATTCGCAAGAAGCTATTAAAGTTGCTGATTTTCTTGGAATAGAACTTTTATCCTTTGATATGCAGCAAGAATATAATGACAGAATCATACAATATATCTATGATGGATATTCTAAATGAATAACTCCAAACCCAGACGTGCTTTGTAATAGTCTGATTAAATTTGATGTGTTTTTGGAAAGAGCATTGGCGTTGTGATTTGATAAAATAGCTATGTGACATTATGCTAGAATAGTTGAAGATTGATGACAATATAAATTGTTTAGATGAATTGATTATAATAAAGATCAGAGTTATTTTTTGGCATGACTCAATCAATATCAATTGTCTAAATCATTATTTCCTTTATGAAACCTTACAAAACCAGAAATTAGAAAGATAGCACAAGAAATTTGATTGCCAAATGCTGATCGTCCAGATAGTCAATGACTTTGTTTTATTGGTAATGTACCTATCAAACAATTTTTGGAACAAAAATTACCTAAGAAAACTGGAAATATTGTTTTGTCTGATTGAACTATTGTTGGGCAGCATGAATGATCTTGGTTTTATACAGTAGGGCAGAGGCATGGTCTTGGACTTAATTTTAAATGTTATGTTGTGAAAACTGATGTGATTACAAATACTGTTGTTGTAGGTGAAAAATCGCATGAAGAATTATCACATACTTCACTTATTGCGTTAGATTGGCATTGGATTTGAGAAAAATATGATCTTCCTTTGCAGGTTAAAACAAAAATTAGATATAGACAAGAGCCACAACCGGCAATGCTTGTATCGTTTGAAAACAATAAGATTAATATTTCTTTTGATGAACAACAATGGGCGATAGCTTCTGGGCAAGTAGTAGTCGCTTATATATGAGATGAATGTATAGGAAGTTGAATTATTAGATAGATTAGAAAGTAAAACGTCTTTTTCTATTTAAAATTTGCTTTTTTTAGCTTTTGGAGTATAATTTAGTATCTTTATTTGATATATTTTGTGGGTATGAAAATTATTCATAAGAAAAAAGCTTCTAAAAATTTAAAAAATAAGTTTCAAAGCCAACTTTCTTTTTGAGAAATACTCAAAAGATTTTTTGTATTTTGGTTTCTTATGTTTTTTTGTGCACTTGTAATTAATCAACAGGAATCATTTTTATTAAAAATATCAAATAATCCTCAAGAAGTTATTTTTGTCTTTCCTGGTAGTCCAAATGATTGGTGAATAGATGAAAATGAAATATTAACTCATTGAGCAGCAGATGATTGGTGATATCTTTTTGAAGATGAAGTAACTGATGAACAGATATTTAAACCTATTGAAACAACAGATAATCAAGATAATAATTCTGTTTCTGTAGAAAAAGATTTTATTTCTCATGATAAAGATTATTTCCCTAATGATAAAGATATTTTTTCAGATAATAAAGACAATTTTTCAGATGATAAGGATATATTTTATGAATGAGTGGATATTTCAGATATTGTTATTGAAGATGAAATACCAGATGATCAAGATCAATTAAAAGTGTGTATTACTCCATGGTGAGAATACGTTGCTAATTGAGATTTTGTTTTGGCTTATGAACAAAGAAAAGATGTAGATAATCTTTGTAATGTTCAAAGAAGATTCTGTTATGATTGAATACTTGATTGAACATATATTCAAAAATCATGTAAAGAAAATACTTTGTATTCTTATGTAAAACCTGATGCGATTTCATATACACAAAAACCTGTAGATACATTTGTACAACCAAATCAACCATCTTTGAGTTGAGCTAATTTTGATACGCATTGAAAAATAGATTGAACGACAAATTCTATAGATGTTTGGGGGTTACCTGGTTCTGGTAGACCAGTTGATATTGTTTCAACTTCTCAAACATCATTATCAAATACTGTATGTATTACTCCATGGTGAGAAAAAATAAAAAATTGACAATTTGTGAAGGCATATAAATCTTCAATTGGTCTTATTGATTTACCGTGTGAAGTTGAGCTAAGAATGTGTGTTGGTTGAAATTTGAAAGGTTATTATGAAAATAGAACTTGTACATTTAAAAAAATGACTTATAGAGATTATTTATCTGAAAATTATGATTTAGATAGTCCTACTATTTGAGATCTTATAAATACTATTGATACAGATGAAAAACAAACTACCTATAAAAATCGATTATTTTGGAAATGGTTAGATAAATATTTTTAAAAATCTGATTTTATTTTTGTCTATATAAGTGATGATTTCATTACTTTTTTTATTTTTGTCAAATATATTTGTTTATTAACTTGTTTTTATCGTGAAAATAGAAAGTAATTTATTATACTATTTCAGCTTAATTTTTATTGTTTATTTTGAATTATGAATTTTATAAAAAAAACTAAAATAATAGCGACTATATCTGATATCAATTGTTGAGAAGAAAAATTAATTGAATTATATAAAGCTTGAACAAATATTATTAGATTTAATTTTTCTCATGCACAACATGAAGCTGTTTCTAAAATATTAAATATTATAAAAGAGCTTAATTTGACATGAAAGACTAATTTAAGTACCTTATTGGATACAAAATGACCTGAGATAAGAACTGGTGATATTCAAGAAAAAATATCGGTTAAAAAATGAGAAAAATTTAATATTTTTGTAGACGAATCTTTGGTAAAATTAAAAAATGATATTTATTGTGATTATAATTATTTGTTGGAAGATGTGAAAAAAGATCAGATTATTATTATTGATTCTTGATTATTGAAAGTGAAGGTTGTGAGTCTTACAAAAACTCATGTTGTTGTAGAAGCATTGAATAATCATTTGATTTGATCTAGAAGGCATGTTAATTTGCCTGGTGTTTCTCTTAAATTACCTGGTATTACTTATAAAGATGAAAAGGATATTTTGTTTGCTATAAAAAATGGTATTGATTTTATTGCTGCATCATTTATTAGACATCAAAATAATGTTCTTGAAATAAAGAGTTTGTTAAAAAAATATAATGCTAATCATATACAGATTATTTCAAAAATAGAAAATCAAGAAGCATTGGAAAATTTAGATTGAATTGTAAAAGAATCTGATGGAGTTATGGTAGCAAGAGGGGATTTGGGTGTTGAAATTGAAATTTCAAAATTACCTTATTATCAAAAATTTATTATGGATATTTGTTTTACTTATGGTAAGACAATAATTGTTGCTACAGAACTTTTGAAAAGTATGGTTGAATCTCCTTTCCCTACAAGAGCAGAAATTTCTGATGTATATAATTGTGTTGTTTTGAGAACTGATTGTACTATGCTTTCCGATGAAACAGCTGTAGGTAATTTTCCTATTCAATCTTGTCAAATGATGACTGATGTTATTTTGGAAGCAGAACAACATACTAACAATAAACATAAGGATTTTGAAATCACTTTTACAGAAAATTATGCTTTGGATAAAAAAATGATAGCAAAAAATGCTTTAATTATTGCTGATGAAGTGAAAGCTGATTATATTCTTTTGTTTACTAATTCATGATTTTTAGCAAGAATAGTTTCTGCTTTTAAGCCAAATCATACGGTATTTGCTTTTACCAAAGATGAAAAAGTTTTGAGATCTATGAATTTCTTGTTTGCAATTTATCCATTTTTAATTGGTTCTTGGGGAAAATATCCTTTGGAAGATGAAAAAAATGCCCTTTCTTATTTGGAATTAAATTGATTTGTTAAGAAAGGACAAAAAATAGTTGTTATTAATGATGTTGTCGAATGAAATGCAATGTCTCCTTATGTTAAAATAATTAATATCTAATTTATTAAAACAGGAATTGTTTGTATTTTTTCGTCATCTATTGTTAATAGAATTGTACTTGTTCAATTTTCTTTTGCTTTAAAAGAAATTATGTTTTCATTGTTATGTATAAGTTGTAATGTTTCTAATGTTCATTCTAAATTTTTGTTTTGACTTATACTATTTAGAATAAATGGTAAAATTCATTGATATGGTTCTTTTGTTTCTTTGTTTGTAACAGTTATTTTTAATAAAACAGTTTCTCAAATACTAATTATATTTTTTCTAATTATTTTTATTTCCATTTCATTTTGAGATAAGAAATGGTTTGCAATATCAGAAAATTTTTGATTTGGTTCTATAATTATTTTTTCTTCAGTTATATTATTCGTTTTTTGATAAAAATCGTTATTTTCTTGCTCTTGTATTATAATTGGTTCTGTTGGTGCTGAATCATGTGTTTGATTGTTTTCTATTGAATCATTTTTTTGATTGTCTTCTAATGTATCAGTTAAGTTTCCTCAAGTTACTATAGGTTTATTTGATCATGTATTTATTATTGATCATGTTGTAGGTGTTATTATTGTACCTGTATTTATATTTCATGTATTTGTATTAAATTTATCATTATTATTTGTATTGGTATTTTCTGTTGGTTTATTTGTATTATTTGTTGGTCATTTTGGATAAATAAAACATTTAATATTTGAACTATTAGCTTCTTCCCAGCGATCTGTCCAAAAGAATTTTTTAACTCGGTTCATATCTCTTATTATCATTGATTTTTCTTTTTGATTGTAGTATATTACTTTTCATACGTGTCAAAAACCTCAATTATTGATTTCTCATTTATATACTATAAGAGCTCATACGCTTGGAGTGTTTCATATTTTAAATCATGTTGAACTTGCATTTTCACATCGATCTACAGCATTACCTCATCGTGTTCTTTGTTGTGTTTTTTCTTCTACAAAAGGAAAAATTTCAGGAGAGATTAAAGCTGCTCATCGAGTACAATATCACGGAAAAAAAGTATTATTTACTTCTAATCTACTTGTTTCTTGCCAAATAGATATTATTTTGCTTTGATTTGATTTTGGCTTTTGTTGTTGTATTGCTTTTGTAAATGCTTGAGCTATTTCTTCAGAACTGTTTCTATAATAATTTGTATAGGAGCTATCATAGCTAGCATGTATCATTGTAAAAGCTCCAATAACTCAAACAATTATAAGTTCACTTATATGAATTAATGAGTGATGAGTATGTGCCCAAGTATGTAAAAATCTCTCCATATGTCTTTTTTTGACTTTATGGATGTGATTATATAATTTGGCTTTTGTTGATTTTATTTTGTTTTTCATGTTATTATCCAAAAATAAATCTTATATAATTGTATTTAGAAATTGTTTTTTTGTCAAATTTTAGCAAAGAAAATTTCATCCATCCTTCAATGATGAAAAATCAAGTAGGATGTATCAAATTTTTGAGGTTTTTTTTGGTTTTTTGTTTGACTATTATCACTTGAAACTAATAATTATATCGATAAAATGCTTTTGTTTTGATATTTTGTAAAAAAGACCAATGAAAAAGCGCATATTGTTGTTTTTGGATTATTATTTACCTCATCGTGGGTGAATTGAAACTGTTTTTGAACAAATAATTCAAAGATTAACAAAGAAATGATATTATATAACACTTGTTACAAGTCATTTTGATAAAAAATTAAAAAAATATGAAAATTTTGATAATTTAGAAATATATAGAGTCTGAGTTGATAGATTTTCTTTTTTGTTTTGAGCTTTAATTAAGGGTTTTTATTTGTTGAAAAGACAAAAATTTGATATTATTCATGCAAGTACATATGTTGCATCTTTCCCAGCTAGCTTATTGGGATTGTTTTTTGCTAAAAAAGTTGTTTTAACTGTTCATGAAGTGTTTTGAAAATTATGGATACTTTATAAAGGTTGGTTTTTTTGAAGAATTTATCTTTTTTTTGAAAAAATACTTTTTTTGATGCCTTTTACTGTATATCACTGTGTCTCTAGATATACGATGAATTGTTTGAGAGTTTTATATGGTATTAGTGATAATAAATTAAAGGTTATACATAATGGTGTAGATTATGATTTTTGGAATAAAAATAATGTAGATGATAATCAAATATTGAACTGGAAAAAAGAATATGAGTGGAATGGTAGATTTATTGTTTTGTATTATGGTCATGCAGGTAAATCAAAATGATTGGATTCTTTGATAGATTGTATTCCACAAATGATAAAATATGATCCTACCGTTTTGTTTGTTTTCAATATTATAGCATCAAAAAGAAAAAATAAAATATTGAATCGTTTGCGTTTTTTGGAAAAATTTTGATTTGCTCGTCAAATTCAGATTTTTCAATGAGTTGATAAAAAAGATTTACGTACTATGGTAGCTTCTTGTGATGTCGTTGTTGCACCATCTCTTTCGGAGGGTTTTGGTTCTGTACACACAGAAACAGTTGCTATGGAAAAACCACTTATTACTACATCTGTTGCTTCTTTGCCTGAAGTTCTTTGATGAGCTACGATATTTATTCAAGCAAACTCTTCTCAACAACTTTTGGATTCTATATTGATGATTAAAGAAAACCAGCAAGATATTGAAATCTTGCCGGTAAAGAAATTTGATTGGGATACTACTATAAATATGATTGAGGAAATATATGATAGTATGTTGTAAATTATTTTTTAGGATTGTTTTTGTTTATATGATCTTGAAGTATTTTTAATGTATCAAATAATTTTGGTACAACCATATTATATGATCAGAATTTTCCTGTTGTTGTTTTAAATAAATTATAAATTTTACCATTTGGTGCTTTATATGGTGATGTACTTCGAGAATTATCCACTGTGTAGTTTAGAGAATTTCAAGGATTGTTTTTATCAATAAATTCTTCTATATCTTTTTTGCTAGCAAAGTATTTTGTTTGATTTGAAACACTAAAATTTATTGAAGAATATCATAATCATGCTTTATAAGCTACTGAATATTTTTTACCATTTGGTGCTGTATATATATAATCTTGATTATTGTTTATATCTTCTACTAAACGATCATATATATAACGTAATTTTGCTATTTCTTTTGCACTAGCTCATTCTTCTTCTAATTCGTCTATTTTTTCTTCCATCATATCTTTTAATGTTTTTTTAAGATTATTATCTAAATTTTCTATTAATAAATATAATCATTCTAATTCTATTATTTCATTTACTGATAGATCAAAATCATCATCTTCGTCATCATAATCAGAGCTTTTTTCTGTTATTAATTTGAATACGGCAGCTTGATCTGCTATAGTTAATGTTGATGTTGTAACCTCGTAATATTCTTCACTAGATCTTAATTCTATATAAAGAACATCTCAATTTTTTACTAAAGATTGTTTGTTTATATTTGCTCAATTTACGAATAATGTTCATTCATCTATACTTGCTGTAACCAAGGTATGAGTACTTAATCAAGATATAACAATTGAATTTGATCTGTATATTGTATCTCTTTCTACATCAGTTTGTCTAGAAAAAGTAAATTGTTCTGGTGATGTATCTGGAATACCTGTATAATTAAACATAGCAGATTCTGATCGATTACTATTGTTGCCTATATAATCTATTGCTTGCACTTTTATTGTAAAAGTTCATTGCAATCATAATTCCATATTTTCTATTGTTATTGATGGATTTGTTCATGTTCAGGATTTTATAGTTGTTGTTCATTGTTGTATTGTATAAATATATTCTTTGACTCAAGCTCAATCATCTGTGGATTCTGGCCGTGTTAAAACAATACTTCATGTATAATTTTGATTATTTATATTTGTGAGATTTGGTTTACTTGGTGGTGTTGTGTCAAAAATCACAGTTTGTTGTGAATATATTTTTGCTCAAACAGGATCTTCAAACTCTATATAAATATTTTTTTGTCATTCTCATGGAGTAAGCGTTATTGGTGTTGATCTATTTCAAGCAAGTATTTGTTCATTTATTATTGCTAAATTATTTGGTCAAACAATATTTCATGTTATTGTTGCCTTTGTTATGTTGTTTATATTTGTTTCTAGTGTTATATTTCATGTTTTAGTATAATTTACGTTTGCTACATTTATAACTCATCACAAACTAATTTGTCATGTGAGAGGAACCTCTAATATTAATGGAAATATTGGAGATTTGGTTTTGTTTCAAGCTTTATCAAAAATAGTTACTTGTCGTTCATATGTTCAATTATTTAAATTTGTTATAGTTTTATTTGTGTTTGTTGTGAAAAAACCTGTAAAAAAGGCACCATAACTATCTCCAGATAATGTAAATTCATATCATGAAAAATATCAATCATATCAAGTCCATGAAAAGATAACTGTGCTGTTTCAAGTTATAATTTTTCAACTTAAGGGTGAAGTTAGGTTGATAGTTGGTAATGTTGTATCTATAATAAAATTTACTTGTGTGCTATTACCAGCTTCATCAGATGCTATTATTTGATACAAAGCTTCTCATCATTGAAGATTTACTACATAAGGAGATATTTGATGTCATGTTTCTAAAGTTATTATTCAATTTCTTTTTACAGTTATATTATATATTGGTTCTCAGCTTTCATCTACAATAATTGGCGCAGGATTTGGAATGTTTTTGTAATATCAACTATTTGTTATATTATGTATTTGTGGAGAAGTTTGATCTATTACTATTGTTTGTACAGGTGAACATCACACATTTCCTGCTATATCATACGCACAAACTTGTGCTCTATATTGATTATTTACTTGTATACCTGTTTGAGTGTAAGATGTATTTGTTCAACTATATACAATATTGTTGTTCATAGAAAAAGTATAATGTTTTATCATCCAATTTGATTTGTTTATATTGCTTCGTGAATAAACAATATTTCATGTGCTATTTCTTCTTCATCATAAAGGATTTAATGATAGACTAGGAACTGTTTTATCAATATAAAAATTGAAAATACCAGTTCATATCTCGTTGTCTTGAGTTTTATATCACAAATAAACTTTTAGGTTTCATGTATTTCCGTTGTTTCGATTTATTGTTTTTGTTATTGTTTGTCATATATCTAAGTTTGTATAATTTCATGATTCGATAAAATGTGTTGCTCAAGTTGTTCATGTGTATATAGAATAATCAAATGATTTATTTCATGAAAAAAGTATTGTAGGATTTTCATTTGTATAGCCAGTATTTCATAATATATATGCTGTTGTGCCTGTAAAAATGCTATTTAATTTGTTGAAAGTAAATCTAGGGATTGATCATGTTGAAATATTTCCTGCTTTGTCTTGTATTTCTATTTTTCGATTATATATTCATTTATCTACATTTATTAGTGTGACTCATGTATTGCCTGCAATAACTTCTCAAGATGTAATTAGAATTGTTCAGCTATAAAGATAATATTTTTGTGATTGGATTCTTGTTGTATTTTCATTTATTTGTCGAGATAATTTTAATGAAGTATTTGTATAAGTTGATCAACTAGCTGGTTGTAAATTGGTTATAGATGGAGGAGTTGTGTCTATTTCAAAAGAAATTCCAGTTTGATTTCAAGCCCAATCTTTTGCTATGATATTGTAAATTCATTCAATAGGAAAAGTACTATCATAATAATCAATTCATCAACTCAAAAACAATGCTTCGTTGAATATTCCAGATAAGTTTGTATCAAAAATTTGAATTCTGATTCATGTGTTGTATAAGCCGTTATTTTCTATTGATACTCATAATTTTGTACCTGTAATTATTGGTGAAATGTCATCATGAATAATTGTGTTTTTTGTATGATTTATTATATTGTAAGTCTCATAAAATAATGTATCTATTTCGTTTTCATTGTTGATATTTTCTAATATTATAGCATAGTTCTCATTATCTGTTCAAGTAATTTTTCAAGTTAATTCTGTATTTATATCTCATGTTATTGAATAATACATGTTTGTATTAGAACTATTTTCTAGATATATATTTGTTGATGGAGTTGTGGTATATTTTTGTAGTCAGACACGATTATTATGATAATATATGTTATCTATGATGCTATATTTTGTATTTGTAAAATCAATCATACCCAAAAAATCTACATCTCAATTTCATAATATAGCTATACAATTACCGCTAAGAAATGTTTTATCTATTACAGCAAATTTTCATCAATTAAGTATATATATTGTGTTTTCTGTTATAATTTGTGGTAATACTTGTATGTTTTCGTTGCTTCCTGTTATTATTATAAAATTTATTAGTTCTTTTATACAAGAACTTTCATATCAACTCATTTTTTTTGTATAAGCAGTTGTTCAGCTATATAATGCATCGAAAACATCTCCAGTTGTAGGAGTTTGATCTCGAAAAGTATTGTCTATATAATTATTTGTGTCTCGTACCAATCAAGGTTCTTCTCGAGCAGAAGTTGATTTAATTAATAAACCTATAGCAATACAAGTAATTGCTATTATTATAATATGTTGTACAAACATTAGTTTTTTTAAATGTTCTTTTCGTTTGATCTTTTTCATAAAAACTTCTATTTAATAAAAGATACTTCTATTATAATAAGAAATCTTTTTTTAGCTATTTTCTTTTGTTTTGTTGTTGTTTTTAAATTGACATTATTGTTTTTTATTTTGTAGTTTATCTAGGATTGTTTTTATCTATATATGATTTCATTTCTGATAACGAAGTGAAATATTTTTTGATTATAAAATTATGTGAACTATATCTTCAGTCAATAGTTTTATATAATTTATATTCTTTACCATTTGGTGCAATATGTGGTGCACTTACTCGTGTAGTATCTATAGTAACATCTGTTGTTATTGGCTTTGTTGTTGTGTCTTCTTCTTGAAGTTGTTCCAAAAGTTTTCTTAATTCGTCTAAGAAAGATGTTGTTGAAGTTGATTTATTGCTTTCTGTTGTGATAGTATATGTTGCAGATATTCAATTTGCTATTAATATAGTATGATTTGATTCATTGTATGAATTGCTTGAATTTAATTGTATATAAACAATATCTCAATTTTTAACCAAACCAGAATTACTTGTTATTTTTGTATCGTTTATAAACAAACTTCATGTTGAAAGACTGATTGGTATAGATGTATTATTACTTAATCATCAAATCACTATTTCATTTGATGTATATAATGTATTCTTTTTTGCATTTGTTGTTTTTGTGAAAGAAAATTGATTTGGTGTTGTATCTATTATTGTAGTTGTTTGTGCTTGTTGTGGAATTGTTATAGAAACAATAGACGATCGTTGACTTAGATTATCAACATTATCTTGAGATTGAAATTTGATAGAAATCCAAGAATTGTATTGTACTTCAGATTTTGGTATATTTAGATAAGTAACATCAGTAAATCATTCTTTTACTTTTGTATATTGGTTATTGATCTCATAGTTGTATCATTTAATACCAGAAACATCGTCTGTAGAAGGACTTCGTTTTATTATATAATAGTCATTATTTTCAATTTGTTCTGTTATTATTGGAATGCTTGGAGGAGTTTGGTCTATCGTAAACGTATGAGTACGAGTAAATATCTCTCCTGTGTTTTGAGTTTGTAAATTAATATAAGCTGTTTTTTGTCAGTTGCTTTCTGTGAAATTTCCTGTTATTGTATTGGTTCATTCTGATAATGATAAAGTTTTGGTTCAATTTAATCATGTAAGTGTTCCTGTACATGCTTTGTTTGTTGTAATTGTTGCTTCAAATATATCATTCATAAATGGGTTACTAGAGAAAATAACATTGAATGGTACAGCGTCTCTTGGTTGTGTAAATAATTGTGTTTTTGTATTTTCTTTGTTTCCATGAATATCTTGGCTATAGTAACATATTGTTCTGTAATCTGTTGTTGATGGCGTATAAATTATATTTATTGTTGATCATGAAATATATGTTGTATATCAAGATGTTCAGCATGAGCTAGTATTCCAAACTCAAGTTAATATTTTGTAGTATGCTGTCGTTGTAGATGTGTCTTGATATAACAATTTGAATGATTCATGACTTCATGTTGTAATTGTTGTGATTGGCGCTGTTGTATCTATGTTTAATGCGTATGCTTTTATTATTGTAGATCTGTAATTTCCATCAGTTAGTGTAAGTTCACAAAATCATGTTCAAATATTGTTTAATATTGGTTGGAATGAAATTCGGTTGTTTGTTATTTGACAGTATCATTTTGATCATGAACTTATAACTGCTGTGATAGTAGTATTAAATTCTGGATCTTTTGCATTTGAAGCATCTCTTCGATCTCAAGTTACAAGCTTGTTTGTTGTATCTGTGCTAATATCAAAATTATTTGCAACTGGATTTATATATGGTCGAATTCATGTTGCTATTTGGCATTCGCGTCATGTATTTATGTTGTTTACTCATGTTGCTCAGTTGGCATCTCGTAAATAATAAGAGAATTCTCGAGTACCAGATTTTTCACTTCATGTAGTAAATGATTGTCATGTTTGATTTAATATTTCGTTTGTACATCAAGTTCAAGAATATCGTTGATAAGCAAAATTAGTATTACCAGGATCTGATCAAGTTGCATTGAATGTTATATATACGTTTCAACTAGCGTTTATATAAATATCTTTTGCAGTTGGAATAATATTAAGTCGGTTTCCTGTTGCTATAGTACATTCACTTCGAAGATTTTGAGCATCTTTTATTTTGTAAGAAAAACCTATGATAGAAGCTTCATTTCTACCTGTTGTAAATGTTTTTCATATTGCTCATGCTATTGTTGTTCAAGATCAACAATCTGATGATAGATATCGTTGATATCAAGTATTTGTTGTATTACCAGGATCATATCATGAAGCAGTAAATGCGATTGTAGATCATTCGTAACCAGTTACTAATAGTGGTTCTGTAATTATAGCTAGATTTAATCGTTCTATTGTTTGTGTATAAATTTTGTTGTTATTTGATTGATCTCGTATTTTTACTTCCAATATTCAAGTAGTAGGTTCATTTTCAGTTTCTATAATTATTTCATTTCAAGAACTTTGTCGAGATCTAGTTGTTGATCGATCTGACCAAGAAGAGGTATTTGGTTTTTTATATCTATAAATAAATCATGAAATACTTGTTGATTCATCATAACCAGTTAAAGATATATATAAATCTTCAGATTCATTTCATGTATAATCTGTGAATTCTATTATAGGTGCATTATTGTCTATAATTATTTTTCATGTAAAAATATTGTTTCAATTTACTATTCAAGTAAGTGTATATATACCATCAGCTAATCATGTTTGTGAGAAATTCAAATCTCGTTGTGTTCAATTGATTTTTCTAAAATTAATATTGTATATATCTGATACCTCATTTGATGTTATAAATTTATTTCGTACATGTAATTCATCAATAGATCAATTTAGTTGTCCGTGATTATTATTTCGTCATATAATTGTAGGGTTTGAATTTGTAGGGTAGTATCAAACTATTCTATTTGTTCGTGTTTGTTCTCAATTAACATAAATATACATATCTGTACCATCATATGTTCGTAGTAGATGATTTCGTTGTCAGTTAGTTAGTATTGAAGTAGTATAAGAATTTGTATTGTGTCGTCGTCATTCATCTGTTGTTATTTTTAGTGATCAATCTTTGATAGTTAATCAATATGATCATTGTTTGTATATAATTGTTTGATTTTCTGTTGAATTAATTTTGATTCGAGAACTGAATGTTAGTCAGGTTAATTTGTTTATAGTACCTATATTTAAAAATCATGTATTTGTAGAAAAAGTATATGCTCATCAGAATTTAGAATTTAACTCTCAATATGTTACTCATGATGTTTGTAATGTTTGTCAACTTGCTGAAAAATCATGAATTGAATTAAAATATATTTTTGCATCGAATGAAATTTTATCACATTGATTGTTGTTTTTTGAATCGATAACAAAATATATTTTTTCACCAGAATTGATTGTTGCTTCTGTAGTTGTATTTTCTGTTAGATCTGATAAGTCTTTGGTATATATTGTATTACTTGTTTCGTATGAGTTTCATTTTTTGATTGTATAGATAATTCAATCTGTTGTTGTACAGTATCATGGATTTGCATTTTCTATTTTGTTTTCTATATCTATATTTCAGCTTATATTGCTAGTTCGTTCATATACAAGATTACCATATTTATTTGATCAAGGGTATGATTGTCAACTATTTATAAATATGTATTCATAATCTTGTAAAGGCTCGTTTATGATTCGTGATTGTGTCCTTGGGTTAAAAACAAAATCTCCTGTCGTAGTTCAATTATCTCGGAAATATTTCCAATTATATTCATTTTCAAATTTACCAAAATCATTTGTAGAATCTGTGATTAAAATTCTATCAAAAGAATATTTTCTAATCAATGTATTATCTTGTCATGTTGTTGTTTTATTTATTAATCAAGATCATTGTGTTGTTTCTCATCATCGGTTAATAATAAAATTTGTAATTTCTGGAATATATATATTTGAGTAAAGATTAATAAAATTTTTGTCTGATGTGATTTCTGGGAATGGTTGTATTCGTGATGCCAAGAATCAAGTATGTATATCAACAAATGCAAATAAAATATATTCATTATTATCAAGTTGGATTATACAGCTGTCATTTCATTGTATTTCTTCTTTTCGTGTATAAATTATTTCTGTTTTATTTCCTGTCAATGCACAAATTCATTTTTGACCATTAACTATTATTTCATTTCCTGTTTGTGAGTATCAAGCCCACAATCAATTTAAACTATTTCGATTACCTGTAATATTTCATCATTTTCCATCTCATGTAAGATATACTGTAAGATTTGGAAATCCTAGTTGATCTTGCCAATTTCAAGTAAGGTTTACACAAATAGAAGGTTCTTGATAATTGTCAAAAACTTTGAAAGAATATAAACCTGTCCATTGTATATTGCTTCCTATAGTAAGTGTAGAATTTGTTTCTGTAATAAGTATTTCATTACAATCATGTCAAGTATATCGTTGGTATGTTAAATTACTTCATTCATCTAAAGCATTTGCTACAAAGGTAATGTTTGATCAAACCTCTGCAATATATTCGTAAACTTGATTGTTTGATATTATTGGACCTGTATTTTGCCAAGATATATTATTTGTGGAAATTAATTCTTGTCAGAAAATATCTCTAGTTTTGATTTCTAGGTTTCCTGTAATAGGTTCTATTTGTGATGGTATTGTTATTGTAAAATTTGATGAATTACTTCGTTGGCTTCGAGTTGTTGGATTTTGATTTACTATATATCTTCGTTGATATCAAGAAAATTGACTTCAACTATCGTAAAATGTTCAAGTAATTGTAAGATTTTTAGATTCTAATCCAGTTAATCAATTTATGTTTTTTATAATAGGTCAATTGAAATCTATTATTATATTAAATCAAGTTGTGTTTGATAATATTATGTTTTGATTGTATTTTCAGTCGTATGTTCAATTTATAAATGCATCTTTGTTTTCTGTCAAAGATCGATTATATGGTCAAATTTTGTTTAAATTATATTGGTGTAACAATGTGATAATGTTTTGTGGTAATACATAATTATAGATATATATTTCATCTATTTTACCTATAAATTGACCGTGTTCTATACTATATCAAATTATTGTATTTTCAGTTGATAATCAAATAGATCAATTTATATATTTGCTTCGTATATTTTCTCAATTTTTGTAAAGTTTCATATTTAATCAATCATAACTTCGTCATATATGAGTTCGTTTATTTGCTTCAATTTCTACTTCAGTATTAAATCGTTGTTGTGTTGATTTGTTTGTTACATATATTATTCAACTAGATAAAGCAATACCATATGAAGATCATTTTTGTATGATTGTTTGATTTCAATTTGTGTTTTCTGGATTTATTCGAAAAGCTATACTCATCTCTGAGGTGTTTATCAATCATGTACCAAGGTTAACTGTTTGATTGTTGTTTGTAAATTGGAAGGCTCATCATTTTTTACCTTCAATAGTATATTGTGCTCAGCTGTTTGTTGCAAAAGTTTGGTTTTGAGAAATATTCGTTTCTGGTAATTGGTATATTTGTATACGATAATTTGTTGTATCACATAAATTATTTCAACTACTATTTATTTTGAAATACAAAGATTCTGATTCTGAAATTGTTGTTTGTATTGTTTGGTTTCCGTAAGATCATGAATGTATATTTTGTGTTCATTTTAATATTTCATATTTGATTCCATCTCCACAACTTGCAATAGCATCGCTTAGATTGAAATTAATTTCTATATTTGAGTGAAATGGACTAGTTCGTTTTAGTACAATATCACCGTAATCATCACCAGGATTTAATGTGTTTGATTTTATAAACATACCGTCATATTCTTGTATAGGTGTTGATACAAGTCGTTGTTGACTAACAGGGTCATATTGTAAATCGGTAAAGTTTCATGTACCTCTAGGTCTCCTTTGATAATTTCGTCATTTATAATTTTGTATTGGTCCAAAATCTGTTTGAGAATCTGTAAGTAATATTTTGTCAAAATTATACATAGCAAGAAGTCATGTATATATATTTCAGCTTATGTAGTTTGAATTATTTGTTCAGCTTATAGTTTGTGTTAATCAAGTTAGATTATTTGTTATTATATTTATATTGAATAAGTTGCTTGTTGGTGATAATAATCGTTGTTGTTGAAATAAGCTTCCTGTTATAGAGAAGAATGTTCTGTTTATATTGATGTTGTTGAACCATACGACAACTCTAGAATTTACATTATCTCATGTTTGGATTATACAGTAGTCATTTCCAATCGACTGTGAGTTTGCTGTATATGATGTATATTCTTCACTGCTTGCACAGATTCATTTTGTTCAAATATTTATTATTGTACCTGTGATAGCTATTTGTCCTGTGTTTGATCATTGTAAATCTATTCATGTTGTATATATAGTAGATCATGTGTTTAGTACTTGATCGCTTCGTATTGCAACAAAATTATGACAAGATCAAGATCATTGATTGTCAAAAATTTGATAAGAGAAATATCATGTTGTAGGAATATCTCTTTTTGTACTATAACTTTCTGATGTTTCTCACGCTATAATTTGATTTATAGGACATCATCAAGTACTGTATCGTTGGTAATTTAGTTGACTTCATGTATCTACTCATACAGCATTGAATACAAGTAGCTTTTCTACAACTCAGCTATATTCGGTTATTGTATCAGTTATTGTTGGTCAAATATTGATCCATTCAATATTTCCTTCATTTGTCATTTCAAATCAATATTCATCAGTTATTTTTACTGATATATTTGTTATTGTTGGTTCGTCTTGAACTGGTATTGTTATTGTTGTACCAGTATCTTGATATATTATCGATCATTCATTGATAGTCCAATCAATTTTTGTGCTTGATGGATCTGGTAATATTCCAGTTCGTGAAACCAAAAGAGCTTGGCTTTCAAATCAAGTTGTTCACAGAAATCAGCTAAATGTAGGAGGATTTGCGTTTAATCGTTTTATTTCACCTGTTATTGTGGTTGTGTTTCATATTTTATCTTCAATTATTGCTCTTATAATACGAGATTCTACTGCATTTTGATATGGAATAGTAATTGTTTCTTGTGTAGCATCAATTGTTCAATCATCGTCAATATCTCGTTGATAACTTCATGTATTTATTCATAATCAAAAATTTTCATTTCGTATTCAAGAAAGTGTAATTCAAAATTTTCATGGTATTTCTATTGTGTTTCATCCTGTTGAATTTGTTGTTCAATTTACTTCCCAAGATCGTCAAGAGAATAGAGGACCATTAAAATCTTTTCGTATTTCTCATCATGTAGAATTTGTAGTTCAGTTTTGTGAGGTTGATGTAATAGTGAAATCAAAATTACCTTCGTTTATTGATCAAGATGTGTTGCTAGTCCAATTCCATTTATCCCAATCGGTTCTATTTAAATTATGTTCGTAAAGAGTAGCAAAATGTCAGCTAGATATTGCTCAACTGTATATATAAAGTTCATCAATCATTCAATTTCGTTGTCCGTTTGAAGGACTATATCATATATATGTAGGATTTGAACTTTGGGCGATACTTCATTGTAATCATTGAATTTTTTCTAGTTTACCATTTATATATATATGTATTGTAGATCAATCATAACTTCGTCAAATATGAGTCCATGTATCGTTTGGAATTTCTATCTGTGTATCAAATCGTTGTTGAGTAGTTTTATTTGTGACTTGTAGAGTATTGTTGAATATAGAAATACCATAAGAACCTGTTTTGATCAGAATTGTTTGATTTGCTTGATCTGATGTTTTGTATAATCGCATGCTTACACTCATAGCTCAAGTATTGTGTAATCAAGTACCAAGATTGATAAACTTGTTGTTTTCTGTAAATTCAATGGCTCATCAAAATTTACCAGTCTGAATATAGTTTGCTCATGAATTGATTCCAAATGTAGGTGTAGTACGAACATTGTTTGCTATATTTGTTTCTGGACGTTGATATATTTTTATGCGATAATTTGTAGTATCGCAGTCGTTGTCTAGATTGCTATTTATTCTCAAATATAAATTATCATTTTTTGTGATACTTGTATTTATTGTGTGATTTCCGTATGTACCAGAAGATATTTCTATATCTTCGTTAAATAATTTGTATGTTATACCATCACCACAAGTAGAGTTATCGTCAATCAAACTAAGTTCTACTTTGATATCAGCACTTATTGGACTAGTTCGTCCAAGTACAGCATCTCAATATCAATAACCAGGATTTATTTTATTATTACTGATAAATAGTCAGTCAAATTCTTGTATAGGATTGCTAACAATTCGTTGTTGACTTTCTGGATGGTATTGTAATCATGTATAATCATTTCATCATAGTTGTCTTCTTAGATACAACCAGTTTTTACCAAATTGAGTTGGCATAAAATCTTCTAAAGAATCAGCCAATAATACTTCATCAAAATTATATAATCAGATTAGATTTTTTTCAAAAATGTTAAATTTATCTATATTTGAATTATTTGTTCAGCTTATAGTTCGAGAAAAACCTGTAAGATCAGTATTTTGAATTGTTGTTTCGAAAGGATTTGTTTTGGAACTTATAATATAATAATTGTTTTCTATGGTACCTGTTAATGTGAATAGGGTATTATATCGATTTACTCCGTATCGTCCCAGAACAATTTGTTGGGTTCATCAACTATTTATTATACAATAATCATTTCCTATACCTGTTCATAAATAACTTGTAGAAATAGATCATGATGAACAAATTCCTATAGTTCATTGTTGTATAATTGGTCAACCTATATCTATTGTTTTTGTATCAGATCATTCTAAATCTGTTCATGTATTTCAAATACTAGTTATTGTATCTTCATCAAAAAGTTGCCATATACCAGTGAAATCATGACAAGTTCCGGATAATTGTTGATCAAATATTTGGTAGGAGAAATTTCATGCGTAAATAACGTCATATGTTTTTGTGTATGTATCGTTTGTTTCTCAAGTTATTGCGTTTCAGCTACTACAAGTATGTCAACTATATCGTTGATAAGTAAAATCTTCTAGATTATTACCTGTATCGGTAAATCATGTGATTGTAAATGTGATAGGTTTTTCTACTAGTCATGTATATTCTGTTTCTTGAGCTGTAAGAGATGGTCAGTTATTTATCCATTGGATAGTTCAAGTAGAAAAAGTTTGATATCACCAAACATCTTCTGCTATAATTTCTATTTCTCAGATAATTGGTTCGTCTTGGGCTGGTATATTTATTTCCGTTTTTCATGTAAATACAAGATCTCATGTTCATGGAATCCTTATGGTTCGAGAAAAACCTGTCGTATATAAATCATTTTGATCTATTCATGTTCGTTTTATTTCGATATTTTCACTTTCATTTAAAATTATTTCATTATCAATGATAGGATCATCATTATTATCCAATAAACCACTAAATATAGGTCAGCCAACATTTTCTCGTTGTAAATTCACAGATTCTATTTCTTTGAAGCCTAGATTATTTGTAGCCCTTATTTTTATTGTTTTTTCCAAAATACCACTAGAATTTGGCATTATAGCTCATGTAGGGAAAGTTATTTCGATATTATTTCATGTGTTTAGTATTTCAAAATCACCATCATTATCAAGATCTCGATCGTATCATGATGATGAATTTATTGTTATATTTACATCTTCTGGCTCTGATGCGTTAAATGTTCAGGTTATTGTTAGAGAGTCTCATTCAAATCAAATTGTTCATTCCCATCAGCTAAATATAGGTCAATTAACGTCTGTCCAAATTATATTACCAGTTATATTTAGTAGATTTCATGCCAAATCTTCTACACTGAATCTGATAATATGAGAAGCTGTGTAATCATAATTTATATAAATAGTATCTCATGTTGATTCTATACTTCAATCGTCATCAATATTCCAAATATATGTTCATGTATTAATTCATTTTCAAACGCCTGTAAGTAATATACCAGAAAGTATTACGTCTTCTTGTCACAATACAAAAATACCAGTATCTGAAAATCATGTTAGTTGACTACCAGTCATAATCCAACTTCGTCAACTAAATTCTGGAGCTGTAAAATCTCTTCGAATTTCTCATGTTTGTGTGCTATTTCAATTTATTGATCCAGTAAAATCATATCGACCATCGTTTATTCATCAAATTTGATTACTAGTCCATGTCCATCTATCCCAAGCTATTTTATTTAAGTTGTGTTCGTAAAGTGTAGCAAAATGTCAGCTAGATATGTTTCAACTATAAATATATATTTCATCCAACAAACCTAATCGTTGACCATGTGGAAAAATATATCAAATTTGTGTTGAATGATTATTTGGTGCTAAATTACTTACAGTATAAACTGTTGTCTCTAATTTACCATTTATGTAAATATCGGCTGATTCTCATTTATGACTTCGACCTATTTGAGTTCGAGTATAGTTTGGAATTTCTATTTGTGTATTAATTAATGTATAATTATCTACTACGTGAAGTTTATTTCCACTAATAATTAATCAATACGATCATCGCTTTTCTATGATTGTTTGAGGTGAATGATCTCATATTTTATATGCTCGTAGACTAATACTCATTTTTGGAGCGAAAATACCAGTTCATATACTTACATATT
Organism: Candidatus Absconditabacteria bacterium; assembly: GCA_028693445.1. Lineage (GTDB taxonomy): Bacteria > Patescibacteriota > Gracilibacteria > Absconditabacterales > Absconditicoccaceae > UBA5124. The sequence goes on from JAQUVI010000002.1 coordinate 146,100, forward strand.
GACCTAGAGGATTATCACCAAAAAAATCCAAAGCTCATCAATATTTACCATTTTCAAAATAATTTGCTCATACATTTGTTCATCGATATTGGCTTTTTTGAATTAGATTTGATTCTGGTAACTGATATACTTTGATATCATATATAGCAACATCGCAAAAATCATTTTGTTTACTATTTATTTCAAAATATATCGAATCTCATGTTTTTATTTTTATTACTTTGCTGTCTGATATTGTAGTTCATAATTCTGGTATTTCTCAGGTATGGATTGTTGATGTATTTAATTTAAATTTATATTCTATTCAATTCCCTATACAGCTTTGATTACTATTTGGGTCTAATTCAAAAGAATATTCTACTAGTACTGTGGAATTTACAGGACTTGTTCGTCAAATAACAGCGTCACCGTATAAGTTACCAGGATTGATAAGTTTATTATCTATAAAAAGATCTTCACCAGTACCAATAACTCGTTTTTTATGTAATATATCATATTGTAATCATGTATAAATTGTTTCACCTCTAGGTCTTCTAAGATATGATCGATTTTTACCTGATTGGATAGGCATAAAATCATTTTCTGAATCTGCGATTACTATTTTATCAAAATTATATAATCAGATTAGATTATCATCAAAAATATTGAAATTTCATGTGATTGGATTGTTTGTTCAACTTATAGTTCGTGAGAATCAAGTTAGATTTGTATTTTGAAATTGTAGTACAAATGGATCATCTATAGTATTTATTAGATATGGATTTTCTTTTTTGCCTGTAAGAGCAAATATTGTGTCGTATCGATTAATTCGGTATCGTCATAAGAGTATTTGGTTATTATATTCATCTTCAATGATACAGTAGTCATTTCAAATATTAGTTGATGAATATATTATGCTTTGATATTCTAATCATAAACTACAATTTCATATTAGTCAGTTCTTTAAAATGTCATTAATAGTTTGGATTGTGTATATTGTTGCAGTATATCATCAGTTTAAACTTTCTGACTTATTTCAAAAATCTGGTATAGTTCATTCTTCTACTTCAAACCATTCTCCAGAAAAAATCATCATACTTTCTGCTCATTGAGAGTCTTTTACGATTACTTGAAATTTTCATGTAGAAGCATAATCTCTCCCGGTTGTATAAGAAGATCATGTTGCTCATAGTATTTCATTTCGATTTGTTGTTTGAGCAAATACCTTATCAAAATTATAAAAATTAAATCCAAAAGCTCCTTCGAGTTCATCTTCGAGTTCATCTTCAATTTCTTCCTCAATATACCATTGGTAGCTAATATCATTGTTTCCTGTATCTGTAGCTATTACAAAGAAAGTTAGTTTATCTTCTATATATCAGGTGATATTTGTGTTTCAACTTAATGTTTCCAAAACAGGTCATATATTTGACCATTCTATTTGTCAAGATCGATTGGTTATTCGTCATACGCTATCTTTGACATTTACTTCCAATTGTCATGTTGTTGGTTCATCTTTTGCTGGGATCGTAAATTCATCATTCATTGTCCAATTTGTTCGATTTGTTCGTTGTCAATCTAGATACCGTCTTCGTTGATATCAGCTAATTCAATTAGCATCTGTTCAGTTTATAGTTATATTTAGGTCTTTTGATTCGTCTTCGGTTATTCAATCAATACTAACTAATGGTCAAGATATATCTACAACTATTCTTCCTGTTTTATTTGATGAACCATATGTTCATGTATAATGATATGTTCAATCAATTAATCAAGTTTTGTTGCTTATAAATTCTCGATATGGGTCGGTTCATTCTACTATTTTGAGGTTTGATTCGTAGAGTTGTTGAACTTGTTGTGCTGTAAATCATGTGTTGTACATACGTACTTCATCTATTACTCAGTTTCGTCATCGACCATTTATTTCATCTAATCATATATAAGCCAAATTATCATTTGGTAATAATTGTCAAACTATATTATATGTTCGTCATGATCAATTTGGGTTTGATGGTCATCAATTCTTGTAGAAATTCATAGTTTCTCAATCATATGTCCATGTTATATGAGTCCAAATTCAGTTTTCTAATGGTATATTAGTATTATGTCAAAACCAATAAGTACTTGGAGATACATAAAACATTCAATCTTTTAGAACTATTCAATAAGAATTTTGTTTTGTAATAATTCATTGTGGTTGAGTATTGTCGTTTGTTTTTATCCAAGCTGAAATTGTTATACCAGATTTTTGATTTATTCAAGTTCAAAGACTATAAGATTGACTTCAGTTAAATTCAATTGCTCATCAATATTTTCCGTCTTCTGTAAATGTTGGTGGTAATCGTGCTTCTTCTCAATCTGTAATATCGTGTATTTGTATATGATTCCAAGTACCATCGCATTGATTGTCTCAACGATTATCTATTTCAAAAAATATTTTTTGTCAGTTGTTTATATTTATTTCTTTTTCTATTGTTACTCATGAAAATCAATTATTTAATGTTCTGTATTCTATTAGATTTACTCCAAAAAGTAATCAAGTTGATGATATATTACCAATATATATTATGTATATTATACCATTTCCACAATTGTATATATCATCATCTAGTGTATTTACAATTTTTATTTTTCAAGTGAGATTACTTGTTCGTTCTCGAATAATAGGAATATTACTCATTAAATCTCAAGATCATGGATGTGCATAGTATTTACCGATATTTGCAAAATTGTATGTAGAAATTGGGTTTGCTCATATTTGTCGAATATTATCGTCTGTATTGTAAGTTAGTCATGTTAAGTTTGTGTTTTCTTGAGTTATTTCTTCATCTCGTGTACAATAAAAATCTACATTAGAACAACTTCGGTTTCCAGGACAAGAATAAGTTATTTCGTATTCATCCCATATACATTCGTATTCATAAATACCACAACTAGTATACTCTCAAATAGTACAACCAATTACTTCGTTGATAAAAAAATCTCATATTTCTGTATATCATTTGGGAAGGCTTTCTGGTTCACAAGTACTGTCCAGCCCAATATAATTAGTTTCGCTTGTACATGAATTACAGTCTTTTTCTGTTTGATCTGTAGTAAAACATCAGGTCATTGTTGCAGTTGATAAACTATCGCCAAATAATAAATATTTATATCTCCATCAATTTTGTCATTCTGTTCATCACGTAAAGTCTCTAATAGAATCAGCTAGTGGGATTGCATTGTCATCTGTAGATTGAGAGTCATCAAAATTATTGAAGTAAATTGTATTAGAAATGGGATTACTTGTATATGGATGATATAATTTTGTACTTATTCAACTTCGATTTCGTGTAAATTGGCTAATTGGTCAAGAAGCTCAGAGTATTATATTTCCAAAATTTGATGTGGTTATATAATTTCATATATTTTTGTTTATCAAAGGGAATTGTGTATTTACAATAGAAAATCATTCTCATCATTCTTGGGCTTTTGTACTTTGAATTACACCAAAAACTCATAATCATATAAAAACGATTAGTAAAGTGTGAATTAAAATATGTTTTGTATCAAACAATTTTTGTAGGAGATGATTCATCTGCTTTGGCATATAATGTGTTTTCTGCGTAAAAAAATCTCATTAAAAATATATAAATTTTTTGAATATAAATACAATGGAAGTGTAAGGTTTTTTGTTTATTTGACTTGACTTTTTTGACTAAAGTTTCTTGGTAATTGCTTTTGTGTAATTTTGCATTGTAAATCTTTTTGATATTGTTATCATTCGTGCGAATTTTATATCTTATATTATTTCATGGTTGATCCATTTTTTCAAAAAGCAGGGCAGTCTCCAAATGTGTGACAACCAGCTCCACAACAACAAACAAATACTCAGGCAGCACAAAAAGTTGATGCTGTTTTGAATCAGCAACAGATTCAACAAATACTTCAGCAACAACAATTGTTGCAACAACAATACAACCAGCTTGCTGCGATGCTTCAAAATCCCAAACTTCCTGATACTCAAAAACAGCAAGTTTATCAGCAAGCACAGCAACTTTCTGCACAATATCAACAAAATAACAAAAATCTTGAGGCTTTGGGGTACAATCCAAATCATGTAAACAAGCCAACTGTTGTACAAAAACCTTCTTGATCAAAGTTATCTATGAAATGATTTTTGATATGATGTTTTGTATTATTGATAGTTTTGGTTTGATGATTGGTTGGTATATTTTATTATCTTATAAATAATCCAGCGCAACTTAGTAGTGTAGGTTTGGATCCAGAAACTACAAGAAATTTATTGCAGGTTTTTTCTGTGACATTCTTTGGGTTGGTTATTTTCTTGGCTATGTGAATGCTGGTTGTAAACTGATATAGATTGGTAAGTGTAAAGAATAAATCCAAAATATGATATTGATTCTGATTGCTTTTTGGCTTTATATTGTTTGTATGATGAATATTCTTGTGATCTAGAGTTTTGGATATGATCAAAAATATTTCAGTAGATTCTGTAGTAGACAATAATAGACTAATAGTGACAAAAGTTTATTTTAAAGAATGATATATAAATTCTAATACTCCTGGTGTTAGTTTGATTGCTCCATCTTTGATGTCTTTTGAACTTAATACTAGCTATTTTAATGGACAGATATTGCCAAGTTTTGGACAAGCTAAATTTAACCAAATAATATTGGATTGTGGTAATGGTCAAAGTATACCTATGAATATGTCTACAGCTAAATTTGAATGAAGTTGTATATATTTTAATAAAGGGGAGTATTCTATGAATTTGAATGTTGATTATGTTAATGTTCCGACTGGTGAGAGAATGCAAAAAGATGTACCAGCATGATCTATTGTTTTTGTTTCTGAGGTTTCTGTAAGTCCTGTTGATTGAAACGTAACATATAATGATGCAAATACAGAAATGATAGTTTGAAAAGTTCCAAGTAAAATCAGATTTGATGCCTCTAGTGTATTTAGAGATTTTTCTTTGCAAGATTATAAAGTTATTTGGGATGCTGATGGTGATTGAGAAGTGGACAAACAAAATGCATCTACGTTTACTTATACATATAAAAAAGCACAACTTTATGCTGTCACTGTTAGATTTCCAGATTTGAGTAAATATTGATATGTTTTTCCTTTGAGGGTAGAACAATCTGATGTTCCTGTTTGTGAAATTTTGGCAACAAATACAGAGTGAACATCTTATAATTTCAATTTACAATTTTTGGAATCAACTGCTAATGTAGTAGAATATCAATATTTGGTTCTTGATGGTAAAAAAACATTGGCCAATACAAAATCTAGACAAACGTATTTTGATTACGAATTTCCTTCTGCTGGTATTTATTCTTTGAAAGTAGAATTTATTACAGATGAAGGTAAAAAATGATCTTGTGAAAGTGAAGATATAGAAGTATGAGCAACTGATTTTAAGATAAACTATGACTTGTCTTATAAATCTCCTTGATCTCCAAAGTTTACTGCTTTTAATCAAAGTTGATTGAATACATTTGTAAATAATATTGTTACAATTTCTGAAATACCAACAGTTATCCAATTAAATCTGATTTCTATAATTCCAAATAATCCTCGTGCTATTAAAAAAATATCTTTGGATGGTTTACCTATTTTATCTACAGATAATAAAAATTTTGAATTTACTATTGATTCTCCAAATGAACATATTGTAGAAATTTTAGTTGAAGATTCGTCTACAAATGCTAAAACGGTAGAAACATTTTCTATCTATGTTAATAGAGATTCTATTATAGGTAGATTGATAATTAAACCAGATTCTGTTTGAACTTCTCCATTTACAGTAACATTGGATGCTTCTACAACAACACTCAATGATCCAGAAGATGAAATTGTTTATTTTACGTGGGATTTTGGAGATGGTGAAATAAAAAAGAATATTTCTCAATCAGTTGTACAACACGTATATAATTACGATCAAACAAAAGAAAATTGAACATTTAATCCAAAAGTAACTATTACTACTAAAAAGTGAATTACAAAAGAAATTCTTTTACCAGTTCCTGTTATAGTAAAAAAACAAACTATAGAATTAAATATTGTTTTGGATTCACATCCTGGACAAATAGCTAGAGTTAATGATAGAGTGCCTATGAGTTTAAGTATAAATGGTTTACCAAAAAGAATTTATTGGGATTTTGGTAATTGAAAAATATTGGAATGTAATGGTAGAGAATGTGTAAGTACATCTACAGTGTATGATACCCCTGGTACTTATACAATCAAAGCAAAGGTTACGTTTGATGATAGACCTGAAGTTGAAGGCAGTATAAATATAAAAGTTAATTAATTATAATTTTAAATTATAAAATATATAATGCTTAGTAAAGAAGAGTTTTTGCGTTTACAAAAATTGGCAGCTATATCTTTGGATGATAATGAAACAGATAAATTATGAAAACAACTTGGTGGTATTGTTGATTTTTTGGGTAAACTCAAAGATGTTTCTAGTGATATAAAAGAAAAAAATATCTCTAATCATAATTTGAAACCAATATCTGGAATAGATAATTATCAAGATTATAAATCCTTGTTTGATAATTCAAAGCATGATAAAATTGATAATTCTATTGTTGTAGGTTTTGCTGTTTAGTATAGAAAATTTATTTTTTGTTATATATGATATGAGAAAATTAATACTTGGATTTTTTTTGTTGTTTGGATTGTTTGTTTCTATGAGTTTTGCTCAGGATTATCTTTTTTTCTATTGAAATGGTTGTCCTCATTGTATAAAAGTTGAGAAATTTTTTGTAGAAAAAAATGTAGACAAATATTTTTCTTTGGAGAAAAAAGAAATTTACTTCAATAGAAATAATCTGGATACTTTTAATGAATATATTGAAAAATTAGGATTACCTTCTGATCAAGTTGGTGTTCCTATGCTGATTATAGATTCTAATTTGGATTCTTGTACATATCTTGCATGAGATAAATCTATTATTGATTTTTTCGAAAAAAAATTAGACGAACTTCATTTATGATGTACAGATGAAAATTGTGATCCAATGACTTGTGATCATCAAAATTGTACTCATGAAAATTGTCAGAAACAATGAGTTATTATAAAATCTGTTGAAAATGAATCAATTGATGAAAATAATGAATTGATTGAAGATGAATTATCTTTGGAGGAGGAATTGATATTGGGTGAAAATATAGTTGATGATAAAGATGTATTAAACAAGAGAATGAAATTTTTTGGAATAATGATGCCAGCTGCTTTGGCTGATAGTATCAATCCTTGTGCTTTTGCTGTAATGCTTCTTTTACTTACTGCTATTTTAAGTAGACATCAAAGTAGAAGAAAGACATTACTTGCTGGTTTGCTTTTTGCTTTTGCTGTTTTTCTTAGTTATTTTGCTATGGGTTTGTGATTGTTTTCAGCATTGGCAAATATGACAAACACATTTATATTAAAACTTATTGTTTGAATTTTGTGAATATTGGTATGATTAGCCAATCTTAAAGATTATTTTTGGTATGGTAAGTTTTTTGTAATGGAAGTTCCTATGTCATGGAGACCTAAAATGCAAGATTTGATTCATGGTGTATCTTCTCCTTGGTGAGCTTTCTTTATTTGACTTTTGGTAAGTGTTTTCTTGTTGCCTTGTTCTTCATGACCATATTTCACTATTCTTGGTTATTTAAGTGCGGAAAGTAAAGAATTACATACTTGGTGATATATTTATCTATTGGTATATAATTTGATCTTTGTTTTACCTATGGCTATTATAGCTATATTGGTAGCATTTGGATATAGTACAGTTGATAAATTGGCAAAGATTAAACATACTAATACGAAATTGATTCATTTGATTGTATGATTGTTGATGTTATGATTGTGAGTGTATGTGTTGGTAACTATGTAGAAAATATAAAAAAGCTGAGATTATTCTCAGCTTTTTTGTTGTCATAATAATTTTTGGATTAATTCGCCAGCCGTTTTTGGGTTGGTTTTTCATCAGGTTTTTTTCATTACTTGACCTACAAAGAATCATAGAGTAGTAGTTTTTCATCATTTGTATTGTTCTACTATTGTAGGGTTTTCTGTGAGAACTGATTTGATAATATTTTCCAATTCATTTTCATTTAATCATGGTGAATCAAATCATTTTTCTTTGATTATTTCGTTACAAGATTTTGATGTAGACAACATTTCTTCCAAAACATCCTTTAGTTGATTTTCTATGAGTTTTCCTTCTTGTGATTTGGTTAAAAATTCGATTAGATTTTCTTTGGAAAAGGGTAGTTGTGTTATTGTTTTGTAGTTTTCTTTGGTCCAAGCTGCTATTGGGCCACAAATTCGTTTTGCTTTGATTTTTGGATCTATATTTTCTATAGATAAGAAGTAGTCTAATGTCTCTTTGTCTGTTATAAGTGCGTTTATAAATTCTTTGTTAAATCAATATTCTTCTATTGCTTTTTTGATGAAATTATATGGAATTTCTAATGATGTATTATTGATATTTTCCAATAGTTCATCACTGAGAATTAATGGTGGTAAATCAGGCTCTGGAAAATACCTATAATCTAACGCTTCTTCTTTTGATCTCATAAGGTGTGAACAGTTGTTTTGATCATCTCGACGTCTTGTTTGTTGAGAAAATGTTTGATTTGATTCGTAAAGTTCTTTCTGTCTGATAAATTCATTTTCTATAGCTCTTTTTATTGATCAAAATGAATTTATATTTTTGATTTCTACTCTAGTTCATAATTTTTCTTGATTTTCTTTTTTAATTGATATATTTACATCAACTCTCATCTGTCATTTTTCCATATCTGCATCTGATATGTTATTGAATCTAACTATTCTTTGCAGTTCTTTGAGAAATTCTATAACTTCATCAGAACTACAAAAATCTGGTCAAGTAACAACTTCTATCAGAGGAGTTCATGCACGATTGAAATCTAGTATAGATTTTTTATTTTCATGAATCATTTTTGCGGTATCTGATTCTAGATGTGCATCTAATATATGTATTGTCTTTCCTTGTCTATAATTGTCTATGTAAAAATTAACTTTTCAATTTGTGTTTGTTGGATGATAAAGTTGTGTGATTTGATATCACATAGGGAGATCCGGGTAAAAATATGATTTTCTATCGAAACTAGATTCTTTGTTTATTGAACAATTTAATGCTTTACCCAAAATTAAGCCTTTGTATAAAGCTTCTTGGCTTAGAGTAGGTAGAGCACCTGGTTGTCATGTACAAACAGGACATATATTTGTATTTGGTTTTGTATTTTCAAAATCTTGTTGATTTTTACATTGGCAAAAAAGTTTATTTTCTGATTTTAATTTTAGATGAATTTCCAGTCAGATTGTTAATATATAGTCGTTCATAAGAATTTTTGAAATCTTAAAATAAGCTATCTCGCAATAAAGAACAAATTGGCTAACTAAGTTTTGAGCTTTGTCTCTCTGAGCGTAGTCGAAGAGAATAAGCTCTCTTATACTCTTCATTTCATTCAGAGCGACAAAGAGAGATGAGTGATTATTTCCTTCTTTATTTATTCTTTTTATTGCTCGAATTATTAAGTTAATATTTTATCTTATAAATATTAATATTGATTTTAAGAAATAATTTTGTCAATTAATCCGTATGCTAATGCATCTTCTGGTGTCATCCATTTGTTTCTTTCCATATCTTTAGAAACTTTAGCTGGTTTTTGACCTGTATGTTTTGCAATTATTCAATTTAACATATCTTTTACTTTTAGCATTTCTTCGGCTTCTATTTGTATATCTGTAGCTTGTCCTGTAATTCATCATCCAGAAATAAGTGGTTGGTGAATCATTATTTTTCCATGAGGAAGAGCATATCTTTTACCTTTTGTTCAGCAAGCTAATAAAACTGATCACATAGATGCAGCAAGACCGACACAAATAGTACAAACATCGCATTTAAGATATTGAATAGTGTCATAAATAGCCATACCAGAATATACTTCTCCACCAGGAGTATTAATATACATTATAATATCTTTGTCAGGATCTTTTTTTTCTAAATAAAGTAATTGAGCAATGATAGTATTTACCATAGCAGAATGTACTTGTTCTCATACAAAAATGATTCTATCTTCCAATAATCTAGAATAAATGTCATAAGCTCTTTCTCAATTTTTTGTTTTTTCTATTACACTTGGAACTAGGGTCATTACAGTTTATAATTAATAGTTAAAAGTTGGTGATTTTTGGAGATATTACTATTTTATAATATAAAATCAACTTGAAATATTGTACAGTAATGATATATATTTTTTGTTATTTATATTTTATATATTCCTAATGAAAAAATTTATTAAATCGATTTTTGTTTTAGGATTATTTGTTGTTTGATTTTCTGTTTTTGCAGACACACAAAAAACTTTTTTGGAAGCAGTTTCAGAAGAGAAAATAAAAATAGAAAATATGTTTGATACAGCTTATAATGTTGTATATCAAAATTTTCAAAATTCTGTGAAATGATTTTTGACATCATTGGATTATAAATGACTTGTATGTTTGTGAGTTATTGATGATTCTAAACTTTTGCAACAAATGCAAAATGATAATAAAAACTTAAAAATCTGATTTTTAAACGCTTATGCTAATTTGTATGCTGATGCATTGGATATAGAACAAAAACAACGTATTTTAAAAGATACAAATGTTTCTTTATTTGCGAGTTGAGCTAATTATGAATCTGAAAAGACTCGTATATTAAATTCTCTTTCTCAACTCGCTACTGGTCAGGCAAATTTGGTTAATAGTTTTAAATCTTCTTATCAGTGAAAAACTCAAAAATTTGTAGATGATTTCAATGATTATTCAGAAAAAAATAAAGAATTATTGATTACTGTTTGAAATAATATTAAAATATTAAATGAAGTTGATCAAAAATATAAAAAATTAAATTCAGATTTGTTGGAATATCAAATACAATTAGCATGAAGTTGAGCTAAGTTTTTTTCTAGACTTCATATTTTGAAAAAAGCCTCTCTTTCTGGTTTGGAACTTGTATTTCAAAATAACATAGATAAGGAAGTGAGAAGGAATAGGATATTAACAAATTTATCAAATGAATTATCTCAACAAAAAAATTATGCTTTGTGACTTTATGAAATGCAATTTGATGAAAAAATCAATATGTTATTAGACAAATGGTATGATAATAAAGAACTCACACAAATTTCAAAAGAAGTTCAACAATTTTACTCTAAATATATGCCTGCAGGTAAAATGCAATGTTCTTATTTTATATCTTCTTCTGATTTTTTGACAGAATCTGCAAAACTTGTGTCAAAAATAACTAGTTTTAACCAAAATTTTTCTTCACAAAGTACATGAACGGTAAATAATGAACAATTTCAAGATGCTCTAACAAAACGGATACCTGTTGTTATTAAATTACAAAAAGATATTACAAATACTTTCAATACTGCAGTTGTCGAAAAAAGAAAATCTATGCTTGAAGAATATAGAAAACAAAAAGATGTTTCTTATCAGTCATCAGTAGAAAATACTGTTCCATCTATAGAAATTGAATGATCTTTTGCTTTTACACAGGCTTTTAAAAAAGGGCAGTTCAACTCTGACATAAAAATATTACAGCAATTGTTGACCAGTTTGTGATATTATAATTGAATTATAGATTGAATTTATTCTTCTCAGACTATAAATGCTGTTTATCAATATCAATTGGCAAAATGATTATTGAAATGATATGAAAAAAAACCATCTACTTGGTGACGAATGTGACCAGCTACTAGAGCGCAGTTAAACAAAGATATTGTTAAATAAATTTATTATAAAAATATAGTTTATGAAAAAAAAATGATTTACTTTATTGGAGATAATAATTTCTGTTACATGATTTTTTTTGATGATGACTGTTGTTATAAACGCTTATTTGAGTATTATAACATTTAGACATTCTTTTCATATTAGAGCAAAATTAATAGAAAATACTTATTATATGTTTGAAAAGGTAAATCTTTTATTGAGAGATTATACTATAGATTATGAAGAGTATTTTAATCGTTCTCGTGTATGATGTGATACGAGTGGTTATTTTTCTTGGAATGTTTGAATAAATGGTTATTGTGATTTATTTACTAATTTTGGTAATAAAAATTCTTTTCAAACAAATCCAAATAAACATTCTATCTATTATTGTAGTTCTTATACAGGTTATTATGCAGATCCAGAATATGTTAACTATGTTCCTTTATTATCCACATGATGTGCCACTTGAACATTTCAATCATTTGGTCAATATGTAAAACAATTTTTGGATGTAAAAGAAAATGTGGACTTTGATACTTCTTTTGTTGGTGATTCTGATGATACAGATCTTTGAGAATGACCAGAAGCTATATTAAATTCTACTTGAGTTAAAGAACTTTATCTGATTTCTCAAGATAAACAATATAGAGTTTTTATCAGAAGAGCTCTTATTGATAGCTGAGATTTTAATTGAGATTGATATATTTCTGGGGATAATGAATATCTATATACATTACAGATGTTGAAACTTAGGTCTTTTGATGCTTGAAATAATCACGACTTTGATATAGATAATTCATCTGGCGTTTATGATAATATTTTGGATACTTGGGCTTGTGATTATTCTCAATGATTTGTTTGTAGTTGAAATAATTTGTGAAATATTTATTCATGATATCGTTTTCCTGTAGATGATTTACAATATAATTCTGGTTGGGTAAGTTTGTTTGATAATAGCATAACTGTTACTGACCGAAATATTGTTGTATATCCTACAAAAGATCCAGAGTTAGCTTGGATGGAATCAGATTATCAGATTATGCCTTATTTTACTATATCTTTGAAAACCAAACCTTATGGGTGAGTATGGCAAAGAAAATTAAAATGATCTATAAATGATTATCAATTTACATTACAAACAACATTTACTACAAAATATAATCGTTAAAAAATATTAATTCAGATTTTATTTATTGATATATATATTACTATGACACAGTTACAACAATCAGAACGTGATGTTCGTATCGCGAAAGTTGCAAAAATGAAAAGTATGGGAATTATTCCTTATGCACAAAGTTTTGATAAGAAAAACTTAATATCTGATATTATAAAAGAATTTGAAACAAAAGATCTTCGTGATATAAATGATGTTATAGCTAATCCAGTTTCACAAATTAAAACAGCTGGTAGAATAATGCTTTATCGTAGTCATGGAAAATTAGCTTTTGCAAAATTACTTGATAGTAGTGCACAAATTCAATTAATGTTTCATAGAGAAAATTGTTCTTTTGTTAAATGAGAAGAAAAAATAAATATATTACAGGATTGAAGTGAAGAGTGAATGACAGCATATAAATTTATGGAGAAAATGGTAGATGTTGGTGATTTTATTGGTGTTGAAGGAGAATTGTTTAAAACACATAAGGGCGAATTAACAATTTTTGTTTCTGCATTTACATTTTTGGCAAAAGCAATCAGACCTCTTCCAGAAAAATTTCATTGATTACAGGATCAAGAAGATATTTATAGAAAAAGATATTTGGATATGACTATGAATCCAGAATCTTATCAAAGATTTTTATTTAAGTCAAAATTTTATAAGGTACTTAGAGATTTTTATATACAAGAGTGATTTGTAGAAATTCAGACTCCAATACTTGGAAATGCTGCTAGTGGAGCTGCTGCAAAGCCATTTATCACTCATCATAATGATTATGATACTGATGTGTATTTGAGAATAGCGTTTGAAACATCTCTCAAAAAAGCAACAGTAGGTAGATTTGAAAAAGTGTTTGAAATAGGTCAGGATTTTAGAAATGAATGATCAGATCCATCTCATTTGCAAGAATTCACTCAAGTAGAACATTATGCAGTATATCGAAATTATGAAGATAATATGAAATTTACAGAAAAAATGTTTGATTATTTCTTTGATAAATTATGATTACCAAAAATTTTGAAAGTAAAAGATAAAGATGGTGAAATAAGAGAAGTTGATTTTACTACGCCATGGGAAAGAATAGATTATACAAAAGGAATTTTGGATGCATCAGGAATTGATATTACAAAATATGGTATGGATGATGCTGATAAACTTAGATCTGATATTAAAGCAAAAGGTATAGAATTTGAAAGAATGGATATTATGTGAACTACTACTTTGATAGATTATTTGTATAAAAAAGTATTGAGACCAAAAATTATTGGACCTGCATTTATTTATAATTATCCAGTAATTATGCAACCATTGGCTAGAATTTCTGATAAAGATATCTGAATAGTAGAACAATTTCAATTGTTGGTTAATGGATGGGAAATGTGCAAAGCATATTCGGAATTAGTAGATCCACTTCTTCAACAAGAAAATTTTGATAAACAAGCTGATGCCGCTGCAAAATGAGATGAAGAAGCGACAGCAGGTGATGATGATTTTGTAATGGCTATGGAATATTGAATGCCTCCACAAAGTTGATTTGGTATGGGATTGGAGAGAATATTAGCTATTTTAACTCAGCAAGATAATTTGAGAGATGTAGTAATGTTTCCTTTGATGAAACCTGAAATAAATGAAAGTATATCAGAATAATCTAGATATCAATTCTAAATTTTTCTGTTGCATTTTTTTGTTAATTCCTTAAAAGTCATCTTTGTCCAATCTATGTGGTACTCCGCTATTTAGCGGAGAGGAAAGTCCTGACACCATAAAAAAGCTAGCATCTTATGGATGCTGAATCATATTAAATGAAAGTGCCACAGAAACGAAAACTACTTTGCTTCGGCAGAGAAAAGATGCAACGTGAAGATGGAGTATTTATTTACTTCTACTTCTTCTCAGTTCACCTGATAGGTGTTCGAGTGGTAAACCATAGCTGGTGCAAGCTTACCTATCTTGTATAGAGTAGTGCAGATGTTGATTTTATATCAGCTTAGAAAAATTCCACATAATACAGAATCAGGCTTATTGGATTGGATAAAAAATAGGGCCGTAGCTCAGGGGTAGAGCGGGAGTCTCCAAAGCTCCGCGTCGCGAGTTCAAGTCTTGCCGGCCCTGAATTAAAGAATCTAGTCATTTGACTAGTTTTTTATTTTTACTTGATTTTTATGTCGATAATCATATTTTATTGTGAATGACAAGCTGATATGATGATCTTTGGATATAGTTTAGATCTTTGATAAAAAACATTATTTTGTTTTTTATATTCTAAATATATATCGTTATGAAAAATGTTTATATTATTGCTTTACTACTTTTGGTAGTTGGTGGTCTCAATTGGGGATTGGTTGGTTTCTTTGGATTTGATTTGGTTGCTTGGATATTTGGTGATATGTCAGTGTTGTCTCGTGTTGTTTATTCATTAGTTTGACTTTCAGCAGTATTTGTTGCTTACGCTGAATTAACTCATTGTAAATGTAAAAAATAAATATTGATTTAAATAGCTATTCATCTTATGATGAGTGGCTGTTTTTTTGTTTGTAAAAAAATATCAAATTATTAATGTGATGTTATTATTAATTTAATTATAATTCTTTTTTATGATCGATATTGCTACTATTCAAATACACTCTTCTTGGAAAAAAGTAATTGGTGATGAATTTCAGAAGTCTTATTTTGAACAAATAAAAAACTTTCTTAAAGAGGAAAAAGCTAATTGAAATACAATTTATCCCAAATGATCTGATATTTTCAATGCGTTTAATCAGGCTCCTTTTGATGATGTAAAAGTAGTTATTTTGTGACAAGATCCTTATCATGGGGAGGGGGAGGCTCATGGGCTTTGTTTCTCTGTGCAAGATGGAATTCGTATTCCCCCTTCGCTCAAAAATATTTTCAAAGAATTGCTTACAGATATTCCAGGTTTTATTGTTCCTTCTTCTGGGAATTTGATTTCTTGGGCGAAGCAGGGTGTTTTTCTTTTAAATGCTACGTTGACGGTAAGAAAAGATACTCCTAATTCACATAAAGATGCTTGATGGCAACAATTTACTGATGCAGTTATTAAAAAAATTTCTGATGAAAAAAAATGAGTAGTTTTTTTGCTATGGGGGGCATATGCACAGGGGAAAATAGGGTTGATTGATCAAGATAAACATCTGGTATTACAGGCCGTGCATCCTTCACCATTTTCTGCTTATAAATGATTTTTTGGTTGTAAACATTTTTCAAAAACAAATGATTTTTTGATATCAAAATGAAAAACTCCTATAAATTGGCTTATTAATCCATAAGTTTTGCCCTATAAAAAAGTTCTTTAAAATTTGCTTTTTTGTGAAAAATGGGATATAATTTTGTATAAATTTTTATTATTTTTTACGAAAATGCCGGGTGAATTAGCTAATCAAAGCCAACAAATTGGTCAACAAACAATAGAAACGTCTATCTCTTTTTTGGAAATAATTTATGATAACCCATATATTCAATGATTTCTTTCTTTAATATTTGCTTTGTTACTTTCTTTTTGATTAATTACATTATCAAGAATATTAGCTATTTTTGTAAAAAATAGAATTATCAAAAACTTTGCTGTCAAAGATTGAGTATCTCCCAAAAAAATGGCTATTTTGGTTTGAGATATAGTTTTTTATGCTATGTCATTTGTCTCTATATATATCTCTTTTACAATAGCTGGTATAGATATTAAACTTTTGATGTCTTGAATTACTATTGGAGTTGGTTTTGCATTTAGACAAACATTATCAAATATGATATCAGGTATTATGATATATTCTACATCTGAATATAAAATATGAAATATTGTTCAATTGAAAATGGAATCTGATATATTTGGAATTATTGAGGAAATTAATATGAAAAATATTATGATTAGAACTTTTGATATGAGGAGAGTTATTATACCAAATTCAACATTTTTGAGAAAAGCTATAAAAACATATAATTCTGAAGAATTTCTTAGATTAGAAACAAATATTGTTGTAGATATAAATTTGGATATAACGTTTGTTATACAAGAAATAATAAAAGTAGTAAATTCATTTTCGTTTATTTTAAACAAAGAATATACTCAGGTTTTATTGGATAGTTTTGATGATAAAAAAGCAAAATTAAATGTTCAAATGTTTTTCAATCCTAATTCCTGATATTCTAGTGAATACATAAAATCTATTGTACAAATACAATTACTTGATTTATGTAAAAAATTGGAAAAAAATGCTAAATCAGATTTAGAAAAAAAATCTGTTGTTGATAAATTAGAAGAAGTTACCAGAGTTGATGTTATAAAACAACCTGTTGTTTCAGAAGTTTCTCTGGTTAAATAATTAAGCCAAAATATCTCAAATTTTTTCTTCTAAATATATCTTTAGTTTATCTAGTCATTTGAGTTTAGGATATTTTTCTAATAACCGTTTTGCTCATTCTTGGACTTTTTCTATAAATTTTAAATCTGATAATATTTCTATTGGTATATCTGTTTGTCATGCTTGCATTGTACCAAGAATTTCTCAAGGTCAACGATTTTTTAGATCAAGTTCGGCTAGTTTGAATCAATCGTTTGTTTCTTCCATTGCTTTTAATCTTTTGTAGCTATCTCAAGTTTTCTTTTTTGTTTCTAAAAAACAATATGATTTTAGATCAGATCTTCAAATTCTTCATCTTAATTGGTGTAATTGTGAAAGTCAAAATCTTTCAGAATTTTTTATAATCATTATTGTTGCTTCTGGTATATCAACTCATACTTCTATTACGGTTGTTGACACAAGTAGACAATATTCGCCGTTTTTGAATTTTGTCATTGTTTCTTCCTTTTCTTTTGAATTCATTTTGCCATGTATAAGTCAGATTTTATTTTTAAGTTCTGGTAAAAGTTTTTTTATTTCTTGATACTCTGATGTAGCAGCTTTGACCTCTTCCAATTTTTCGGATTCCTCTACAAGGGGAGTGACTATAAAAACCTTTTGTCATTCATTAACTTTTGATATAATTCGTGGTTTTAATTTTATATATTCGTTTTCTGAAATAATTTTTGTGGTTATTGGTTGTCTTCATTTTGGTAATTCATCTATAATATGTACATCAAATTCGCCGAAAAAAGCTAAAGCCATAGATCTTGGTATAGGAGTAGCACTCATTTGTAATATATCAGGATTGCCAAATTTTTTGAAAACAGCTCTTTGTCTAACTCAGAATTTATGTTGTTCATCTATCACAACAAATCAAAGATTAGAAAAACCTACATTCTCTTGTAAAAGAGCATGAGTTCATATTGTTATATGAATTTTTCATTCTTTTATTTCTTTTTTGATTTTTTCTTTTTGTGCTTTTGGTGTCGATCATGTGAGTAATTCGATACGTATTCACAAAGGAAGAAAAAGTTTGGCTAATGTTTTATGATGTTGATTGGCTAAAACTTCCAAAGGTGCTACAAAAATACTTTGTTTGTTTTTTAAATAATACATATAATAGGCAATAGTTGCTGCTACAATAGTTTTACCACTTCAAACATCTCATTGTAATAAAGCCATCATTGGTTTTATGTCGTGTATTGATTCTATACAATTTTTTATTACTTTTTTTTGAGCATTTGTTAGTTTAAAAGGTAATTTTCCTATGAAATTTTTGATAATTTCTCGACGAGGGTCAGATTCATCAATTCTTTTTAGAGAATTTTTTTCATATTCTTCTTTCTGTATAAGAGAATGTAATTGAACTCTAAGTAATCTATCAAAAAATATTCTTTGTAAAGCTGCTTTTTGTAATTCGTAACTTTCTGGAAAATGTATATTTTTTATTGTTTCTTTTACTCATAAAAGATTATATTTTTCTAGAAATTCTTGAGGTAGATGCTCATCAAAAATATTATCAATGTTTTCCAATAAATTCCATATTTTTTCTGCGAATCGTCATGGTTTTATGCCATATAATTCTGAATATATTGGATATATTCTTCACATGTTTGGTATGTTTGTTTGTTCTTGTGTGGTGTCAGAAGTTTGTATTATTTCTGGTTGGTTAAAAATTGCTTTTCATAATTTAAAAAATGGCTTTCATACTATAATATATCGTTGATTTTCTTTTATTTTGCTTGCTAGATATCAAGAGTTAAATATGTTTATTTGTCATAATTGTCATTGTTCGTCAATAAATATATATTCGTATACTTTTCTTCATCTTCTTGGTGAAAACTTTTTTTCTATTATTTTTCATTTTGTGGTAGCTACTCATTTTTCATTTATAGTTAATTCTGATAATGGTTTTATAAAACTTCTATCTTCGTAGCTTCTAGGAAAATATTGGAGAAGATCTTTTATGGCTTTTATGCCATTACTTTCCAAAATAGAACTATACTTATTTGTTGTTTTTAGTTGTTCTTTGAGTGTGTTCATATTTGTAGTTTATTTATTTTTTTATCTAAATCAATTTTTCTTTTTCAATTGCTTTTTTTATTCTTTTTTATATAGTCAATTTTTGCATGATGTTTTATCGTATTATTTAGTTATTGTATGAAAAAAGGAATTATATTTTTTGTCTTTTTTGCTGTTATTGTAAGTTGATTATTGCAACTTTATAAAAACTATGATGTTGATTGAGATATTATTCAAGTAATAAAGAACAAAGAAGATGTATCTTTAAATAGTTTTATTGATCGTTATAAAGCTGGAGATTTCTCCAAAATAGAACTTAAAGATGGTATAGATCTGATTGGTTATACTTTTGTTTCATCTGGAGATAATACATCTATGATGTCATTAAACAAAACTTATACAGAACATATTTTTGATACATATTCTACAAAAAAACCGATGGATACATCCTTATCTGATCTTGGTATATCTTTGACTTGATTGGTTTTGGTTGATATAAAATATACTACTAAATCATTTTTGCAAAAATTTATGGAAGAAATAGGTCCGATTTTTCTATTTTTTCTGATATTCATTTTGTTTTTCAAGTTTATGTTGCCAAAATGATGATCATGATTTCCTTTTAATGTAAAGGTTGGTAAATTGGATAATAAACAAAAGAATAAAACTAAATTTGCGGATGTTGCAGGTATGGAAGAAGTAAAAAATGAATTATCAGAGGTTGTTGATTATCTTAAACATCCAAATAAATATCATAAAGTATGAGCTAGACATCCAAAATGAGTTTTGCTTTTTGGAGAACCATGATCTGGTAAAACACTTCTTGCTAGAGCTGTTGCTGGTGAATCTGATGTACCATTTTTTAGTGTTTCTGGTTCTGAATTTATGGAAATGCTTGTTGGTATGTGAGCTGCAAAAGTAAGAGAGTTGTTTGGTAAAGCAAAAGCAGTTGGTAGAGCTATTATTTTTATAGATGAGATTGATGCTATATGAAGAAGAAGAGGTGTTGGACATACTGGTTGACATCAAGAACAAGAACAAACATTAAACCAGATTCTTACTGAAATGGATGGATTTGATAATAAAACAAATATTATAGTAATGGCAGCAACTAATAGACCAGATATATTGGATCCAGCTTTGCTTAGAGCAGGTAGATTTGATAGAAAAATTATGGTTTCTAGACCTACATATGAAGAAAGAGTAGCTATATTCGATTATTATCTCAAAGATAAAAAGACTAATTCAAAAGTTTCTTTGGAATCATTGGCAAAAAGAACAAGTTGATTGGTTGGTGCTGATATAGAAAATATAGTAAATGAAGCTTCATTGAAAATAGCAAAAGAGAGTAGAGTAGAAATTTGAGTACAAGACTTTGAATATGCACTGGAAAAAGTTATAATGTGACCAGAAAAAAAAGTTAAATCAATGAATGAAAAAGAAAAACATATAGTGGCTTTTCATGAACTTTGACACGCTGTTACTGCTTATTTTCTTCCACAAACAGATCCTGTAGAAAAAATTTCTATTGTGCGTAGATGACACGCTCTTTGAGTAACTTGGATGACTCCAGATGAAGATAAAAATCTTTATTCAAAAGCCAAGTTTATTGATCAAATTATTTCATTACTTTGATGAAGAGCAGCAGAGGAAATTTTCTTTTGAAAAGAAGAAATAACAACTTGAGCATCAAATGATTTTGAAAAGGCAACATTAATTATCAGAGATATGCTTACTAAATATGGTATGGACGAAGATCTTTGAACAATTTTTTATTGAGATAATAATATGGATGATTATAGATTTATAAAACCTTATAGTGAAGAAATCTCAGAGCGTATTGATAATAAAATACAAGATTATATGTCTTCATGTTATAAAAAATCAATAAATATTATCAAAAAAAACAAATCTATTATTGAAAAACTTTCAATCTCTTTATTGGAGAAGGAATATTTGACTAGAGAAGAATTTGAATCATTGATGACAGAATATATAAAAGATTAAAAATTTATAATTTAAAAATAAAATCGCTATGAATCTAGCATATGTATTGGATTGGTATACAAATAAAAATGTTGTTGTAGAGATAAAAGACAAAGAAATATTTTCTTGATTAAAACAATGAGATAAAATTGTATATGAGACAACAGATCAAACTTGAAACAATTCTTTGACTATTTGAATATTTTTGTGACATACATCATCTACTGATAGAAAATGAAACTTTCATCGTATTTTGCAATGAGAAGAAAAAAAATTTTTTGAAGAGCAACAAGCTTTTTCTTTGCAAATATTTCCATTATTTAAGAAAATGTTTAAAAAACATTTTCCAACATCTACTCCTGTTACAGCTAGGTATCATGTATTTGCTGATCAAATTTATTTTTATTTTTATGCAGAAGAGAGATATGTTTTCTCTGATTTTGTAAAAGAGCTTAGAAATACGTTGGATAAAAATATATTTTTATTTCAAGTTGGTGCTAGAGATATGGTTAAGATGTCTCCTGCAACTGATTGTATAGTTGGTTGTAATGGTATTCAACTTTGTTGTAAAAGCACTAGGCCTTTACCAAGTATTGAAATAGAAAATATTGTCTTACAAAATTTAGAATGAAGGGATATAGAAAAACTCAAATGAAGATGTGGTAAACTTAAATGTTGTTTGATGTATGAATTAGAACAATATGCGGAAGAAAGTAAAAAGTTTCCATCAAAATGATCTGAAGTTTGTATGAAAAGTAATTGTGATATGTGCGGATTTGTGACTTCTTATAATATTATGACAAATGATGTAAGTGTTAGAACAAAAGATGGTTGATTCTTTAGAGTTCCTGTGAATCTTATCAAAAAGATCAAGGATTAATTTATTTATAAATATTGTATTATGTTGAAATTAGGTGTTATCTCTTGGATTATACTAACTATTGTTTTATCCCTTTTTCCTTTGGGGTTCTTGTTCTATTTCTTGTTTAAAGATATTACAAAATATTTTTTTGTTTTTTGGAATAAAATAGTTAGTGAAAAGGTTTTGAATAAGATTAAAAATGAAATTATCCAAGAAAACTTGGTAAATACATATCAATCTGAAGAAATTTCAGAAGAAAAACAAGATTTATTACAAGAAGATTCTGTGAATATAGAAAAAGAAAAACCTTCTTTGGAAGAACTTGTTGATAAAGAATTCTCCAAAAAAAAGAAAAAAATGATAGAAAAAATAGTTTATGAAGCTTTGGTTTATAGAAAAGAGTGAAAATTAGATGAATATGAAAAGAAAATTATAGAATGATTGGCTATTGATCCCAATGATAGAGATCTGAATAAATTATTGGCTGATTTTTATTTTAATCTAGGAAATTACAAAAAAGCGCTTTCGTTATTGAAGAAAATTATTGAAATAGATCCTCAAGATCATAAAGCTATATGGCAAATTGGAGAAATGTATTTGATTACTGGTGATTTTGAAACTGCAGAATTGCTAATTGATAAAGCAATATCAATAAACCAATCAAATCCTAAATATTATATTAGTATGGTAGAAGTGTTGTATAATACAGATAGAAAAAGAGAAGCAGTTGAAATGATGGAAAAAATAGTAAAACTCAGACCAACAACACCATCATACCTCCTTACATTGGCTGATTTATATTTGGAATTACAAGATTATTGATCTGCAAAAAAATATTATTTTAGAGTTTTGGAATATGAACCAAGTAATGAAAAAGCTAAACAAAAACTAAAAGAACTGTCTTAATTTAGTGTTTAGTTTTTAGCTCTTTTTAATAATTACATTATAATTTATGAAAAAGCCAATATTGGTAGTTATGGCTGCATGAATGTGAAGTCGTTATGGGTGACTTAAACAAATAGATCCTATTGGTCCAAATAATGAAGTTATTATTGATTATTCTATTTTTGATGCAATTAAAGCTGGTTTTTGAAAAGTTATTTTTATTATTCGCAAAAGTATAGAATCAGATTTTAAAACTTTTTTTTGAAATAGATTTGAAAAGTTTTTGCCTGTGGAATATGTTTATCAAGAGTTGGATAAATTACCTAATTGATTTTCTGTGCCAGAGTGAAGAGTAAAACCTTGGTGAACTGCACATGCTTTGCTAGTAGCAAAGGATTTTATAGATGCTCCATTTGTAGCGCTTAATGCAGATGATTTTTATGGTAGAGATGCTTTTATTAAAATAGCTGAATTTTTATCGGAAAATCAAGATTCAAATATTTATGCCTTGGTTTGATATTATTTGAAAAATACTATATCTGATTTTGGTAGTGTGAATCGTGGTATTTGCAGATCTAATAATGATTTATTGTCTGATATTGTAGAAACTAAAAATATTGTAAAAAAAGAATGACAAATTGGTTTTATGGAAAATGATAATTGGAATGTTTTATCTCCAGATACTTTGGTTTCTATGAATTTTTTTGGTTTTATGCCATCTATTTTGGAATATATAGAAATCTGATTTAAAAAGTTTTTAGAAAATCATGGTCAGGAATTGACTTCAGAATATTATATTCCTACTGTTTTAGATCAACTTATAAAAAGTAATAAAATAATGTGTCATATTCTTCCTAATAATTCTTCTTGGTTTGGTGTTACTTATCCTCAAGATAAAACACAAGTTATTGATTCAATACAAAAATTGATAACTTCTTGAGCTTATCCAGAAAAATTATGGGATTAATTTTGTGGAAAAAAATGTGGAAAAAATGTTAGAAAGCTAGGTTTGACCTAGTTTTTTTAAAAATCTCTTGAAAAAACTTTCCAATATCTTAGATTAGTGCTAAATGTTATGTTTTAGGTTTTAGATTACTATTATTTAAAACAAATTTAACACTTGAAATTTTTAATCTAAAATTATGTATTATGGTTAGTCTTGAAGATATTAAATTACCACCTCACAATATTGATGCTGAAAAAGGAATTCTTTGTGGTATTTTGATGGATGTAGAATTATTATATATTTGTGATGGGCTTTGATTGATTTCAGAGGATTTTTATCAAAAAGAACATTCTTTTATTTTTAAAGCAATAAAAACACTTTGGGCTGCTCGTAAAACAATTGATGTACTTACATTGGGAGATCAACTTTCAAAAGATGGAGTTTTGGATATTGTAGGTGGCAATGATTATCTTTATGAATTATCTAGTTTTTTGATAACATCATCTTCTGCTGATGAATATGCTAAAATAGTAAAGGAAAAATCAATTCTCAGAAATATTCTCAAAGTTTCTCAAAGGATTATTTGAGATGTATATGAACAAAAAGAAACTTTTGATATTTTACAGACAATTGAAAAAAGAATTTTTGATTTAACTCAAGATACTGCTTCTGATCAAGTTCATTCTATCAAAGAGTTGTTGGATAGTAGAGTAGAAAACTATATGGATATAGTAGATCATCCAGAAAAAATAAATGATAAAAAAGTAATGTCTGGATATTATAATATGGATGAAATGCTTTGATGATTTAAACCATGAGAATTATTGATTTTGGCTGCTCGTCCAAGTATGGGTAAAACAGCTTTTGCTATAAATATTTTGGAACATAGTGCTATTCAGCAAAAAAAGGCTGTTGCATTGTTTTCTTTGGAAATGTGATCAGAGCAAATTGTAGATAGAATATTATCTACAGCATCAGGTGTATCTATGACAAAAATAACTAAATGAAGATTGGAATCTGAGGATTTTTCTAATATTTGAGAAGCTATGGAAAAACTTTCTGGAACGAAAATATTTATTGATGATAAATGATCTACTACAATCCCTCAAATAAAATCAAAAATTAGAAGATTGAAAATAAAAGAATGATTGGATTTGGTGATTATTGATTATCTACAATTGATGAGTGGTACTTCTACTTGATATTCTGGAAATAGAACACAAGAAATTTCGGAAATATCTAGATGATTAAAGGAATTGGCTAGAGAACTTGAAATACCTATTTTAGCATTATCACAACTTTCAAGAGAAGTAGAAAGAAGGGTAGATAAAAAACCACAACTTTCTGATTTGAGAGAATCAGGTGCTATTGAGCAAGATGCAGATGCAGTAATGATGCTTCATAGAGAAGATTATTATGATCCTGATACAGATAAAAAATGACTTACAGATGTATGTATTAGAAAAAATAGAAATGGGCCAGTTGGTGAGGTAGAACTGATGTTCCACAAAGAAACTATGAAATTTGTAGAAACTGGAAAAACGGGATATGGAGAATAATTTTGGAAAATTTATGATAATAATTAAAAAATTTGGTGATTAGATAAATCGAGCAATAAAAAGGACAAATAAAAGAAGGAAATCATCACTAAATCAACATAATTTGTAGCCAAAAAGCAAGCGATACAATTGTAATTAGAATATAATTATAAATAGCATATTGCCTTGATGATGGATGGATTTTATTTGTTTTTTATTTGTTTTTTATTGCTCGATAATGTTTATAATCTAGTTATTAATTTACAATTTATAATTTATAATGAAAAGTTATTTTAAAAAAGTTTTGATGTTTTGATTTTTGGTATTATTTGGATGATCTGTTTTTGCACAGAGTGATTTTGATCCAATGAATATGCCAAAGATTACTCAGTATGTAGTAGATTATTCCAATGTATTGGATCAATCATCGTTACAACAATTATCTTCCTTATGAGAAGCCTATAATTCCAGTACAAGTAACCAGTTTGTTGCAGTATTGTTCCCAAATAGAAATTGAAATGAACTCTTTGATATAGGAATGAAATTATTTAACGAAAATCAGATAGGCCAAGCGTGAAAAAATAATGGATTGTTGTTGTTGATATCTACAGAAGAAAAGAAAATCAGAATTATTGTTTGATATGGATTGGAATGAGATTTGCCTGATGCTTTGGTAAAACGTATTATAGAAAATGATATTCGTCCATTGGTAGATAAAGGTGATTTTGCATGAGCAGTAAATGCTTTTTATCAAAGATGTAGTGAGGCGATAGCAAATGATGAAGCTTCAAGTATAGAAAATGAGTTTTTTTCTGTAGAACAAAAAGAGGAGTGATTTTGGATTTTTGGTTTGATACTTTGATTTATTTTGGCTTCATTGATTAAGCAAAAAAAGATAAAAAAAATTACTAAAAAAATAGGAATTCCTTTGTTGATTGTTTTAATAGTTGTTCTCATTATTTGGCTTGGTGCTT
Source organism: Candidatus Absconditabacteria bacterium (assembly GCA_028693445.1). Classification (GTDB taxonomy): domain Bacteria; phylum Patescibacteriota; class Gracilibacteria; order Absconditabacterales; family Absconditicoccaceae; genus UBA5124. The sequence continues at coordinate 172,609 of JAQUVI010000002.1, forward strand.
TGCTTTTGGTTTGAATTATTGCTGGTTTGGTATTTGGTTTTACTTGATTTTTACCGTGACGTGGTGGAAGGTGATTTGGATGATGAAGTTTTGGATGAGGATTCAGTTGATGATTTAGTTGATGATGATGAATGTCATGAGGTTGATGAGCTGGGGATTAAAATAAAAATTTAGCGCTTATTACCTAGCTTTTTAAAATTATTATATATAAAAAAATCTGGTTGAATTTGATGTTTATATTGTTTATAATTAAATAGTCTTTTATTCTTTATAAGATATTTAAATGAAAAAAACATGATTAATTATTATTGCTATAGTATTGATACTAGGGCTTTGGGTTACGAGTAAATACAATGGTTTGGTTAGATTAGATGAATCTGTTAAAACAGCTTGGTCACAAGTAGAAAATGTATATCAAAGAAGAGCTGATTTAATTCCAAATTTGGTAAATACGGTTAAATGAGCTGCTGCTCAAGAACAAGATGTTTTGACTTCAGTAGTAGAAGCTAGAGCAAGTGCAATGAGAACAAATATTGATATCAAAGATGCTCAGGCTTTGGCTACATATCAAGAAGCACAAGGAGAACTTTCTACAGCACTTTGAAGATTGTTGATGATTACTGAAAATTATCCAGAATTGAAATCTATTGAAGCATTTCGTGATTTAACAGTACAACTTGAAGGTACAGAAAATAGAATTTCAGTAGAGAGAATGAATTATAATAATACAGTTAGAGCATTTAATATTGTTTTACGTTCTTTTCCTACAAATATTATAGCAAAATTGTTTTGATTTGAACAAGCTAATTTGTTTGAGGCAGAAGAATGATCAGATGTGGCTCCAGTAGTAGAATTTTAATCAAAATATATAATTAAATAGAGATGAATTTAAATAGGGAGAAATCCCTATTTTTCTTTTTGTCAATATTTATAAAAAATTTTTTGATAACATGTGCTAACTATTGTATAGAGGAAAGTTGTATTGATTACTTGTATTTTGAGTAATGAATCTTATCAACGAGTCGTAAACAAAAAAATACAAAAAGATTGAATACTCATTGGAGTAAAAAATTATTTCACTTTTGTATCAAAAAGTGTTAGCTCATAGGAAACTTACCCAAGTGGAGTATGCGCATATACTTTTGGAACCGGTTTTTGACTTTTTTTAGAATAATTATTGAGGATATAAAGTTGGTAGTGGCGCGCGTTACCCATTTTATAACCTCCATAGTATCTAAGGAGGAACCGGTGCCAGAAGTCTGGCTATCTGGTTATCTCCTAGATAGCTTTTTTTTATTATGTCAAATCTAAAAATCTGATTATTCAGGTTTTTTTTGTTTTTTGATATATTTTGGTTTATAATTAAAGTATATTTATATTGTATATGATGAGATGACCAAAAAAGAATATGTGTTAAAGGTATTGGATAAGGTAAAATGATATTGGGCCAAAGAACCTATGATTAGAACGTATATTGATACTCATGATGATGAAAAATATATAAATTATTTGTATGATAAGTTTGTTGTTGCGGTAAAAAATACTTTGAAAAAGCAAGAAACAGAAAAATTACAAGCCTTGACCAAGAATTTGGATATTCTTAAATCAAAAGAATCAGATTCTTATTTGGCAGACGAAGAAGATCTCAAAAAATTGGATGAATTATTATTGGATATGTAAATTTTATATTTTTAAATATTGTAAAATGAATGAAGTTTTAAAAGAATTAGATAAAACAGAGGATTTAGGGCAACCAGATGTTGATAAAGCTAATCCTGAAAAAGTTGCTAAAGTTTTAGATAATTCTGATAATGTTTTGCCGGGAGATTTTGAATGTAAAGAAGCAGACGAAAAAAACACAGATGTTAATATTTTTAAAGCAAAAAAATATACAGAAGAAAAACAGACTGATGAAAAGCTACAAGCCCAAGAAACGCTTTTTTCAAAACAAAAATCATCTGTATTAAAGTTTAATAATTCATGAACAATCTATCAAGATTATGAACAAGTGGGAAAGATTGAAAAAACTCATATGACATGAGCTATTCTGGATTTTACTTGAAGCATGCAAAAAGAACAAATTCAACAAGTTATAGACGCTATTTTATCTTTGTCTAAAAGTTGATTAATTAAAAGTGACACAATATTTAATGTTATGTATGATATTCCTGATAGAGAAAAAAAAATTAGTAATAAAGAAACTCAAACAAAGCTTGAATCTATTTCTTTTTGAGAAAATGGAAATGGTTTAAAAAAACTTCTTGTGGAAAAATGATTGGTTTCTACTGATTGGAAAGTTGAAAAAAAAGGTACTGGATCAACGCCATTATATTCTGCAATATTAAAAAACCTTATGAATCCTGCGGTTAGAGAAGCTACCGTTTTTACGGATTGATCGTCTGACTTGTCTGCTCAAAAGAAAATTTGATTAGAAGAAAAAAACACAAAAGAATCCCGAGATCAAATGATTCGTTTGTGTAATGAATATGATAAGAAAATAAATATTATTGTTTTTAATATAGATGAGGAACATGTTAGAAGAGTTGTTGAAATGAAAAAATATTTTAAAGACAATAATGCTGAAAAATTTATTTCTATCACAAATATTGGTGATGTATCTAATGAACAATTATCTGGTAAGTTAGCTAAGGAAATATCTCAAAAATACTCTAATGTAACAATTTATGAAGATCCTGATTTGGAAAACAGAGAACTTTCTATAGATGAAAAATGAGATCTGATAGCCTCAAATAATATTCAAAAACCTTTTTCTGACTTAGTATTGGAAAAAAATATTTTTGCTAGTTATAATCAAAACGATAAATCATATGCTGTAGATCTTTATACTTTGTTCCCTGATATTGAATTATCGCAGGCTGAAGTATCCTATAAAATAAATTCATATAATTCAATATCTCAAAATGAAATATATGAAGAAAAAACAAAACAAAACAATACTTATATAATTGATACTAGTTGATCAATGTGACTTACATGAGCTAGTTTTTTTAAATCTGCTAATTTATCATCTAATCCTGATTTGTCATATGATGATTTGCAATATATAACTAAATCTGTTCGTGGTTTTAAAACTGAAAATAAAGCAAAAATATTTGGGGGAAAGCCAAATGTAATTCATGATTTTACAAATACTTGAGAAGATGTTGAAATAAATTTTAGTAATGTTAGTTTAGACAAACTTAATATTAAATATAATAATGAACGAAGAAAGGTTTTTTCTTTGGTTTTAAAATATAAAATACAAAAATTACAAAAATCTGATAATAAAACTATTGATGAGGTAGAAAAATTTCAAAAAGTTTTGTATTTTGCTGGTGAAAAAGATAGAGGAGCGATAAAAAATAAATTAGATCAATCACATCTTGATTTATATAATGAAATATTGAAAGATATAGATATAAAAGAAGTGGGAAAAATGTACAATAATATTGTTAAATTAGAAAAAATTCAATCATCTGATCGTACTCCGTTATTGGAAGCAATTTCTCAATTTACTGATTCTGATTTTTGTGAAAAATATAGGAGAAATAATTGAAATATAGAAAATAATAGTGAAACTTTAACTGTTAATTTTTTAACAGATTTTGGTGAAAACCAAAGTGATAATAATAGTGCTCTTAAAGAGCTATATTTATCATATATTGAAAGGAAAATTCCTGCTGATTCTTTAAAAGATCAAGAATTTGTTGTAAATCTTAGAAATCAATTAAAATCCAAGAACATTAAAATTAATTTTGTATATTATGAAGATAAAATTAATAATCATTTTTATAATTTTCTAGAATTATTATCCAAATCTATAAACTCTGAATGACAAAAACCTTTAATCTCTTTTGAGAAAAAAGATAAAGAGGTTAGTAAATGATTTTTACCTATGTTGTCTTCAAAAAAACTTGTTTCTAAGGAATCTGTTTATACAAGACATTCGCTTTCTGTTTCTATAAAAACCCCTAATTGAAATATACAAACAAAAAATGTTGAAGTAAAAAATGTAAAATAATTTTTTTAATAAGATAATATCAAAACATAAATATAAGTATCATTTTCAAATTTTGCTATTCATACTCATATGTTTTTTGAATCTTTGTCAATCATGTTTTTTTTATGTCATTCACTATAATCTATTCGAGTTTTTACTACATTATTTGGGCTTCATATTCAGAAAAAAAGATTTTCTCTAGCTATTCAATAGTAATTGTTTTGATTACATCTTTCTTGTAGTCCTCTTCAATTCATATCCTTATGTCACCTCTTCCAATTATATTTTGCACAGTAATCTGCATATTGTTGTGCTATTTCTTGTGTTTTTTCTTCGAAAGCAACATCTTCTAATCAATTTTCTTTTCTGAATTTATTTACTTCAAAAATAGTTTCTTTTATTAATTTATTTTGTTCCTCTTTATCTAGTTTATATCATAAAAAAATATTTTTCTCATCTAAATTCTCTATCAAATCCTTTTTTGCTTTGTTTACAATTTCTTGTCCATTACTAGAAAAAGGTAAAACAACTGCTAAGGCTAAACTTCATATCATAACTCATGTTTTTATATTCATATTTTTTATCTAAAGTAATAAATTTCTTATATTATAGTCTCTTTTTGTTAAAAGTCAAATAAATATGGATATATATTATATGGGGGTTTGTGTTTTTTGAAATTGTGCTTATAATTACTATGTTCTTTATATTTTTGATTATTATGACAAAGAAAGAATATTTAATCAAACTTCTTACTGCGTTGGAGTGAAAATGGCCGATGGCTGCAGGATTGAAGTTGTTGATAGAATATAATACTTTAAATGATCAGACTATTGATGCTTTGCAACATATTTTTGTTGAAAGCATAAAATTTGTTAATGATCAAGAATCGCAAAATGCATTGCAGAAAAGTCATGATTTCCTCCAAAAACTCAAGGAAAGAGAGCGTCTTCACAAAGAGTGAGAGGAAGTTGAATTGGATGAAATGCTAGAAAATATTTAATCATTTATTTGTTAATTTTTAGAATAATGTGAGGAGAAAAAATAGATATAAATATTAATGATATAAAAAAAATCAACGAAGATTTTTCTGCATTGAAAGATTTAGAAAATATGGAAAATTTAATTCCAGAAATAGATAAAAAATTTGAAAAATGATTAAATGATTATATTTTCTCTGATTTTTTTGATGCAGTGAAAAATATATCGATAAACAATAAATTAAGTCAAGAAGATAAAAAAATATTAAAAGATTTTGTGATTAATCTTAAAAAATATGATGATAATGCTAGTCATGTTAATAAACATAATACAGAATATTTAGAACTTATTTCTCTTATTTTATCAGATTGAAATTTGGAATTTTCTATGTCAAAAAAAAATTATGAAAACAATAAAAAATTATATGAAGGTTTTCAAGATCAGCTATCAAACTTACAAAATTTGCTCAATAAATATACATTATGGGATGATGTTTTAGGAAAGGAAAGTGTTGCTGATAGTGATTTTTTGCTGGCCTTTGAAAAAGATACACATCAAAAATTATCTAGTCGTGATAGTGTTATCAACTATTTGAATACAAAAATAAAAACATATAAAAATGCTTTGAATAATTCAGAAAAAGTTATGAATAATAGTCTTGATTATTTTAAAAAAGCAAAAGAAAAATTAAAAAAGAATGCTGAATTAGCAAGCTTTATCTGACAGATGAATTGATTGTCATTTGAAAATTTAAACAATAATGTTGATTATGAAAAACTTAGAAAAGATTCTAAAGAACGGATTAATCAACTATCAAAAATAAATATTTGATTATGACAAAATAGATTTAACGCTATTTTAAACGATACTAGAAAATCTATAGAAAAAGCTGATGATTCTGTTTTGGAATCTGTTATTATTGCTAAATTTCAGGAAGCAAAAAAGTTGTTGGATCATCCTATATTGTCAAATGAAGCTAAGAAAGAAATTTCAGATGTTTTGAATAAAATTGATTTAAAAGGTTTTAAACAAAATGTTTCATTAGAAGAAGAAATTTGAATTAGTATTGATCAATATTTAAATACAACAAATGATTTAAATAACAAAGTTGTTAGAGATGCTATGACAGAAGAATCTCAGTATAAATCGGTTTTTGATCAGATTTTTGAATTATGATATAGGAATGAATTAAGTGATGATCAAATTGCTAAATTTTGAAATATTTTGTGAATTAAAGAATGAGAAACAATAGATTTTTTGGTAGTAGACAAAAATTCTTCAAATCCAAATATATCTGATGATAAAGGTTTGTATGTTTATCCACAAGGTATGAAAGTTGTTAGAATTAAGAATGAAATAAAAGATGAACAAGGTAAAATTACTAAAATAGAATATGATTATGTTACTTTTTGAAAACAATATGATATAAATAAGGTTTTGGCTAAATGATTTAAAGAAAATGACGAAGAAGTTGCAGATCTTTTTGAGGAAAATAATATTGAAAAATTATTTAAGGTTGTTGAAGATAGTGATGAATTTATACAATTCCAATGAAAACTTCAAATATCTGCTTATGGTTGACCAGAATCTTTGCCAGTAATCTTTGAAAAACAATGAGATAAATTTAGAGAATATTTAAAAGAAGGAAATAATTTAGAAAATGTTTTAGATCTTTTGAAAGGTGATAAAATTGATGAAAAAGAGTACCTAAATACTGAAGATGAAAAAGATTTATATATATTGAATATGTTCGAATGAATAAAATCTGATAAAGACTTGATTTCTAAATATTTGAACTTAATTTCAAAAGACGGTATTAATTCCGATTATCTTTGAAAAGATAATATTGTAAAAAAGACTATTGTTGATTGACTTGCTAAATTAAAAATATCGCCAAATAATCCAAATGGGTTGTTTAATGAAAATACTAATGCTCCAGAATTTTTATTGATAAGTAATTTAGAAATAGATATTAAAAATATAGTAGATAGCTCAAAACAAAATCCCGAACAAAATTTTCTTTCAAATATAAAAAATATTGTTTGAAGTCTTTTTCAACACCCATTGGTACAACAAATAATAGGTTTCTTTGGTTGAAAATGAGGACTTCTTAAATTTTTATGATGATCGGATTCTGTATTTGGTAAAGAATTACTTGTTCAATTTAAAAAACAGTATGGCTTGAGTGATAAACAAACTGAACTTATAAATAAAATATCACATGAAAACCCAAAAAATCTTCAATATGTAAAAGATAATAAATTTGATGAGAAATTATACAACAATAGCTTTGAATCTATTGTAAAAAAATCTACAGATGACAAAAATATCGAAGGTGTTTTAGAAAAATTCTTTGTTGATGGAAAATTGAATTCAGGTTTATTGGATGATAATCATCTTTTAAATTGTTATCAACGTTTGATAAGAAGAGAAAATAATGCATTTAATATCCCTCAAACATCTTTATTTACTGATTGAAAGTTAAATACAGATAAAAATTCTTCAGGTAATATTAAATCTTTTTTATCTGAAATCATCAAAGATAAAGACACATCAAAAATAATTAAAGAAGCTGATTCGAAAATTAAAACCAGTAAAGATCTTTTTGGTGATATTACTCATGATGGAATAATAAATTCTAATGATTATTCTAAAGCAGTTGCTGCTTATCTTATGAGTGGTAGTAAGGCTGGTAATTCTTGAGAAAATTTTCATTATATAATTAGTGAAAATCCAGATATTGTTTCAGAAGAAAACAATACCGCAGTTATACCAGAAACGCCTATAATTGTATTTAATAATCAGAAAAATTTATTAAAAGATAATATAGATAAAATAAAAGAAGATGATAAATACGAAGGTTATGAATTTAGAAAAGAAGATTATGTATATGATAGTTCAAGTGAAGAAAATTCGTCTATATTAAAATATCAAAAAGAAATATTAGAGCCGATGGGTTGGTTATTTGATGTGACAGAAATTTGACCAGATTGAAGTAAAACTAGTAATTTTAAAATGTTGTTGGAATCTATTGCTACTGAAACAGATATTAATGCTGTAGATTTTATTAAAGATCCTTATCATTTGAGAAATATGATGATATTTATGAATAAATGAAAAACTACAAATCCGCAATTTTCATCTGATGTGATAAATGCTATGAAAGATATGACTAAAGTAAAAGTAGAAAATGGTAACTTAGTGTTTAGTAATACTATTGGTAATACAGTAAAAATGTCAGTTATCACTGATGGTAAATTGGATGTGAAATATGAGGCTAAATCTGCTTAATAGTAATTATATATATTTCCGCTAGATTCCGGCTCCAATTCCTTAACGCCGGAATGACAAAGCGGTAGATTCCGGCTCCAATTTCTTAATGCCGGAATGACAAAGCGGGAATGACAAAGTGGGAATGACTGTTAAATTTTCTTGGCGATATATCAAAGAATCTTCTCTCCAAAAGAGGAGATTTTTTTTGTGCTTAAAATGAGAGGAATGATAGCTCAGATAAGTAATCAGCCCAAAATATCAGTTGGTCGATGAATTGCTGTAGCGACTCTAGAAGTGCTCATAACTAAACTAAATAGAATCAGAATAATTCCAAAGATTGTATATTTTTTGTCTTTTTTTTGTATTCACCAGAGTAAACTTGCTATTGCTATACTCATAGAAATTGCTGCGTGATCAGATGGGAAACTGCTTGAAGGTAGGTAATCGTGAAGAATTGTTTCAGTTTTTTGATCTGCTAAGCCAAGAATGATGTTTGGTCTGGATTTTTGGACTAGTGCTTGGATTCATATATTTACGAGTGTGGTGATAACCACATTGGCAAAAATCCAGAGCGATGCAATCTTATACGATATTTGTTTTTTTATCCATCACATAATGTAGAGAATAACTAGGTATATTGGGTATGAAAAAACAAATACGTCTGCTAGAATTGGTGTGAGTGATGTTCGTGTGGTTGATGATAGCATTGATTGATGTAATGCTAGGAGAATTTCTAATCATCGTTTTGGTTCGATAAGGTTCATTAGTTAAAAATTTATAGTTAAATAAAATATATTATTTAGATTTCCGCTCCATCCCCGCTCCAATTACTGGTAATGCGGGGACTCAAGGCGGGAATGACTTAATATATCGTTTACAAATTTTTTGTAATTCACAGGTTTCGCACTTGGGTTTGCGAGCAGTACAATAATACCTTCAAAATAGTATTATACTATGATGAGCGATTGATTTGTAACGTTTTGGAATAACTTTTTCAAGTAGTTTTGATGTTTTTTCGGGTGTTTTTGTATCAACAATTCACCATCTATTACAAACTCTATGAACGTGCGTATCAACTGCTATTACTGGTAATTTAAATAATACATGAGCTACAACTTTTGCTGTTTTTTCTCATATTCATGGTAGCTTTTGAAGTCAATCTAATGTATTTGGTATAAAGTAGACATAATTTTTGTCCTTGTATGAATTATATTTTGATATTCATAAATCTTTCAACTTTTTTTTGTCTATAATTATCTCAGATAGTCAAAAAATGTTTTTAGATTTGGTTTTATAGTAATTAATTGACGATATTGACTTTTGTAATTTTTCCTTTCATGTAATTATTATATCTTGAGGTTTTTTTATTGATTTAAATATTTTTGATGTTACTTTGTTTACTTGGATATCTGTATTCTGAGCTGATAAAATTACTGATACTATTAATTGAAACTCGTTGTCATAAGATAATTCTGTATTTGGATTTGGAAAAAGTCTTTTTAGATATGTAAATATTTGATTTAATTTGGACATATGTAGACATAATTATCTGTAAAAATTTGTATTTATGTATAGAATTTTATCTATATATCATTTTAATTTACTTAATAAATGTCAATATTTTGTATTATTCAGGAAGAGTAGGAATCGAACCTACGACACAGGAGTCGGAGTCCTGTATTTTACCATTAAACTATCTTCCTATAAATATTGTATTCTACTTTTTTATTTTCTATGCATTGTTTTATCATAGATTCATTTTTATTTAGCGTAGAGGAGTTGGTTTTTATTTCTAAAAAAACTATTTTTTTTAAGTTTCAACGACTTAATCAATCGAAAACTATATAATCTACTCATTTTCACAAAAAAACCAAATCTTTGTAATGATAAGGGAAATCAGGAAGAAGCGGTGCTATTTTTTCATTTACGTTTCAAAGTACAACATTACGTGATCTTGTTACAGCATCTTGGCGTTGATTTTTTATTTTGATAAAAAAATAAACTCTTGATATTAAATAACCTATGATGAAACCTACTATAATTCATATAATTATTAGAAACTCTTCTCCCATATTTTTGTTTTATAAATAAATACCACATATTTAATAACTTTTACCACAAAAAGCAAGTAAATATGTATTTAAATAACCAGATTTTTTGTTTTATATAAATAGTTTGAATATAATTAGATGATAATGTATTTTTACATTTTATATACGTTTTTGTATGGTTGCAGTTGATTATAGACAAAGATTAACACAAGCTATTGTAGACTCTGATGTAGTTAAGATTTTTGATGATCTTTTGACTGTTGCTGTAGAGGAGTGAGCTTCTGATATACATATAGAACCATTGGAAAATTATTCTAGAATTAGAATAAGAATTGATGGAATTTTGGAAGAACTTATGCAATTTCCTAGAAATTTACATGAAAGTATTATATCAAAATTTAAAATTGAATCTGGTCAGATGAGGCCCGATGAAAAAAGGCTTCCTCAGGATGCTAGAGTTTCTAGTATTACTCAAACAAATAAAGAAATAGATCTTCGTGCCAATACTTTACCTACGGTTTGGGGCGAAAAATTGGTAATGCGTATAGTTGATAAATCAAAGAAAATACCACCTTTAGATGATCTTGGAATTGATTGATCAAATAAGGATATTATATACAAACATTTGGCTTATCCAAATGGAATTATATTAATGACAGGTCCTACTTGATCAGGTAAAACAACAACACTTTATGCTTGTCTTGATTATATTAATAAACCAGAGGTAAATATTATTACTTATGAAGATCCGGTAGAAAATAAAGTTGCATGACTTAATCAGGCTCAGGTTAGAACTGATATATGATTTACTTTTGCTAGTTGACTTAGATGAGCGCTTAGACAAGATCCTGATATTATTATGGTGTGAGAAATCCGTGATAGAGAAACTTTGGATATGGCTATGGAAGCAGCTATGACCTGACATTTGGTGTTCTCTACAATACACACTAATTCTTCAGCTGAAACAATTACTAGAGTATTCAATCTTTGAGCTAAGCCATATATGCTTGCAGGTACATTTAATGTAGTTATGGCTGAAAGATTGGCAAGAAAAGTGTGTTATAATTGTAAACAAGTTACTTCTGTAAAAGGAACACCACAACATCGTTTTGCTATAGAAAGTTTTAAGAATATGGATCCAGAAGCTTTAAAAAAAGAAATAATGAAAAGAAATATTTCTCAAGAACAACGAAATTTATTTATAAATGAATGAATTATTATGAAAGGGACTGGTAAAGATCCAAAAACTGGTTGAGTTTGTCCTGTTTGTAATGGCTCTTGATGTAAATGAAGAATCTGACTTTTTGAAATGATGGATTATACAGATGATTTAAAGACACTTTTGTTGGCTGGTAAATCTGCTTTTGAGGTTGAAGAACATGCACTTAAAAATGGTATGATAAATCTAGAGAGAGATGGTGTTTTTAAAGCTATCAAATGACATATAACTTTGGAAGAAGTATATGAAAATGTAAAAACTAAATCAAATTAAATATTAGAACTTAGCTCTTAGAACTTAGAATTTAGATGTGATAAATTTTAAATTATAAACTATAAATTGAAATGTTGTCTGTTTGAGAAATGTTGCAATGACTTTATATTAGAATGAATGCTCCTAGTTTAAAAAAGAAAACTAATTTTTTTAGATTGCTTGCATTATCTCAAAAAGCTGGTCTTGGAATTAGAGACTCTTTGATATCTATTAAAAAAACAGAAAAACAACCAGGGTTGTTATATATTATAGATGATATGATAGAACAATTGAATCAATGAATGAACTTTTCTTCAACATTACGTAATCATATGTATAGTTTTAAAGAAGAAGAGATAGCTCTTATTCAATCAGCTGAGGCAATAGGAAATTTGCCAGATGTGCTTGAAGAAATATCTGAAGAATTAGAAAATGATCAAAAAATAAATCAAAAAATAAAAAAAGCTAGTACTTATCCAGTTGTTCTTATATGATTTTCTATAATAGCTGTTGTTGTTTTGATTATTTTTGTTATCCCTACAATAGTTGGTATGTTTCCTAGTCAAGATTCTTTGCCTTCAATTACTGTGTTTATGCTTAATACATCAAGCTTTATAAAAAAATTTTGGTATGTTATTTTGATTGTAGTTTGATGATTATATACTTCATATAAAATGTTGTATAAATTCTTTTTACCATTTAAAGTTTTGATAGATAAACTTCTTATTTCAATTCCTGTTGTTTCAGATGTAGTAAAAACATTTCATATGTATAGATATTCGAAGTTATTGTGACAATTATATAGTTGAGGTATAAGTCCTGTTGTTTCTTTGAAACTTATTGCTAATGTTTTTAATAACTTTCATTATAAAAAGAAAGTTTTGGAAATACAAAGTGATATTAAATCTTGATTTTGAATGGCGGAATCTATGGAATGATCTACTTTGTTTGATCCTATTTTAACTCAGATTATAAGTGTTGGTGAAAATACTTGAAATATGGGTGATGTGTTAAAAAGAATATCTACATTTTATCGTGAATTGCTTCAGAATAAAATAGATATGCTTTTGGCTTTGATAGAACCATTTTTGATGGCATTTATAGCTGTTATTGTTTGAATAGTTGTATGATCTATATTTATTCCTATGGCTGATATGGTGAATGTTATGTAATAATTTATATTGTTTTTTGTTTTTAATGAAGAAATATATTCTTTTATTTGTATTGTGTTGTATTCCATTGGGTTTATTTGCTCAAATGAATATTTCTAGAGTTCAACAGATTATTTATGAAGATGTTATTGAAGAAGAAAAAGAATCTTATATTTCTCTTGTTAGCTTTTGATATTCTTTGTATAGTATGCATATATTTTTGGCTAATGAATATAAATCTATTGATCTTGTTTCATCTTCTTATGAATATGTTAATTTAATTTTTTCTTTAAGAGACCTTATTTCTTATAATATTATAGATTTGCTAGAGTTTGAATTAGATAAATCATCTGCTATAGATTTGTATGTTTCCGGCTTGGATTTATGTTTGTTGGAATCGGATATCGCATTAACAAATATAAGGGAGGAAATGTCATTATTGGACTATTCTTTACAAAGTTGTCTTTCTCAAAAAGAAATTTCTGATAAACAATATCTTGATTCTATAAATTCTCCTTATCAACAAATATTTTTACAAGAATCTATTGATGATTCAAAAAAATATGCTCAATGCGCTTCTGATGCAAGAATAGAATATAACGCAAAAAAGATTTTGTTGGATAAAATTGTTGCATATAGTTGAATTTTAAAAATAAAATATGATTATTTATCTAAGAACAAAGAAGATATCGTAAAATATTATAATCTTATAAAATCTGATGTTTTGGAGGATTTGCTTATGATAAAACGTATGTTGGAAAAATATGATATGTAATCTTTATTGAAGTTTTGATCTAAATTTGTAAAAGAGGTATAATATAGTTTTATATCTTTTTTAAAAATGGTCGCTTTTTCTCTGTTTTGAATTTCTATTTATTGGTATGGTATATTTTATTTTATGACTTTTTTGTTTTGATATTTATTTTTATTGTTTGTTAGAAAATATTCCTTTTTTGAAAAATACGCTCCTAATCTTTATAATTTATTAAATAAAGATCCAGAAGATATTATTTTGTATTCTGTATTGTGAATTATTGTCTGAGGTAGATTGTGACATATTTTTATTTATGATTTTGCTTATTATTTAGAAAGTCCTTTGAAAGTTTTTGCTATTTGGGAATGATGAATGTCGTTTATTGGTGGTATTATATGAGTTTTGATTTCTTTATTGTTTATTTTTCGTAAATATTGATTTTCTTTTCGTGATTTGATTGTTTTAACTGATTTAATTATATTGCCAGTAGGTTTTTGAGTTATGCTTTGAAGAATTTGAAATTTTTTAAATCAGGAGCTTTATGGTCGTTTGGTTAGTGATGTTTTTACAAATATTTCATTGTCAGTTGTAGATATTCTTTCTCATTTTAATTTGTTTTATGTTTATGATAGTATTGATTGATTTTTAAGAATAAATACTAATTTCTTGGCTAGCTTTTTTGAATGATTTGTTGTTTTTGTTGTATCTTTAGTTGTTTTATCTGTTTCTATCAAAAAAAAGAAGCGAAAAACAGGCTTTTTGTCATCTTTTTTTATTGTTTGGTATTCGTTTGTTAGATTTTTCTTGGAATATCTCAGGATGGATAGTCAATCAGAATATGTAGCTTTTTTTACAAAGAGTCAGTGGTTTTTTGTTATATTCTTTCTTATATGAATTTTTATTATGTATCGTTCTTTAAAATCTTCTCGTTATATAAAATAACTATATCTTTTGATTATATTTTTTAGTTCTTCTGCTAGTATTGGGTTTATGGTTTGGCTTATCTTATAAAGCTTGTTTATAGCACTATGATGCTTGTTGTTTTTGAGAAAATCTTCAAAAACTTTTATATTTAATGATTTTCATAGTTTTCTAATTATTTTTTTGATTAATTCTTCTCAATATCATTTATTTATAACAGATTGGTTATATAGTGTTTCTATAATAGCTAGTTCTAGGTTTGCTACAGGATATAATTGATTATTTATTGCTATTTTTCTTGTATATTTGTAAAATAATGGGAGAAGATTCTTTTTATTGGAACTATAGGTTTTAAATAATCATTTTTTTTCTCATACAATGACTTCTGTAGCTTGTTTTTTATTGTTTACTATCAAAATTTCTTCTGGTATTTCGTAAGAAGATATATTTAGTTCTAGTGCTTTTAATCATCATATATATCGTTTTCATTCTAAATAGTCGTTGCAATGTTTTTTTAACATATCTCGATAAAATTTTTCTATTAATTCTTGCTCTTTATAGGTTTTTTCTGGATTTTTTATAAAAAACATATCTTTTTTAAGACTTTCTATGTATCATCTGTTTTTGAGATAGTAGATCATCTTATATGTTTTTTGTTCTGAATACTCTGAATCTAATATATCTTTGATGATTCCTTTGATTTTTTTGATTTCCAATAATTTATTTTTGTATTTTAATATTTTTTTAACAACAATGTCGAAATATTGGTTTTTCATATACTGCTTTGTTGCTGATAAAATTCATTGTAAAAAAATAATGATATTTCCATAAAAATCAAGACAATTTTTCTCTAATAATTCTAATGAATTTTCTGTTGTAATTTTTTGGTAAAACGATACAAAAAATTCACCTTTATTTTTATTGTTTGAATGATAATTCAAAAAACACTTATAGATCAGAGTTCTATTCAGCAAAGAACAGTATATCTCAAAAATATTAAAGCAACTTTTTTTTGTTGTGAAGATTCTTTTTATGATGTTGTTTTGGAAATTAACTCAAATAAATTTTATTTATCTGTTCAACAGATAGCTAACCAAATACAAGAATTTCAGATTATTTCTGTTAAATGATTTATAGAATTAAATAATAAACTTATTTTCTTATTAAAACAACTAATTAATCACCTTTTTATTAGACTAGATTATGTTTAGTTTTTTATGATTTTCAAAGTATGGAGGAATTGAACGTTATGTTACAAGAATATGCCAAAAATCCAATTTGTAATTTTGCTATGAAAGATTATACAATTAAACAGCATGAGGGAAATTTTATTTGTTGAGATGATATTATTGTTTATCTTCGTATAGATAAAAATGTTGTTTTGGACTATAGTTTTGATGGTAATTGCTCTACAATTACTGTTGCTGCAGCAAGTATATTATCAGAAATTATAGTTTGATCAGATATAAATGATATACTTACTCGATGATATTCAAAAATGCTTTCTTTAGGTTTTGAGGTTTCTCCAAGAAGAAAAAGAGCAGCTGTAATTGCTATATTAGCAGCAAGAAACGCAATTCATAAGTATCTTAATGATTGAAAAGAAGATACTTTTGATGATTTGTTTGATGATTAATGTCTATAATGACAAAAGTAGACAAAATGTCTTGAAAATGTTGGACAAATATCTATCTTTTTATCTGCTTACGTGTTTAAATGAAATATCTTAGGCAATCTGTGTTATATATTATCTTTGCTAGTGGTCTATTTTATTTGATATCGTATTATTTTCCTTGACTGGGTTTTTCTTTGGTTTCTGAATATTCAAATGATTTGGTTATTTTTCTTTTTGTATGAATCCTTTCTTGGTTTGTTAGTTTTGTATTAAAATCTGTTATAAGCTTATTAACTTTTCCTATTTCAACAATAACATTTGGTCTTTTTTCATTGGTAATTAATTTTGTTCTTTTGTATGTGTTTGAGCAGTTAATTAATTATCTTGATGTTGGTGTTTTTGTGTCTTTGGGTAATGTTGTACAGGTTTTTGTTCTATCTTGTATATTGAGTATAATTTGTTTTTTAGTTAAAAAAATATAAAAAAAATGAAAAAATGAAACGTTGCTTATTTGTGGGTTATTGTTGTTGTATTTATTATTTTGTGGATTCCTTATTTTCAAAACATTTCATCAGTTAAACCTTGAGTTATATTCTTTTTTAATAGTCAATGGACTTTTGTTGAAATCTATCCAATACTCCTTTTTCTTTGAGTTTTGGAGTGATGATTGATTGTTTTGTATGTGAAATCTTTATTGGATGATATAAAAAAACAAGAGCCTCAAAAATTTGATTTATAATATTTTATTTTGTTTTGTTTTTGAATTATGGCAAAAGTTTACAATATTACTAGAGAGTCTGGTGCTCAAATTCTTGGTATTTCTACAAGAACAGTTGATAGATATATTAGAAGTTGAAAATTATCTTACAAAAAAATTGCTAATAAAGTATTGTTGGAAAAATGAGAAATATATGAATTAAAAAAAGATTTTTCTGCTCTACATCAAGAAGTTGAAACAGAAGTTGTTAGTCAGTCTTCTTGAACATGATTGGCAAAATCAAATCCACAGTTGGAAGCCATGATAGAACAAAAATTAGAAAAATTCTTTTTGATTTTTAGAGAAAAAGAAAAGATTTTAGAAGAAAAAAATAAGATTATTTTTGTTTTACAACAAAGAGTGGGTGAGTTGGAAACTAAAATTCAAAATATGATCGCATTGCCTGATTATACAAGAGAGAAACAAGAAGCTATTATAGAAAAACAAAAATTAGAAGAAAAGATTTTTCAATTAAAAACTTCTATAAAAAATGAAAAATTAATAAATCTTATATTGATAGCTTTAACTTTGATTTTTCTTATAATTGCGTGATTTTTGTTTTTTAAATAAAAAGTGGTTGACTTTTTATTACTAATATATATAAAAGCTTAAAGGATATTTATCTTTTAAGTTTTTTTTATGAAGATAGATTGGTTTGATTTCTGGTTAATATTTTCTTGAATATTATTAATATTTCTTTTGATAGGAGTGTTATTTAGATTTTTTCAGTGGATAAGGTTTAGAAAAGAATTGGCTTATATAAAACAACAGAAAGTAAAAGATATTGTGAAAATCCAAAAAACAAACCCTAAATTGGATGAGTCTTTTCTAGAAATTTCTTGATTTAAAAAAGAAATTGATAATTTAATGAAGGATATTTACTTTGATTCATATGATAAAAATATGCCTTGAGAAAGCGAATTTTTCGGCGTTGATTTAGAATGATCCTTGGATAAGCTTTTGGATGGTAAAATATTGGGTCTTATAAAAGAAAAAGATTATTTATTACAACAAAAAGATTCTATTATATGATCTATTGAAGAAAGAAATAAAAAAACATTAAAAGACGTTGTAAACAAGGTTTTCTTTGTTCTAGTAGAGAAAGATAAAATGCTTAGAGAAAAAGATTTAATGATAACTAATCTAAAATCTAAGATACAGGAAATTGAAACTATAAATTTGGAAAAATATATAACAAAGCTTCCAGAAATTGCAAAAGAAAGAAATTTTCAGAAAGATAATTCTTCATATTTAGAAAAAAAACCTAATGATAAAAAAATATTTTATAGTCATGCAGATTTTATTAACGTTAATTCTGTTGAGAGAAAATAGTAAAAATAATACTTTCCAGCTCTTTTCTATGTTCTGTAAAATTTTTGTTTTTTAATCGAATATCAAAGAAATTGTGACAAAAAGAAATTGTTTCTTCTAGTCATTTTGATTTCATTCCAAGATATGTTTCTATATCTCATTTTTTTAGGATAAAAACATTTTTTGAATAAAGAAATTCTATCTTTTCCAAAATAGAGGAGTATTTGTTTGGATATAAATATTTTACAGCATTTACTAATTTAGTATAGTAACGATCTGTAGTTTCTTTGTCTTTTTTGTGTGTGTGATAAAAAGCTTTTGATTGTTTGTAATAAAAATTTAAATCTTGTTGACTGATAAATCAATAGTCTACTATATTATCCCAATCTCATATAAAATACGAATCAATTCAGAATTTTTTGAGAAATGTACTTCGTTTTTTGTAAGATCATTTACCGTTTATGTTAACTATTTCATAATTGGTTATTTTTTCTCTATTTTTTTCTCCAGGTTTGTTGTGAAGATATTGCAAATAATGTTCAAAAAAGTATGCATCAATTTCACCTTCTACCATGATTATTTTGTCTACGAAAAATATTTTTGCAGCATTTTCAAATTTTAAAATTTGAATTAGACTTGATTCGTCATGTCCTATATTTTTATCAGGTATTTTTATTTGGGTTTCTCCATTTTTTTTACTAAATCTATATACGTTTGTAATATTTTTTTCGTCAATAAAAATAGGGGAATATGTAGATATGATACATTGAGTTCATATATTGTGATTTAACTTTTCTAGCATTTTTGCCAATCTTCTTTGCATTTGTGGATGAAAATGAAGTTCTGGTTCGTCAATTATCAGTAATCAGTCTTTTAGGTCAAATCAGTAAATAGTTAATAAAATCACCAAAAGAGATTGTTCTCAATTACTTATGCTATGAATTGTTTGCTCTTGATTTAGATTATTTAGAAAAACTAATTCTATTTTTCAGTTTTTGTAGGTTGTTTTAAGATTTAAATTTAGATATTTTTTAATACTTTTTTTGAGTGATATATAGAAAAGTGAAGTTTCGAGTTTTTTTTCTATATTTTCAGTTGTTAATTCTATTTCTTCTTTTTTTTGGTCTCTATTTTTTTCGGAAGTATGTGTTATAATATTGTGGATTTTTTTGATACATAAAGCATATCATAGTAAGGAATTATTTTCTCTATAATTTTTTTTACTGATAAATTTATTCCAAAGACTATGTTCGGATTCATTTTTTTTAAGATGATAAAAATTTCTAGTATTATGAAGATATGTAGATGTGTTTTTTAAAGGATATCGTCATAAATCATCAGATTTTTTTATTTTTTCATTGTAAATTATTATTGCTATTTGAAATAGTTCTTGGTACATAATATATTCCAAAGCAAATCTATCTACATTATTTTTTTGTTTATTACTAATTTTAGCTATTTTGTTTTTTGTGTCTATTTCAAATTGAATATGTAGTGTTTGTAGATTTTGTATTTTTTTTGCATCACAAGTTGGAATCTGATATTTTATCTTTGAATAATTTTTTATTATATCAGCAAATTGTTTTTGATTTTTTTGTATAAATAACATATTTTCTTTGTCATTATTTCATACATGAAATTCTATATCTACCATAGATGGTTTATCTAAGTAAGAAAAATGAGGAAATATATTTTCTAAAGGTCGTTGATTCTCTGTAATAGAGTTTTGGATATTTTTGTTATTTTCTGTATATAAAAAATCCTTTATTAACCCAATTTTTATTAATTGAGTTGTGATTTCTAAAAAATTAGTCTTTCCAGATCAATTTGGCCCTATCAAAATATTTAGTCATGATTTTTTACTAATATCAAAATGAATTTTTTTTTCTTCAGAAAAATGTTCTTGGTAGGGAAAGCTTAGAAGATTTGATATATTTGCTGATATTAGTTGCATATCTTTTTGGAGAATAAATAATTCTCCTTAATTATAGTTGAAATTTTATTTTTTGCAAATTTCTAGTAAAATTTATAAGTAGTTTTCTAGAAAGATTTATTGGCGAATTTTGCTTATTATATCTATAATCTTTTTGTTATTTTTTATTTTGTTTCGTTGTTGTTTTGTCCATGGATGATTAATTGCGTGATTCCGTTGTTTTGTTCCTCGTTCTTTTCGTATAGATAATTGTCCTGTATCTCTTCGTTCGAAGTATTTAGCTACAAAGTAAACGATAAGCCAAAATGTATTTCCTGTGTGAATTGCAGCAAAAAAGAATGCAATATAAGCTATCATTTGTACTTTTTTCCAGTTTTTTTGAAGTTTTTGCATAGCATAATTATTTGAGGTAATTGCGCCTATAGCCAATGTCAAAAGAGCTACCATTCCTGATACTATTGCTGTATCGCCTATATTGAAGAATAATGAGAATCCCTGTCTTGCTCGGAAAATTTGCCAAAGCATTCCGTGTGTGAAAAGAAGCCAGAATGTTGCTATTCCCAATGGTCTTCTGAGTCTCATAAGATAGAGAGAAATGCTATAGATACCATTTTTTAAAAATGGTATAATGTGCTTTGGTATTGCATTGCTATTTATTTCTTTTGGATTATTTTTAATTTTTTTTGGAAGTTCTTTGATTATTGAAAGGAAGTATTCCATAGATATCTCCTGAACATTGAGATATTTTCTTGCCAAAAAAGTGATAGGTTTAATAAATAACACAATAAACAATAGGTTCCATCATCGATTTCCTCGAAATTCTTGTCGTGAAAATCCCGCATTGCCTGTTGTTGATGCTGCAGAGATAAGTGTGATAATAACTATAACAGGAAGTATATAGTAAATAAATAAGCTACAATGCTTTTCGATTTTTGCCAATGATGCTTTGGAGAGGAGAGTAGTTAGTTTGTTCATAATTTTTGTTATAAATAAAGCGATTATCTTGTATATATATGTCTGGAAAAAAATCAATAGAGGAGTTTTTTGGCTTTTTGGGTAGAGGAGGACTCCCCCATTTTTGGTCCAGGGGAGGAATTTTATTGTTTTTGCTAAAAAAATCTTATTATTTCCTAAAAATTTTCTTTTTTAGGGATATTATTTAAAAAAAATTGGAAAATATATAAAAATTCTGATTTTTTTTTTGAAAATTTGGATTATTTTTGTACGAAGAAATTATTCTTCACATCTGGTCTTTTTTTGATTTGAGGCGATTCAAATTCGTTGATTTTTTATGCTCAGCTGAGCTTTCCTCGACTCGACGAAAATTTTCGTCGAATTTGAATCGCCTTATCAGTCATAATTGGTGTTTTTGTGGTTATTTTGGATATATAGAGGAGTTTTGTCTGGGAAAATATGTTTTCATAGAGTGCTTTTATTAATCTATATAGCGTGTATTTTTTGTTTATAATATATTATCTTAAAATTATATTTAAGAATTAGATTTTATATGCTAAAACATTCTATTCCTCAGTATATTTCTTTGTTTGCACAAATTGTTATATATAACCGCAACGTTAAACAAGATACATTGTGCAAAGTTCTAGTATCGATTATTGGAGTATGGTTGCTTCGATGTTAAATTATTTAATTAAAAATAACTAATATAATAATAAATTACAAATAATGATGTTTATTTTCAATACTTACTTACATCTTTACATATCTTAAAAAATTCTTCTTGAGGAAGGTTGTTTTTCATTTTGTTGATGATGGTGCAGCATAGGACGATGTTCCCCTTTTCGTATCCTCTATCGTTATCCAATCTATCACAGGAAATTTGCCGTTTGGTTTTGTCAGATTCTTTGCCTGGTTTGTAGTGGATGAATTCATATTCCATAGGATATCAGCTGTAATAACACTTTCCTTGCTGTTTGTTCCATAGTGTTAAAAGATCATTTCAGTTTATATTGAATGATATTTTTCTTTTTTTGGCTCATTGCTCCAATTGTTTGATGATGATTTCTATGGCTCATTCTATGGTTTCTCTTGATTGATTTCTTTTGGAATATATTCTATTTTTTTTGCATTCTTTGCACTCGTAAAGATAGCGATACTTCCCTACTCGATAATTATTCATTCGATGAATAACAAATTCGCTTGGATGTTTGGCTATTCCACATTTGGTACATGGATATGGTTTATCTCCAAAAACAAGAGCTTCCCATTTTTTTTTGGTGCTTTCTGCTTTTTCTTTTTGAAGCTTGGGATTATCTAGATACATAAAATATTGGTTTGATAAAATATGAATCTGATTTTATTGTTCTTTGTTGGGAAATCAAATAATTTTATTTTTTAATACTGTTTGGATTTTTTTGTATTGTTTCTCCTCTGTTACTTATTATAAGTGATAAAAGATATTTATCTATTATCGATCTTATGAAATATATTCACAAAATATTGTTTGTTGTTTTTGTTTGTTGTTTAGTTGCTATTTTTGTGCTTTCGCCACTCCTCTTTTATTCGTTTCCTTATATCTCTTCGCAGTATTTTGGGCAATTTTCATCGTTGTTTACGACCAATGAACTTAGTCATTTACAAGATGTTACCGCTATATTTAATATAATTTATTTGATAGAAATTATTGCTTTGTTGGGTTTTAGTAGTATTCTTCTCTTGTTTTCTTATTTAAAATTTAAGAAAAAAATTGTTTTGTGATTTTTATTATGATCTGTGTTTTCTTTGTTTTTGCTTTTGTGAGTAATAATAGCTATTTTTATCGATTTTGAATCATTATTTACATCTTTTCATTATGTTTTTTTCCCTCAAGGTAATCGATCTTTTGATTGATCTAGTGCCTTGATTCAATTATTTCCTATAGAATTTTTTGAGACAATAGCTATGAAAATATTTTTGACAAGTATTGGTTGTTCTTTATTGGGTTTTGGTGGTAGTTTATTGTATTTTTACAAAAAAAGATAAAAGGAACGCTCATGTAGCGTTCCTTTTTTTTCTTCTTACGGTTTTTCTTACAATTTTTTCTGGTAAGCATACTATTTTTTTAATTGTTTCTAAATATGGTCTATTGAATAGCCCCATGATAAAGTATGCAATAATATATAGTATAATTACCTTGCCTATTGTTTCCCAATTCCTTTCATAGCCAGAAATCAAAAATATTTCTAGATAAGGAAGACTTGAAAAAACAAATAAAAGTGCTTCTAATCTATTTTTACTTATTATCTCTTTGTTTCTGCCATACATAATAGCGGCTACATTGGGTATAGTAGTAAAAATAGATTTTGCTAGACAATATGCTAATAGTAGTACATCTAGCTGTAAAATCACAATTTGAATTGTAATAGTAACTATTATGATCGAAATATAAATTGTTATATATTCGATCCAAAAATCTTTAGTTAAAAATCTTTTCATTTTTTTTGTTTTTTTTATTTCTGCTGAGTTACTTTAGATAAATCAGATCTAGTTTCAACTGTAAATCCAAAAATGTGTTTTTATATTGATTTTGTTTGTTATATATGTATAAAATATTTTGTAAACCTTAAAAAAAACAAATGTATGTTAAAAGATCAAATTGTTTCAGGCTTCTTCCTTACAGGAGATGAGTATTATTGTGGTCAGATTCTTAAAAAAGGTTTGATTGATGTCTATGGAGATATTAATTATTTCTTTAATGATCAGATTCAGAAGAAGCGTGATAAAACTGGAATATTTGTAGTGATTGTTAAAGTTTCAAAAAAAGAGACTTACAATCATCGAAAAGGAAAAAATATCTTTTCGGTTAAAACTAAATCTAGTGCGGAAATTGTATCAGTAGTTCCGGCTGTGGAGTTTAAAAAAGAGGAAGCTCTTTTGAAAGTTAAAATTTCGATGATTTAGTTTGTTGGTTATTGTTTTGTGGGAGCTTTTTTTAGCTCCCTTTTTTTGTTACTATACAAATTTTTCTACCCACTTGTTGGTCTTCTCTTTGATAAATTTCTGAGATGCTTTTTCGTCCGTATCCAAGATCTTGAATTGTTTTTTGAAAATATTGTTCGTGAATATTATCGTGACCAATATACCATGGAATTGTACAGATTATAGTAGAGAAAAAATCAGATTCTAATATATTTTTGAAAAAATTAGTATAAAGTTTAGTGATTTGTTGTTGTGCCTTTTTGATATCATCAGAATTGCTTTTTTTGGTAATAATTGGTCCGAGTCGTCATTCTGTAATTATTATAGGTGGATTAGATGGGCTGGATAGATTAGACGGAATAGGTTTGGTGGTGTCGTGGTTGAAAAACGATATAGAAGTGTTTGAATTATAAAAAGCTGTAGTTTGTCGCCAAGGTAAATTTTTTTCAGCGTAGCTTATATTAATGTCGGAACCAATTGTATTGTAGTCCATATAATTTGCTAAAAGATTTGTTGTTCCTGATCCACAGAAGGGATCGTAAATGGTTATATTGTTTGAAGATTTTTTATTTTGGATTGCCAAGTTGTAATTTCATTCCTCCTCGTAATGACTTAGTTGTTTATTTGCAATTGTATTTTGAATTCCCAAATTGATCAGAATGTGAGTTAATTTTGCTGGCATCATTCCCATATTCATACTACGACCAGGTTTTTCGAAGTCTATTGTTTCGTATAAAGGGATATTTTGATAATTTTCTACTATTCAATATTTCCCATTATCAAGATTGATGATTTCTTTTCCTTTCTCTTTGATTTCTCTGTCGGTATGATTGATTTTAACTGTTTTGAATCTTCTGATACCGATAGTTCTTTTGAAATGTTTTCCTATTGCTTCTTCTTGAATTCCTATGATTTTAACATCTTGTAAAAGTGTTTGAAGTTCTTTTTCGGCTACGATTATTCCACTTTTTATGCATCATCAAAGTGTTTTAAGTTGTTCTGGATTTTTTGTTTCAAAAAGTACTATCCCCTTTTTGGTACTAGGAAAAAATGTTGGTTGAACTATTTGAAGTTCGGCTAAGCTTATTTGAGGATGTTTTCATAAAATAGCAAAGTACATGTCCTATAGTCAATGAATAAATAGTTTTTGGTATGTATAGTAAAATGGAAAAGAAAAACAAAAGAAAAAATCTGACTTTGTTTGGGCCAGACTTTTCTATATATGATAATTTGAATTTTAATTAGATTCTCGTTAGATTTTGACTCCAAATTCTTTAGGTCGGAATGACTTAGAACAATTATTTGTTTAGAGATCTTCTGATGAAGGCAGGTGTTTCTATATCTTCTTCAACAGTATCTAAGTCTATTTCTGTATCTTCATTATTTCAAGCGTTGCTTTCTTCTTTTGTTAGTCTTGTAATGAAATTTTCAGATTCTCTTTTGATAGATCTTCCAAGCATATCTCTTTTTGGTGTTTTGAGTATTTGATCTTTGCTTTGTTCTTCAAATCATGTAGCTATAATAGTTACTTTAACTTCGTCTTCCATGCTTTCATCAAAGGTCATTCCCCAAAAGAAATTAGCTTCAGGATCAATAATTTCTTCAACAATTGCTGCTGCTTCTCTTACTTCTGTAGGAGTAAGATCATATCATCCAGATACAGCAAAGATTATTTTCTTAGCTCAATCAAGATTTGTTTCTAATAAAGGATTTTCTATAGCTTTTCTTGCAGCGTCTACTGCTCTCTTTTCTCCAGCTCCATAACCGATTCCAAGTAATGCGTTTCCAGAATCTGTCATTACAGCTTTTATATCTGCAAAATCGATATTTATATCACCTGGTTTTACAATAAGATCAGATATTCCTTGAACACCTAAGAATAGAATTTTGTCTATCATAGTGAAAGCTTGTTTGAAAGTTGTTTTTTTGTCTATAACGGTGAAAATTTTATCATTTGGAATAACAATAAGTGTATCTACAGATTCTTTCATTTTTTTGAGTCCTTCTTCTGCATTTGCTTCTCTTTTTCTTCATTCAAAGCTAAATGGTTTTGTAACAATTCATACAGTAAGTATTCCCATATTTTTTGCTATATTAGCAATAACTGGAGCAGCTCCTGTTCCTGTTCATCCTCCCATACCAGATGTGATAAAAATCATATCAGTATCTTGTAAAACAGCTTTGATTTCCATCTCACTTTCTTCAGCAGATTTTCTTCCTATTTCAGGATTTGCTCAAGCTCAAAGACCTTTTGTAAGATTTAGTCCAATGTTTACTTTTGAATCAGAAAGACATTTCGCCAAATCTTGTGCATCAGTATTGACAGCAACAAAACCAACTCATTCTAAACCTTCAGTTATCATTCTATCTATAGCTTTGTTTCCACAACCTCCTACTCATAAAATTTTGATTTTTGCTCCTGGAATAAATTCTGGATTAACTTCTTGTATAACCATTCTTTTACATAATTAATAATTAAAAGATTATAATTTATTGATTTTTTTTGTTTCGTTGTTTTTATTTAAAATAAATCTTTGAAGAATTTTACAATATTTCCTATGATATCAAAATTTAATTTAAAAGACATTTTTCTTCATTCAGTATATTTATTTGATCGTAAATAAGCTCATAATACGTTTGTGAATAATGTGTTTGATGATATATCTCAAAGATTAAGCACATTATCTTTACCATAAAACGTTGCTAACTTAAAGATATCTTTGGCTAGAATATCGATATTACCTATCTTTGATCATCATCAAATAAGAATTACTCATCAAGCTAATCTTCATTCTTTATCTAATTTATGAAGATGAGTATTTATCTTATTGAATATTTCCTCATATCTAGCGTTAATTATGTCTGATAAGAATAAGATATCAAGACCACTATCATCTTTTATATTGTCTTTAAACACTATTGCTGAACCATGAGTTTTCTTTATATTTTCAGCTTCTTTAATATCTATTTGCATACCTATTGAAATATCTTTGGTTACATCCTCACCTCCCATAGGTACTACTCCATAACCCAATGTATATCAATCTTCATATATTACATAACTTGTTTGATTTTTCCCAATATCGATTAGAATTGTTCACAAATCTTTGTGATCATAATCCAATGCAATTTCACTAGCTGCAATGATATTTGGTATGATATCAGTTATCTTTACTCAAATTCTTTCAAAAGAATCAATTAATCAATTATAAAGATTTTTGGGAATCATAAATACATCAGCAACAAGTTCTAGCTTTTTTCATTTCATTCCTATTGGATCTTTTTCTCTTTTTGTTTCATCTATAATTCGATGAACTGGTACTATTTTTATAGTTTCATAGTTACTTTTATGAGAAATTTCTGTGATAACCCTAGATAAATGATCAACATCTTCTTCACTAATTTCGTCTCTCATGACTCTTTTTTGTTCTACTACTCTATTTATTATAAGTTCTGGATGAGAAATACTAACAAAAAGTTCTTCTATAAAATCTCCTCATAATTTTTTTACGAAATTTTCTAAGATTTTATTAATAGTGTTTGTAAATCATTCAGAATCTAATATTTTACCTTTACGAAGTCATTGAGTTTGTTCTATTTGTTTTGCTAGAATAATTTCTTTTCATTCATCATTTCAGATTACAATTGCTTTTATACTATCGTTACCGATATCAAATACAGCTTTAATGTTTCTCATATCTTTATTAGATGCTAAAAAATAAAATTACAAATATAATTAGTTGTATACATGATCTACATACAATCTGCTTTTTGTAAGTAGAAAAAAAATTGTTTCGTTTTCAGATGTAACTATCTAAAAATAAAAAACAATTCTATTTCGTAGAATTGTGATATACAAAGGTTATCTATTGATTTTTGGGTATATAACTTTTAGTTATCAGTGATTTTAGCTAATTGTTATCTAGTATTTCTTGTTCTATATAGTAATGCTATTTTTTTTCTTTTATCTTGATAAAATTTTAGCATAGTGTCGTTGAAAATTATATCTTTTCATATTTCTTTTAAAATTTTTGTTTTATAAATTAGAATTGGTACTCGTATTGTTTTTATCATATATTCTACAATATGTCAAATTAGTCATCAAATATATTTTTCCATTTTTATTTTTATTTTTGTATTTCATTTATATATAGGTAATCATAAATTTATCTTATGTTGATCTTTTGGTAGATTTGGTAATATAGAGAATAATCGAGGATTATAATCATAAATTGTTTTATCTTCTGTTTTTTCTTGATAAATTGGTATTAGATGAGCTAATCGATAAGCTAAATAAATATCAGTATTGGGTAAACTTATAGTATATAAATTTTGAGCATCTTCTGTTATATAAAAACTTAGGCAATATTTCTTTCATATCCTTTTTTTACTTCTTTTTAGTCATAAAACGAAAAAAATTAATGCGCTAGCAAATCTTGCACGTCGTAAACATCATTTTTTTGTGACTATAAAAAAATCTATATCTGATCATTGGCTGAGTTTATTGAAACTTATTGAATTACAAAGATATATTGTCTTTATCCAAGGAATTGACTGAAATATTCTCTGGTGTTTTTTTATATGTATACGATATTCTTCCAATAAAGAACTTTCTTGTTCCCAAGAAAAAGTGTTTTTATTATATTCTTCAATATTGTCTTTTTTTTCTGTACTAAAATATTCCCAATTTTTGGGTATTGGATAATTCATAATTTCATAAAATAATAATTCTGATTTATTCATGTTTATTGATCTCGTTTTAAACAATCTATTCATTCTTCATTTATCAGAACGCATCTTTTTTTCTGAATATTTTGTGTCCTAATGTCTGTTATAAAATTAGCTATTTCTTTACATGTACCTGATTTATGACAAATATTTATTTTTGTGTTTTGTGTAAATATTTCTGAACCGTCGTTTATTGTAAATGTTGGTAAAGTTTGGTCTTGTAAAGAAGTTTTATTTATTACTATATCGAATTCATCTCAGCTCATATTAATTGTATAATTATTGGTTTTACAATAATATTGTTCTAGTGTCTCACTAGATAGGTCATATTGAATATATGTTCATGTTGTATTCTCTTGTGTTTTATATGATAATTTTATTTCATTGTTTTCTGGTATAATTGAAACTGTATATTGTTGTGGAAATATAGTACCGGTAATACTTCATGTAGAAATATATAGTCCTCTACTTGTCATAGCTGAATATAAAAAATTATTCATATCTCAATGAATTTTGTTTACGCATGTTTCTGCGTATAAATAATCTTTGTTTGTATTTTGGAAAACATTTCTAAAAGTTACTATAAGTATAAAAATGATTCCTATTACCATAATAAGTTCCAATAGAGTGAATCATTCTCTTTTCATAAAAACTTTTATAATATAAATTAGTTATTTATTAAAGGTCTAATAACGTATTTATAGTTTTGTTCATTTTTTTCTCAAATTACTAATGGTTTTTGTCAATCAACAACTTGGAAAAATAATTCATCTTCTTTCATGATTCTAATAAAATCAGTGATATATCTTCAATTTATACCAAAAGATACTGGTTCTCATTCTATAATTGCTGGTATGCTTGTATTTCATGCTCATTTATCAGTTTTACCTGAAGAAATTATAATACTATCTTTGTTGCTTTCTATTTGTATAAAATTGTTTATATCTTTGGTTAAAATTCCAATTTTTTTGATAGCTTTTTCACAAATAGATTTATCTACTAATATTTTTGTATTAAATTGTCTTGGCATAATTTCTTCTCTGTCATATTCTGGAAAGTTTCATTGAATAAGAAGTGATGTAGCAATGATTTTTGTGTCGTTGATAGTAAGTTCAAATGCTATTAAATTTTCAGAATAAAATATTTTCATAGTATCACATTCTTTGCTAATTCAATATTCTGTAATTTTTTGAATATCGTTTATAGAAAGTTTTGGTACAATCAAAGAAAATTCGTTTTCTATAGTATTTTTTGTTTTATATTCAGCTAATCTAAATGAATCAGTACCTACAAAAACTAATTTTGATCAATCTTCATCTTTTTTTGATTTAATAAGAACTCAAGTAAGAACTGGACTAAAGTTTTTTTCTGTAACAGCATATTCTACTTTTTCTACTCATTGAGCAAACATTTGTGTATCCAAAGAAACGTTATGTTCTCTTGGTACTTCTGGTAAAGCTACGTATTCACTAGCGGAAATTCAATTTATATCGAAAGTATCTTTTGCTCATTTAATTGTAAGTATTTGAGTTTTTTGATCAGCACTTATTTCTATAGTTTGATCCTCTATACTTTTTATAATATCCAAAAAAGTTTTAGCATTTACAGTTACGGCTCATTCGAGACTTACTTTACAAGGAAGTTCTATTTCTACGTATTTTTCCATATCTGTAGCTCTTATAATAAGATTATCAATAGATGCTTTTAGATAAATATTTTGTAAAATAGGTAATGTCGCATTTTTTGCTACAAATCTACTAGAGATATCTGTTACATCAATTAATTTTGCTGTTTCGATACTTATTTTCATGAGCATAGGGAATAATAAAATAAAAAATTATTTTCCAAAGTTGCGTTTTTCTGCCATATTATCAAACCAAGTAAGTGCTTCTTGATAAGTAGAAATATCCAATTCTGGACACCTCTTTGCAGTAAAATAAAGTTCTGCATATCATATCCACCATGACATAAATCCAGATGTTCTTTGTGCTTGGTCTCATTTTGTTCTGATAACTAATTCAATAGGCGGTATATGTCAAAGATCTAAGGCTTTTGTTATATCTTCTTCTGTGATATTTTTTAGATCCATACCTTTTTCAGCCAATTTTTGAATTCATCTAGTTATTTCATCTCTTCATCCATAATTAGCTCAAAATACAAATCGTTTATCAGTTGGATATGTAAATTTTTTTCTTTTTTCATTGAGATAATTTTTGAAACCTTCAGTTACACCTGCTGGATTTCATATCCACATAAAATTGATTTGATTTTTTTCTAAAATTTCATCTAATTTGCTATCAACTTGTTTGTACATAGTCATCAAAAAATCATATTCTTCTTGAGGTCTTTTTGCTGTATTTTCCGTACTTAATCCTCGAAGGGTAAACACTTTAACATCAGTATGTGTAAAAGTATATTCCAATAAATCTACTCCTTTTTGGTAAGATATCCAATATGCTTCAGGAATACTTACGTTGTTTTCTTTGGCTCGAGTTCTATTTCAATCTGGAATAATAGCAACGTGTTTGGGATAATGCATCAATGTATAATTAAAAACTAGAACCTTTAAAAATGTTCTATTAAAAATAATAATAAACTCAATGAAATGTAATTATTTAATATGTTCTTTCAAGTCAAAATTTTTTATTATTTGGTAGTTAACTATTAATTATTGGTATATATTAATCTGAAGATTTTCTTTTTGGATAATTTTTTCTATCTCATCTATCTTTTGAAAATCATCATTTTGATGGTCTTCTTTCATTTCTATTTGATCACTTATAACCTCATCTATCTCATCATCTACTTCAGCTTCTAAATCATCCTCTTGATGAACTACTGCTTTTATCATCTTTTGCTTTACTTGCAGTTCCTTTTAATGTTTTGATAACTACTTCGGATTGATAGTCAGGTACAGTTATAAATGAAAAATCTTCTAAAACCCTTACATCATCTATCTCTCTTGAAGGGACTCCTGTTTCGTCTGTAATAAAATCTACCATAGTTTTTGGATAATATCATGCTGTTTTACCCAAAGCAATAAATATTCTTGTTTTACCTTGTCCAGGGGCTTTTGTTGATGAAGATGTTTTTTCTATTGTTGTATAATATTCTTCATTAAATTCATTTGCATAAGTAATTCTTAATAAAGCTGCAAGTACGTGTTCAGCCTCTCTTTCTTGTAAAAGTTCTTGAGCTATAGTTATATATTTTTCATGGGCTCATTTTTCTAACATTTCTGTTATATTTGCTTTTAATTTTTTCTTTTTTGTTTCAATAACGTGTGCTATTGCAGGAATTTCAATTTTTTTTACATCATTATTTGTTGCTCTTTGGAAAAAAACAAATTTTCTATATTCACTAGGTGTTACAAAGGTAATTGCTGTTCATGTTTTTCCAGCTCTTCCGGTTCTTCCTATTCTATGAACATAACTTTCTGGGTCTTGAGGTAATCAGAAATTGATAACGTGAGAAATATCATTTACATCGATTCCTCTAGCTGCAACATCTGTTGCTACCAGAATTTTTGTTTTCTTTGTTTTAAATAATTTGAGAATATTTTCTCTTTGTTTTTGTTGTACATCGCCATGAAGTGCTTGTGTGCTATATCCTTTTTCATGAAGTTTGGCAAAAACATGGTCTACATCCAATTTTGTTTTACAAAATACTATTCCATAAAAATCATCTTCTTTATCCATAATTCTACATAATGCTTCTAATTTATCTCTTTCGCTAATTTGAATATAAAACTGTTCGGTAAGTGCTGTTATATTTTCATTTTTTTTGATAGCTACAAGATCATATTCTCCCATATATTTTTTGGCTACAGAAAGAATTCCTCTTGGCATAGTTGCAGAAAACAATAATACTCTTTTTTCTGGATTTGTTTGTTTGAAAATAGTTTCAATATCGTCAACAAATCACATATTTAGCATTTCATCTGCTTCATCAAGGATGAAATATTTAATTTCTTCTATTTTTAAAGTTCTTCTATTGAGATGATCCATAACTCTACCAGGAGTTCAAACAACAATATCTACACCTTTTTTGAGTGCTCTATTTTGAATTTCATAAGATTGACCTCAGTAGATAGCTACAATACTTAAGTTCTTTGGATATTGTAAAGAATTTATTTCTTCAGCAACTTGGATTGCAAGTTCTCTTGTTGGGACAAGTATTACTGCTTGGATATGATTTTCGTGTCTGAGATTTTCAATTAAAGGTACACCAAAAGCAGCTGTTTTACCTGTTCAGGTTGCAGCTTGTCATATGATATTTTTTTTGTTAGCAAGCAATAAAGGTATAACTTCTGCTTGGATAGGAGAAGGAATTTTAAATCCTTTTTTTTCTAATCATTCTAGAGTTCTTGAAGACAACCCCAAATCTTTGAAAGTAATTTCAGTCATTAAAAAAAATACATTATAAAAATGGTTTCTACTTTTTATACCAAGAAAAAAAGACTTATAAAGGACTTTCTCTTTCGAGAGAAAATATAGAAAACGCGAGTCAAAGCCAGACAAGGGCATATGTTCTCCGTTTTGTGAGAAAAAGAAAAATCCTTATCAACTTTGATTGTTATGTATATAAGGATTTGTTGTTTGATTGCTAGGGATTTTTTATTCTTCTACTTCATCAGTAAAAACTTTGTAGATATATGTTGAAATATCTGGTTCTATATTGATATTGCTTTTCTGGATTGCTTTATATAGTTCATCTATATAATTTACTATTATTTTGATCTGTTTTGATTCGTTTTTTGATAATATTTCTTCTATTTGATCTTCTGTTAGATAAAAGTTTTTTAATAAATTTTTACAAGAAATTCATTTATAATTGTTTGATGATCATGATAAAAATATAGAATCTGGTCGTTCTTTTCTGTTTTGTATTGGTTCTTCTGTGTTGTTTTTCATGTTTTATATTTATAGATTAAATTATTGATCAATTTTTTCTTCTAGTATAATTTTGTCTATCAATAATTTAGAATCATATTCATCTTGTGGTAATGTATTTCTTAGTGTAAAAAATAAACTTAATATAGTTTCTTGGATTGATTTGATATCTGATATTTTTAAATTTTTACATATATTTATTCAATCTTCAATTATTGATTTTGTCACATGTCGATTATTTTTTAGATTTTCCAATACTCATAGTTCTTTTAACTCTTTTTCTGTTATACCCAACGCTATAAAGAGTTTTTTTCCTTTTTGATATTCGTTGTGGTTCATTTCTTTTACTGATAACATTTTTTATGATTATTGAAAATAAAATTATTTTCTGCCGAAATCAGCTGGGATCTCTCCTCGTTCGCTGGTGTGTCGTTTGAGGATTTTTGTGGAGAATTTGGTTTGACGAAGTCGTTCCTCTGCTTGGTTTATGGCATCAAAAATCCTCTCTGTTCATTGGGCTTTTTCTAATTTTGTTTTACATTTTTTTTGTATAACTCGATTTATAGCGTGTTTTGAATCTGAATAAAGATATTGATCAGAATTATTTTTTTGTAAATATTGTAAACCATGTACTAAAGCTAAAAATTCTCATATATTGTTTGTTCATAGTTGATATTTTTTGTGAAAAAGTGTTTTTCATGTAATTAGATCGATTCATTGATATTCTACTTCACCAGGATTTCAGCTACAAGCAGCATCTACAGCAATACTGTTTTTTTCGAAAGGAAAGTTTCCTGTTCTCCAATCTTTTTTTTCTTTGATTTCATAATAGTTTTTGTATGATTCTTTGAAAGCTATTTCAGCATCTTCTTTGTTTGAAAAAGATTTGTATTTAGCTCATGAAAACCCGGAAACATTTGGTAGACATTCGTCTCGAGAATTATAAATTCCTGGTTTTTTGCCCTCTCGAACAACGTAATATTTGGACATATATTTTGTTTTAATTGCTATAAATATTTTTTATTTTATAAAAAAAATCCCTTATTTATCAAGGGATCTTACTTAGTAAATCTTTTGTGACTTTTTCAATTTCTTCTAATCATTCTATTATTAATGTATTTTTGCTTGTTTGAAAATATTTATCTTCTTGATTTTTATCTATAGTTACTGCAAATTTAAAGGGTTTTCATTCAGTTGTTTCAAGTTGATATGTTGTTTTATCATTTGTGGTTTCTTTTTCTAATACTATTACATCATATATAGTTTTACTTGTTTTTGTAGTATATTGAAAACGATTGTTTTCAGGTTGATTAATTAATGTTTTAAATAAATTTCAATTTATTAATTTTTTTATTGATCTTTTTTTGATTCATCGAATGCAATTTTGTTCTACTCTTCTCCATTTTTCTTCTAAACGTTTGAAATATATAATTTCTTTTTGAATGTCTTCTGGGACTTGTTTTCAATCAAAACCCATTTTACGTTTATTTTTCTCATGAATACATCTACTTTTTGCTTGTTTGGATAAATTTATTATATTTTTCCATAAATCACTTATTATTTCTTCCTCTTTTTCTGGTGTTAAATTTCGGTTTGTTATTGATTTTTTTTCTTTTTCTATGTAATCTATTATTTTGTTTTTCCAAAATACAGAATTATTAGAATCTTTTTGATCTATCTTATGTTCGTAAGTAGAAATTGTATTCATTTTTATCTTTTATGGATAAAAACACCAACTAATATATAATTATTTGATTATAAAAGTCAATTATTCTTTTATTTGTTTTTGTATATTGGCTAGCTCTTGAAAATCAGCTTGTTCACCAATTTCTGTAGTTAGATATCATGGATAGTTATTGAAAAATACTTTTTCTCCTCATATGTTTTGATTTCGTTCTCATTCTAATCAATGCATAGGATATAGTTTTATATGAAGATGATTAACACCCATTCCTTCAATAATCATTCAAACTCTTTGTACTTTTAATTTTTTCTTGAGTAATTGAATAACTTCATCTGTTGATAAAATAACGTTTTTATAAAGTTCTTTATCCTTTATTTCAAATAAGTCAGAATCATAATGTTTTTTTGATATCAACAATGTTTGTCCTTTGCAGTTTGGAAAAACATCCAAAATTGCTATAAAATCATCATTTTCTCGTATTTTATATGAAGGAATATCTCAAGAGATAATTTTGCAAAATATACACATAGGTTTATTAATTAAATAGATAAATGTTGTTTAGTTTTTATCTATTTATCTTTTCAAATCAATAAAAAAAGGCTGTAGGTACAATAACGCTACAGTCTAATTAAAGTTTTGATATCTTTTGGTGGTACCAGATACTAGTACACTTTCCCAATCCTTTTTATATGGATTACCTTACAGATAGTAAAACTTAACGAAAGCAATGTGCTGTAAGAGATTACAATTTCACGCATGGAAATAATCAGATTTTGATTACTATAATAGTGATTAATTATGAAATAATATCTAGTGAGATAAAGTGTTTGACGCTACTACTCTTTTAAAGAGGTAAAATAGTTTTGTGTTTTGTTTTTGTTTTTGGTAGCCATTTTATCTGTAGACAATATCAGGTAATTAATACTATTTATACAATATTCTGATATCCTTACATTCATTCTTTCATATAAAGTATATATAGGATTTTTTTAAATGCAAATTTTTAACAAGTTTTTTTAATGTAGCTTGGTCTTGAAACTTTGGACGAGTTTCATATATTTAAAGACATATGTTTAGCTATTAATTTATACTTTTTATGGAAAAATCATTAGACACGATTGTAGCTTGGGCTAAAAGAAGAGGTTTTGCGTATCCAGGGTCAGATATTTATGGTGGATTGGCAAATGCATGGGATTTGGGACCTTATGGGACAGAAATCAAAAGAAATATAGAAAATATACGATGGAAATATTTTGTACAAGAAAAAGATGATGTAATAGGACTTGATAGTCAGATTTTAATGAATCCAAAAGTATGGGAAGCTAGTGGTCATGTTTGAGGTTTCTCTGACCCATTGGTTGATTGTAAAAAATGTAAAAGTAGAGAAAGAGCTGATAAATTGATTGAAAATTGGCTTGAAAAATTAAAAAAAATTAGAACTGAAGAATCATTAAAAGAAAATAATATTACAAAAGAACATGAAAGTGTTAGTACAACTATCTCTTTTTATCAAGGAGTAGAAAAACTTATAAGCACAGATTTATTAGATAAATATTGAATTCAGAATCTTACTCCAGAAGCTTGGACTTTTGAACAACAAACAGCTATTATTAATTGAGAAAAAATTAAATGTCCAAAATGTTGATCATGTGATCGAACTGAACCAAAAAAATTTAATCTTATGTTCAAGACTCAACAAGGTATCGTAGAATGAGAAGGAACGGATATTTACTTGAGACCAGAAACAGCGCAATGAATCTTCGTAAACTTTAGAAATATATTGGATACGACTAGATCTAGAATCCCTTTTGGGATTGCTCAAATTGGTAAGTCCTTTAGAAATGAAATTACTCCAGGAAATTTTATGTTTAGAGTGAGAGAATTTATGCAAATGGAAATAGAATATTTTGTAGAAAACGATGAAAAAGTTGGTTTAGAAGCATTTGAAATGTGGAAAGAACTTAGTAAAAAACGATGGAAAGAAGAAATAGGTATCAAAGAAGAACATATGAGATTTAGAGATCATGACAAAGATGAACTAAGTTTTTACAGTAAAGGAACTTGTGATGTAGAATATCTTTTTCCACGAGGATGGTGAGAATTACAAGGTATTGCGTATAGAACTGATTATGACCTCAAACAACATATGCAGTATTCTGGTAAAGATATGCAATATAATGATCCCTATACAGGGAAAAGATATGTTCCTCATTGTATAGAACCAAGTCGATGATTGACAAGAGCTATTTTGACAGCCTTGATCGATGCCTATGATGAAGAAAAATATATTGATGGAAACGGAGCAGAACAAACAAGAATAGTTGCCAGATTTCATAAAAATGTTGCACCAATTAAATTTGCTATTATTCCTTTGGTCAAGAAAGACGAGAAAATAGTTGGATTTGCAGATGATTTATATAAAAAATTAAGTAAACAATATATGTGTGAGTTTGATGATAGTGGGAATATCTGAAAATGTTATCGTAGACAAGATGAAATTGGTACACCATATTGTATTACAATAGATCATCAAACTATAGAAGAT
>JAQUVI010000010.1 GCA_028693445.1 Candidatus Absconditabacteria bacterium
CTATCATAAGCCCAGTGCAAAACAGCTTGTCTTTGTTTCAATCTACAATTTATATCTTGAGGTCGGCAATTCTTTTTAATTTGTGCTATGTGTCGTCTGATAGCTTTCCAACGTTTGATTTGTATTTCATCATCAGATCCTCTTCGTCCCATATAATATCTACAATACCACTGAAACCATCCACGTGGATCATCTTTATAAATCCAACCTTTTTTAATCCAAACTGAAAGCGGCTGGCTAGCATTTACTCCGAAATAATTTATTTTTGGATCGTGAATATAACTATCTTTCTTTTGAAATTTTGCTTTTGTAAACCAATCTTTGGGGAATTCTTTTGTACAATCTCTCATATATACACCACCAAAAACACCAAGCTCAAGCATCTGTTTTGGTGTTAAGTTTGGTTTAAAATCAGAATGAAAATTTTTTCCTACAGGTTCGGTTAACTCATATTTATAACCTTTTTGCATTTTGTCATTTACAGTAATGATTTTATTTTTCATATAATTATTATTTAAAGATTACAGAACCACTATCGTATTTTAATAGTAATACAAGTTCACCTTTTGATGTGAACATATAACTAGACGTTTCTGTGAGTGATTTTCTAAAATCGTTTTCTTGAGAACCTTCACAATACATTTGTGTAGACATCATTTGTCCAAAAGTTATTTTATTTTCATTTATAGAATAATTTCCGCCAATTCCGTTACAATCTGTTCTTGCAGAAAAAGTCCCATCTTTTTTAAAGGTTATTGTAAATCTGTTAGATATTTTTGGAATTATTGTTGTATCATCGTTGTATATTGTTTTTATCCAATTCCAAGTTTTCATATCAAGAGTCATTTTACTTGGGTCTGCTTCGCCTTCAAAATTTTGTGCAACTTCTCCAAATTGCATATTTTGTGTATCTAATTTTAGCCATATACTTTTACCAATTGAAGGGGATATTGCAAAACTTTCATTTTCTTTTCTATCTGCATAATTTACAACAATAACATTTTTTCTATCTTTATTTTCATCTATTGAGATTGTTTGTGGAGCTATACGATCTCCTAGAAAAACTGCATCGGAACCTTTTGAACCTTCTTTTGTATTTAATTTTGCTACAACATAATAGAATATTCCAGTGCCACCAGTTTCTTGTGTGATTATAAAAATATTATCTAGTGTGCCATCATCATCTAAATCATGCTCTATTTGATTACCCCAAAATTTGGTAATTATTTTTGCAGATGAATCGGGAATTGCTATTTCAGACAATCCATTTTTTAAAGTAATTTGTTGTCCATCTATTGAGTATGTTGCATCATAAGTATTTATTTGTTTACCATTTTCTAAATAAATATCACTATTTGTAAAATTAAATTTATAAATTCCAATACCTAGTATTATTAATAAAATTAAACCAACTATAATTAAAATTTTCTTTTTCATATGTTTAATTATAACAGATTAGACTTCAAAGGAAACATTTGAGTGATCTCTATTGAAATTACGTATCGATTTTTTTTGTCTTTGCGAGCGTAGCGAAGCAATCCAGAATTATATATAAACACAAACCTAGATTGCTTCGCATACGCTCGCAAAGACATACTAAGACAATGATAAATTGCGATTTTTTAGTGCGATGTAGTTTATTAGTCAAAAAACACTAAAAGTGATATTATCACTTTTATGAAAACAATAAAAAAACCAGAATTACTTGCTCCAGTTCAAGACTATACTTCTTTAACAGCAGCAATCAAAAATGGTGCAGATGCAGTTTTCTTTGGGATAAAAGGTTTCAATATGAGAGCTGGTGCTAAAAATTTTACAGTTAAAGATTTACCAAAGATAGTAAAAATAGCTCATAAAAATAATGTAAAAACTTATCTTGCGATAAATACTATCATTTATGAAAATGAAATAAAAAAAGTAGAGCAGATACTTATGAAAGTTAAGAAGGCAAAAATCGATGCGATTATTTGTTGGGATTTTGCGATTATACAAATAGCAAAAAAATTAAATATTGAAGTTCATATTAGTACTCAAGCTAGTATTGCAAATTCTAAGACAGCAGAGTTTTATAGAAAGCTCGGTGCAACTAGAGTTGTTCTTGCTCGCGAATGTTCGCTTGAACAAATAAAAGAAATAAAAAAGAAAACAAAAGCTGAAATCGAAGTGTTTATACACGGAGCGATGTGTGTTTCTATGTCTGGTAGATGTTTTATGTCACAATTCCTTTATGGAAAGTCAGCAAATCGCGGAGAATGTTTGCAATCTTGCAGAAGAAAATATTTAATTAAACAAATTGATGGTGGGCAAGAATTAGAGCTTGGCGAGGATTATGTTTTGAGTCCAAAAGATTTATGCACTATAGACTTTATTGAAAAAATTATAGATTCAGGAGTTGATTGTTTCAAAATAGAAGGAAGAAACAGAAGTCCAGAATATGTTGCGATTGTTACAAAAGCTTACAGAACAATAATTGATTTTGTTTGTTCATCTAAAAAAAGAGATAAAGTTTTTTATGAAAAATTGTCTAATTTAAAGGAAGAATTATTTGAAAAATTGAATACTGTATATCACAGAGGAAATAGCACAGGATTTTATCTAGGTAAGCCGATAAATGAGTGGACAAAGTGCAGTGGAAGCCAAGCTACTCAAAAGAAAGTTTATATAAGCAAAGTTTTGCACTATTACAAAAAAATTGGTGTTGTGGAAATGA
>JAQUVI010000003.1:0-83151 GCA_028693445.1 Candidatus Absconditabacteria bacterium
TAACATTATTAATATTTATTTCATTCATTATATCATTAATACGAACATAATTAGAATTTTTTCTTGAAAAAACGTATATATTTTCAAATCATTCAGAAACTAATTTTATTACTATGTTTGATCATATAAATCATGTAGCTCATGTAATTAATATTCTCTTTTGTTTATCAATCATATATAATATACTCCAAAAATAAACAATTTACCAAGTTTTCCATTTAGCATTTCAAGATTGCCACATATTTTCCAAAGTATTTTTATTTTGTAATGTATCCATAGCAAACCAAAATCAACTATGTTTATATGCTATAAGCTCTCAATCTTTAGCTATATTTTCCAAAGGATCTTTTTCAAAAGGAATAAAGTCTGAATTTATATAATTCATAATCTTTTTATTCAATACCATAAATCATCAATTAATCCAACTATCTTCATTATCTTTTTTTTCTGCAAATTCAGTGATTTGATCTCAGTCAAGTCAGAGTCTTCAAAATTTTCATTCTGGTTGTATTGCACTCAATGTTGCCAATTTTCCATGAGATTTATGGAATTCTATAAGTTTATTTATATCTACATCACTTACTCAATCACCATATGTAAGCATAAATTCATCTCACTGAATATAATCTTTTACTCTTTTTATTCTTCATCATGTCATAGTAGCATCTCATGTGTCTACTAATGTAATTTTCCAATCATCACAATGATTGTTATGTACAGTTATCTTATTAGTTTTTATATCTATTGTTACATCATTATTATGGAGAAAATAATTAGAAAATCGTTCTTTTATCATATATCATTTATATCACAAACATATAACAAATTCATTATGTCCATAATGAGCATAATGCTTCATAATATGCCAAATAATAGGTTTTCATCATATTTCAACCATTGGCTTTGGTTTTATAACAGTTTCTTCAGACAATCTTGTACCAA
Organism: Candidatus Absconditabacteria bacterium; assembly: GCA_028693445.1. Lineage (GTDB taxonomy): Bacteria > Patescibacteriota > Gracilibacteria > Absconditabacterales > Absconditicoccaceae > UBA5124. The sequence goes on from JAQUVI010000003.1 coordinate 943, forward strand.
GTCATCCAGCTAATATCACTACTTGCATAAGAGATTTTTATAATATAAATATATACCCTTCTAATCATTCCTTCCAACTTCTCAAGACAATTTAACTAGCATTAATTATTACAATAATCAATATTTATTTTGATCCTATGATAAGTATTTTACCGATTAAAAAGGATTATTTTCTAAAAATTCTTTTAGCTTTGGTTGTTTTTTGTCTTTATCAGCAAGAATAAATTCTTGTATATCATATTGATTCTGAATTTTTTCTCGATCAATATTCAAATCTGGATCCGAATACAATATTCATCAATCAGCTTTTGGATTATAATAATCATCACATTTATACACAAATTCTGTATTGTCTTCCAATGTCAAAAACCCATGAGCAAAACCTTTTGGCACAAATAATTGTTTCTTGTTTTCTGCACTCAATACTTCCATTATATATTTACCAAATGTCTGAGAATTTTTTCTCAAATCTATAGCAAAATCCAAAACAGATCAAGCAAAAACTCTAACCAATTTAGCCTGTGTATTTTGTGTTTGAAAATGGAATCATCTCAAAACACCCTTACTAGATTTACTATGATTATCTTGCACAAAAACACTGGAAATTCAATTTTCTACAAAATCTTTTTGATTATGGCTTTCCATAAAAAATCATCTTTGATCTCAAAAGACTTGAGGTGTTATCAAAACAACATCTTCTATTAAACTATTCTTTTCAAAACTAAATCACATGGAAATATAATAATAAATAAATTATCCCCTCTTCCAATATCCAATTCCGCCACCTCTCAACACATTAACAATTTTATTTTTTGAATATCTCACCAAAACATGTCCCGTACCTATCAATTTACCATTTTTATAAAACAAATGTGGACAAAAGTCATAGTAAAAATCTCCCTCAACAATTCAACCATCAAGATAAAGTGATGTTTTTTTTGGCGAGATAGTAATATATTCTTGCGCTAAATATTTTTTACCAATATTTTCTTTAATAAGACGTTCTCGTTCTTCTTGGGACAACTCAATTCCAATAAAAACTCAATTTCCTTCATCTAAATTTGTTGGTTTAATTACATAATTATTTTTATTTTGGATCAAATCATCTTTAATTTTTTCATCCAGTAGAAATGTTTCCATTATCATAGGGTTTTCTATTCATTTCAATAAGGATTTATCTCACATACCAGCAATATCAGGAGTATTAACAAATCTAACTTTCTTATTTTTAAGCAAAGAAATTTGATTTTCTGTTAATCTTCAGGGACTTACAGAAAAACGAATTACATCAACAATATTACCATCAAAAAATATAGAATCATCTCTAAATTCAAGATTCTCAAATATTCAAATTGAAGCTTTATATCATCTTCCTACAATTTTCTGATATTCCAAAAAATGAGAATCTATAAATCCTTCATTTTCATACATAATAAATATATTTTCTTCTTTATCAAAAAGTTGTAAGAACAAATCCAAATTTTTATTACAAAATGTTCCAGATAAAATTGAATATGTATTATCATGCATAAGTAATCAATCAGGCCACTTAGTATTAACTTCAACTAATTTCAGTTTTCAATCAGTATTAAACATACAATCAAAACGGACAATACCTGTAAAATTACCTTTATAAAGATCAGTAAATCATTTTTCAAAAGAACTTGTAGATACCCTTTTAGCTTCTTCATTTTTTTTAAATAATTGCTGCATTACATCATCTAGATTTTTAACCACATTATCAAAATCGACATCAAATGTTTCCAACTCTGTCGCTATAGGGATTTTTATCTCTCATTTTGTTATTGGATATGCTGGCACTAATTCTTCCCAAAATTGTTCGTAAGATTTCATATTATAAAAGCATATATAAATTTCTATCTCCCAAAACAATAGCAATCCAGCAAAGGAAATCAAACAAATATATCAAGAAAAAATCAGAAACTTAAACTTGCATTTTAAAAATAAATTATTATAATAATCACACTATCATAGATTAAATCTATGGATCCCGAATAATCGGGATGGAACTGAAATAAAGAGTGAGAAATCACTCTTTATTTTTTTATTCAAAAATTATTTAAAACTTTTTCGTCTATTTCCAACAAAATGTAATCTTTTAATTTTCATATTCTTTTATTTATTCTTTTTTTAGATACTTGCTTAATAGCCAATATATCAACAATAGAATCTTTAAATAATCAATCAACATCCTCTAACTTCAACAAAACATTAAAAGAATTATTGAACTTTCATTTATATGTTTTCAACGGCAACACAACAACTGTATCTCAAAAATTTGCTTTTTTCAAACTATATACCAGACATGGTCTATTTTTATTAAGCTCACTACCAATATTTTTTCATAAATTAACAAAAACAATATCTCATTTATTAAGTTTCAAACTTAGACAATTCTTGTTGAAATTTATACACAACTTTTCATAAAACCAATCCAAAAAATCTGATATAATAGACATATTTATATCGTTTTTTATATTTTCAATCAAACTTCCAATCTTGTTTAATTTTTTTATATGCATTACTATTAGAAGAAATTTGATAAAATAAAAAACACCAAATAAAAACTGCCTACACAATTTTATCCAAACAAAAAAGAAAATCAATATATTTTTTGACAAATCTCCCAAGAAAAAATCAGAATTTCAAATTATCCAACCACTTCCCAATATCCTCATTTATCTGGACCAATTCTTTTGAGTTTTCAAAGAGATTTAAGTTTTGCAATATTATTTTCTATTGCAGTAGTAGAAATATTTAATTTCTTTGCCATTTCTGGTATAGTGATATTTGGGTTATCCTTTATAGAAGAAAGAATTAATTTTTGATTTTCACCCAACTTTTCACCCAACTTTTCACCCAACTTTTCATTATTTTTAAAATCGCTAGAAAAAATTGAGACCTCTATTCATCAAACAAGTTCTCTAATAACTGGTTTCGGCAATCAATACGAAATAACTCAATCCACTGCTCTTTTAACTCAGCTTCAATATTTTTCAATAAGTCACATTTCCTTAAACATTTCTGCTATTTTAATATTTCTTGGTTAAGATCTCTGTGTTCATAAGTACAAATCTTCAATAGAAAGTTGATTAGGAAGGGATCAATAATTCCAGAAAACAAGCTTATCTCTAAATATTTTAAATTGCGAATGCGTTCATCATACATAATTTCTATGAACAATTGCATTAATAACAAATTCCCTAATTGCAGTAATTGGATATTGCCATTTTTCGTCCCTCTGTGGTTTTCATGTAATAACATACTCTTTGGTAATATAAGCCATCACAAAATCCATTATTTCCTCTACTTGACCCACCAAATTATTTTTAAGAGAAAGAGATTTCTTTATCAAAGTATCATCTTCAAAAAGTCAAATAAGAACTTCTCTTTCCAAAAGCTCTTTCTTGGAAAAAAGCAAATACGCTGCATGAGTAACACCATCATTATATACCAAATCAAGTTTTTTCAAAAAAGAAAGAATATCTGGCTCTATTTTTTGTTCTCTTTGTTGATTAACAGCAACAATCGCATCAAAAATCTTTTGCTCATCTAAATCAGACAAAGAAACTCAATTAGCAATAGACATATCTCGACTTTTGTTTCTTATTTTAAGATATTCATAAGCAATTTCATCAGTACTCATAATATGATTTGAATTAGCTCTTCTAATATAATATCTTCATCTAAAAGAAACTGGTTTAGACGGATATTCAGATATTGAAAAACAGATAATTTGTTTTTTATCAACCAAAAATAATTCTACATCAGGTGTTATTTTATTATCCGTCTTTTGCTTTACCTCATTTAACCAATTTTGAATAGATTCTTTGGATATATCAACACCAATTATATCTCCCTTATCAGAAATTCATATAAAAACGTTTCATCATCTCATATTCGCAAAAGCAACCAAACTTTCTATCACCCTATCAGAAAAAGACTCCTTGAATTCTAAGTTTTCTCACTCTCATTGTTTGAGTAAATTTTCAATATTTATCATGTAAGACAAAATTATAAAACCGCTTACACAATTTTATCCAAACAATAAAGAAAATCAATATATTTTTTGACAAACCTATTTACCTCTCATCCTCATAACCTCACTCTTCAACATCATCGCCCTCTTCCAATTCACCCCAACAAATACCAAAAAGAAAGCAAATCCAAGTCCAACTAATTTCCACAAATTACTATATCTCATCATATCATCAAAGACAAACAAATCAGACTTTATAATCCATATTCAAACACTAAGTATCAACGCAAGAATTGTATTTTTTAGTATAAATTTCCAATCCACACCAAATTTTATATCTTTATATATCAAACGAAAACTCAACCAAAATAACAATCCATACCCAGCACCCAAAGCCAGAATTGATCAATAAATTCAGATTGTATATAATCCTACCAAAGAAACTATCGCCACCACAACTACAGAAATCAAAAGCATTTTTACCCTTTCTTTGATTTTTCCCATACCTGCAATAACCGCAAAATTAAACCCAACAAAAATAGTGAAAATAGTAAAAATTGATCACCAACTTAGCATTTCTCCAGAAAATACGAACTTTTGGCCAAAAAGCACCAACGCAGTTTCCGGTCACAACACCACAAGAAAACTTGCCAAAAGCAAACTAAACACAGCAAAATACGTATAGAAAAACCTATATAAATTTCTTAATTTTTCGTCATCTTTCTTGGTTATCAATTCAGAAACCAATGGAAAAATCAAACCAATAATTGGTCAAACAATCATTGTTGATATACCAAACAAACTTATAAAATTAGTATAATAACCAGCTGATTCTGGCCCCAAAACCACGATAACCAATTGTTGAATAATTTGCCCAAAAAGATGCCCAGCATTGAGCCCCACAAAACACCAAAACGCATAACCAAGATATTCTTTTATCATAGGTTTTTCCAAAACAATTTCTCATTGAAGAAGCGTTTTTCTATAGTTTTTGTAAAACAAAACCCCTGCAACCAAAATTCCCACAGCCAATCCCAAAACTCGGTTGAGACTATACCATTCTATACTTTGTCTTCACGTCACGAAGAAAAAAAACGTAAATCAAACAATACTTCGCATCCTCACAAAATCTACAAACTGGAAGGAAAACGTATTTTGAAAAGCCACAAAAACACTTTGTAATATCTGAAACAAATTTATCCCCAAAAAGTAAAAACAAAAATACCTGAGAATAACTTCTGCACTTGGACTATGAAAATAATTTTGTGCCAACCACGGAGCTCCAAACCAAAGCAATAAAACAATCAAAAGCCCTGTAGAAAACTGAGCAAACAAACTCAAATATAAAGAAGTTTTGATATAATTATATTGCTTTTTAATCCAATATCTTGGCAAAAAATATTGCAAACTTTCCGTCAAACCCAAATCATTATATACACTCAAAAGTCATATCAAACCAACCACACTATACAATACTCAAACATCTGCCACAGAAACCGAATTGGAAATCAACACTTTGATAATATATCCTGCTGGTGCCACCAAAAACGAAAAAAGATATAACCAGAATCATTTTTTGATTAGTTTTTCTCAAAGTGGCTGATCTTGCAACAATTCTTGATCCATAGTATCGATAACATATAAAACACATAAATGCAAAAGTGGCAATCTATCACTCAGTCATTGCGAACAAATGTGAAGCAATCCATTATGTCATTGCGAGCGTTAGCGTGGCAATCCATCTTGATAATTTTATCTCGGTTTCCAAGTACCTCCCAATCTTCTCACCACATAAATCACTCTCTCAATATCTCATTCAAAAAGTTTATAGGTATGTCTCTTCTCAAGCCTCAAATTCATTTCTCCACAAAGCTGCAAAAGATCTTGTCTTTCTTGTTCATCAACTTGTTTAAACAATATCCAAACACCTCCTTGTTTTAATAAATGTTTGGTCCAAGGCAAGAGTTTATCAACATAAGCGACAGCTCTCGCTGTAATCACATCAAACTGCAAATCTTTGCATTCCTCTGCTCTTTTCCAAAGCAATTCTATATTGGTAATTTCAAGTTGTTTAGCCATATCTCAAATCGCATCAAGTTTTTTCCTTACTCAGTCCATTCCTGTAAAATGTACATCAGGATATTCGATAGCCAATGGCAAAAGTGGAAAACCTCCTCCTGTACCTACATCACACACTTGCATCTCTGGTTGAAAATCAAAAACTTTGGAAACTTCCAAAGCATCACGAATATGTTTATCATAAACTCCTTGTTCATCTCTAATAGCACTCAAATTAATCTGACTATTCTTCTCCAAAAATACTTTGATCAACCTCTCTCGTTTTTGTTCCATAATAATACAAATCATCTAAAAACACTTACTTGTCATTGCGAGTAACAACGAAGCAATCCAGACTCCGTACAGACGTTTTAACAAAACGTCTTTATAAATCCGATCACGTACAGACGCGATTAATCGCGTCTCTAAAAAACACAATTCTTTTACACATAATCCCGCACAACTCTATCTCCAAAATATTTTCTAAACAATCAATCAAACACTTCCCTATCTGCAGCTGAAACTCTGACCAAACCATCCTCACCAACTTCCAAATCTTTCAATAATTTAAATCCTTGCCTACCGGCAGGCAGGTCTGATTCTTTTTTTTGTATAGTTATCCAATCTTGTTTATTATAAATCAAGGTCGCTAGAAAGATACTATTCACATTATTTATATCAATTTCCTGACAAAGTTCACGCAAAAATTGCTCATAAATTTCCACATATCCAGGCACTGGCAACAAAGGCAAAAACCTAAGTCCCACCTTCCATCATTTTGCCTGCAATGTTTTGATTGCAGATATTCTAGACTTCAAAGACGAAGATCAATGTTCATAACTTTCAATAATAGCTTGAGGATTCAAAGAAAATGCTATTTCAGTATTTTGAGGAATTATATCCAAATCCAATAATGACTGAATATTTCCAGACTTCGTACGCGTTTCCATCAACACATTATCAAATTGTTCAAAAAACGGGATAAACGACTGATGAAATCACGACAACGACTCCATTCCCACAAGATCGGAATAATTACTCGCATAAAGAACAATCTTACCTTTATATCAGCCATGTCTAAGCTCTAAGATCTTAGTTCTAAGTTCTAATTGAATATCTGAGTAGTTCACAAAGATCACTGGAAAATCATTCTTAAACGCACCCTTGAGATAACAGTAAGCGCAATCAAAGACACAATTAAGCTGAGTTACAAAAAAGAATGCTTTACAATCTGGATACCCATAATTTTCTGGAACAGAAAATAATTTTAAACGATCACTTTTCGCCAAAATCAAACATTTTTCTGTAGGATATCCTATCTTTTTATCAAACACATTTTTATAATGCCAAGTTTCCACCACATCCGCATCGGAAAATCTCGACAAAATCTCTTTCGTCAAGGGATATTCTTTCGCTTCTTGTTCGAGATATATAAGCATCAAAAACTAATAATTAAAAATAAATTAATTCGATAATTTGAGCAATAAAAAGAACAAATAAAAGAAGGAAATCATCACACATCTCTCTTTGTCACTCTGAATGAAATGAAGAGTATAAGAGAGCTTATTCTCTTCGACTACTCCTTCAACTACGCTCAGGACTTTGGCTCAGAGAGACAAAGCTCAGAATTTAGGTAGCCAAAAAGCAGCGATACAAATCTAAGTTCTAAGTACTAAGTTCTAAGAGCTAAAAAAAGATACTGCCTTGATGATGAATGAATTTTATTTGTTTTTTATTGCGAAACAACTTAGTTTGTTTTTTATTGCAAAATTAGCAACTAAACACCTTTAATCTCTCATTCCTTCAAATCACCCAACTCAAACTCCCCTTCACGAATTCTCACCAAATCTTCAACATGATATCTCATCGTACTCATCATTCTCCTAATATGCCTTTTCTTTCCTTCATTCAAAACCATTCTCACTACACATGAAGAGTTTTTGACTACATCTTCCAATAAAAATTTCTTATATTTTTCATATATTTTATCATCCAAGATTTGACATTCAATAGCTTTTAAATTCTCTTCTTGGTCATCAATTCCATCCAAACAGGTTTGAGCATCTTGCTGACGAAAAGACTTATTTAATGTAACAAGATATTCTTTGGTTATTCCATGACGTGGATGCTCATATTGATCAACCATTTTGGCATCATTGGTCATCAAAACAAGCCCACGACTATTACTATCCAACCTTCATATATAATACCAACTATGATATTCTTTGGGTAATATTTCATAAATTGTAGCATTATGAGGATCTGATTTACTACAAACATATCCTATTGGTTTATAAAATATAATAAATTCTGATTTTTTTTTATCATTTGAAATAGTATAGGTCCAAACTGTATTTTCAAATTTCACAACATCTCCATCATTGAGCATTTCTCAATAAGATTCTACTTTTTTATCATTCACAAAAACATTTCCTGCATCAATTGACGCAGTAATATTCCTTCTAGACAATCATTGTTGCTGTAAAAATTCACGTAATTTCATAATTATAATTTAAATAAAGAAAAAAACCGACGAATCGGTCTTTTTGTAATGTTTAATTTATAAGATTCAACTGAAAATTATTCAGCAGGAACTTCTTCAACTGGCATTTCTTCTACAACAGCTTCTTCAGCAGCAACTTCTTCAGCTGGCATTTCTTCTACAACTGGCATTTCTTCTACAACAGCTTCTTCAGCAACTGGTTCCATAATTTCTTCTTCAGTTGGGTTTGTGTTTACACATCCAGCTAATACTACTACAGAAAGAAGTGCAGCTAACGTCAATAATTTTTTCATTTCAAATAATTTATAAAAATAAAATTTTTTATAACGCAGCCAATATAGAAAAAAAACAACAATTTGCAAGACATTTATTAGTTTTTTTTGTTTTTTATACACAAAAAAAAGAAAAAACAAAGGAATGCATTGAAAAACAACTACAAAAAACATATATACTAAAAAGACATATTTTTTATGAACAAAAAAAATATATGGACAAAATACAATTCTGACAAAAAATAGAAGAAATTCACAAAAAATATCGTAAAATACACAAACTTCTATTTAAATATTGAATATTTTTATTGATATGAATATTATCAGGTATCAAAATTTATGCAATTTTTTCTAAAGAAACAGATTTACAATTAGAAATAAAATCTTTAGAAAGCCAAAAACAAGTTAAAATACAAGAATTTCAAGAAAGAATAAATAAAATAAATAATCAAAACACACTTACTTGACCAATAGCTTTATGAGAATTCGAAGAAACAGAACAATATATAGAATCATTCAACAACATACTTTATTATAAATGATTTATTTTACCAAGATTTTTTCGGATATCAAAAACAGCACCACTACAAAATATAGAATATTTCAACAAATGAGAATATTCAATAGAAGAGCTAGAAACATTACGAAAAAACGTATTTATATGAAGTAATAAAAACACAAACCAACCAACAAGAAACATATCCTTTCCAATTGCAAAATGAATAATAGAAGAATTTAATCTTAGTTGTTTATTTCAAAAAAAAGTAAGCTCTATAGTTTGCAACATTTTTGTTGATAAATTTTTAGATGAATTTTTTATACACACTATAGAAACAGATATAGATAACTTTTACACAGTAATGGATAAACTATTATCTGAAAGAAAATACAATGAAAAATGATGTAAAAATCTGATTTATTACACATATTACACAGAAAGAGATAATCAAACAATTGAAAAACTTTTACAGAAATGTAGCCCAACAAACCAAGAAAAATACAAATTATTTATAGATTTTAACGAAGTCCAAAAAGAATTATTTGGTAAATTTATTAGCAATAAAATATACAGAGACGAAACAATAAACATCTACAAATTAATTTCCTTCCAACAAATCATAAATGATGATATTACAAATAAAATAATAAATACCGATCGCATAAACTGATATTTTTCTTTCCTTCAAGAAGTATTAAAAAAAGATAAAATCTGACTTTTTTACAAGGAAATAATATATTTTTTCAATAACTATTATATCAAAAGAGCAATAGAAAATGTTGAAATAACAAACAAAATTGCAAACAAAACAGAAATAGACAACATAGCAAAACAACTTATGTCATTCAATAATTGAAACCAACTTATCTGATATGAATGACTTAAAAGCCAAGTAAATAGCAATATTTTAGAAAAAGAATATGTTATAAGCGAAGAAAATATTATAAATGAAAGTTACGAACAAAAAATAGAAAACCTACTCAAACAAATCAAAAATATAGATATAAAACAGAGATTTTTATCAGGAAATAATATTCTTATATATTGAATACGAAAAATAGAAAACAAGTTAAATAACTACAATAAAGATATAAAAATAATAAACGTACCAACAAAATTACGATTAGAAGAAAACAAAAACACACTAATAGCAAAACAAGTTTCACTTGAATGATTTGATGATATATCTCAAACAATAAACAAACTTATAGAAACAAAAAAACGATGATATGCAGATATTCAAAAATATGTAGATCAAAACAGTTTTCTATTTAGTGCAACAAATATTGTCAACGAACAAGAAATAGAAACCATATGCCTAAATCTAAGTCAAACTTTATCAGATCAAGAAGTTAAAATATGTAACAATAATAAAGTAGATATTGATATGTTGCGAAAAAATAAAATAGTAACTATGACAATAACTCACAACAACTTTTTATTAAACAATATAGATATTTCTGACAACGATGCAAAAATACAATTAAACCAATATTTAAGTAATCCAGATATTACAAGCAAAATAAATTATGAAAAAGTAACAAAAATTGATTTTGTGCAATTTATACAAAAAACAGTTACCGAATTTTTGTCATTTATTCCCAAAGACGAATCAATTATTGAATGATCTACAAATACAATAATTATTATAGAAAGAGTTAAAAAATATCTTGGAATTCAAGTAAACGATATTGTAGAAAAAAATGAGAAAATACTAATAGATCTCACTATATGATGAATACCTTTTTTATGATATTATAATATACAAGAACACAGGATTAGTCCTTTATATTTCAAAGAAGCAAATACAACAAAAACCCCAGTTCTTATAAAAAATCTTACATTAACATTAACAGATGAAAATAAACAAGCATTAAACACATTTACACTACAACCATTAGAAATTATAAAACAATATAGCCCAGAAGAATATCTTCTTTATCAAAAATTTTTATCAGAGAAATAATATTATGTACAAAAGATTTAGTTTAGAAGAAGTAAAATCAATTCAAAACACATTTATTCAGAATCTTTACAACAATATGAAAAAAGAACGTTGTATAAGCCTGTTTGATTTTTTCAAAAAAATTTTCAAAGACTGATCTGATACTTACTATTGCAATAGAAATGAAGTCACATTTAGTTGTTCAAAAACAGAAAACAATATAATACTCAGAGATGAAAAAGAAAAAATTGAAGTTATTTTGGATGAAGAAAGCAAAAAAGAACTTCACAATATTATCAAAAATTTCATAATAAAAAAAGAAAAACAATTCTGACAAAAAACAATCGAACAAATACTTATGGATGAATTTTCATCATGATGATTCAATACTATAGATGGCAAACCATACATGGTATACGATATTGAGACAACGATAAGTGATGATATTAAAAATGCTAAATTTTTATTGTGATATGCAATGTATCCAGCAGAAAACAACAAAATGGAATACGAATATATCAGCCAAGAAAATTTAGCTAGCTTTGTACAAAAAATGATAGATTTTGATTGATATATAGTATGATATAATAATATTTGGTTTGATAATCCTGTATGCGTTTACAATTGTTCATGAACTCAAGAACATTTAAATGAAATAAATAAAAAAAGCGTAGATCTTTATGTTTTCTTAAACAAATTAACAGGAAAAAGACTTTGATTAAATAAAGTTGCTACTGCTCTTGTTTGAATACAAAAAACATTGGAATCAGGCGCAGAATGAGAAACACTTTGGAAACAGTACCAAGAAACATGAGAACAAAAGTTTTTAGAAGAATTTAAGATATACTGCAAAAATGATGTAAGAATGACTGCTTTACTTATGCTATATCTTCTTCATTTCAAAAAAGTTTTTATAGAATGAGAAGAAAAGAAGTTTGATGATGAAGATTTTTTAAAATTATCAAACAGTACTGAAAAAGAAAATTTACAAGAAAATACACAACAAGCTACAGCATTATTCTAATCTATCTAACCCACCTAATCAATGCTAGAAATCGAAAGAAAATTCCTTATCAATGAAATACCCGAAGACATATGATCTTGTGAAAAACAGGAAATTTTACAGTGATATTTTAAACATTATAAAAAAAATATAAGAGTAAGACAAACAATACATATAAAAAAATGAAGAAAACATATAAAATATCATATGACCCAAAAACAATGAAAATGATTGGTAAGACAAGAAACAGAAAAAGAAATTTCAGAAAAACAATTCAAAGATTACCGAGAATTTGCACAACATAATCAAATAAAAAAAACTCGCTATTTGTTTCAATATAAAAAAGATGTAATTGAAATAAATCAATTTCATGATAAACTTGATGGTTTACGAATGGCAGAAGTAGAATTTTGATCAATCAAAGAAAGCGAAAAATTTGTACCACCATCTTGGTTTGACAAAGAAATAACAAATCAAAAAGAATGAAATAATAGTTATTTAGCTATGTATTGAATAAATAAATTGATTAAAAAAAACTATTATCAAGACAATATAACTTGTTTGCAACTCAAAAGTTTTTATAATAAAGAGTCAAAAAAATATAGTCAAACAAGAAAAAAACATCGAGCTGATGCTGATACAATATTACAGACAATAGAAAATTATCCAGAAAAAAATATAAAAATATTGGAACTTGGCTGTTGAGGTTGAAGATTATTACAGCATCTTAATCAAATCAAAGATAAAAAAATAGATTACATAGGAGTTGATTTATCAGAAAATCTTTTGGAAGAATCAAAGAAAATAAAATTAAACAAAAATATAAAATCAAATTTTATTTGTAGTGATATGATAAAATATTTATCAAATTGTAAACAAGAAAATATTGATATTATAATCTGAATAGCTAGTTTTCAACATTTAATCAATAAAAAACAAAGATTCTTAGCAGCAAAATATATGTATAGAAATTTAAAATATGATTGAATAATCATTATGACAAACCGATCTTTTTCAACTCGAATGATCAAAAAACATCGAAAAACACTTTTGGAAAGCATAATTAAAAAAATTATTAATTGGACCAAAAACGAACGAAATAATCTAATGATACCTTGGAAATCAGACTTAAATATATATAAAAGATTTTATCATATATTCACAAAATCAGAATTAAAAAAAATTTTTTCTCAAAGTTGATTTATTATAAATAAACTTGCTTATAAAACAAAAAACGGTATAGAAACAAATGATCGAAAAGATTCAAACAACACAATTATTATAGCAAAAAAAACTATTTTTAGTTTATAACTATCGTATCATGAGAAGAATTCTAATTATGCTAGTATTTACGACTCTATTATTGACTGGTTGTAGCAAAACACCAACAGACAATTTAGAAGGAAAAACAATAGAAAAAAAACAAAAAATAACTTCATTAAAATATGAAAATAAACAATATAGACTAAAAATGGATTTTCCTTCAAATCGAACATTCAAAGAAAATGTTTATTGATCAACAGTTATGTTTTTCACTCCAGAAGAAGAAAACAAAACAACAAAAGAAAATTTATGAATAACAATAAAAATTATAAATTCATGAGCAAATTTAAATAGTTTGTATGCAGAAAACAAAGAAATTTTACAATGAATATCAAATGATTTTATTATAGAAAGCGAAAAAGATATAAAGATAGATAATTATCCAGCAAAACAAATACAATATGCATTTTCACAAGAATGATACAAAATCAGACAAGAACAAACACTAGTTATCAAATGAGAAATTCTTTATATGATCAATTATACTGCGACACAAGATACTTTCGATAATTACAAAAAAGACATATATAAAATAATTGAAAGTATAAGCATAAGATAATTACAATCCCAATTGCCACATAACAATAGCACTACTTTGTCCAACATTCAAAGATTCCTTGACTCCATTCATTGGGATATAAACCACATCATCTACCATTTTCAATGTTTCTTCCAATACTCCATCTACTTCATTTCCAAAAACTACTGCAACACCAGTTCATGATTTTTTATATGTATCAACAGCTATCGCTTGAGGGGTAATTTCAGCAGCGACAACAGATAATCACAATTCTTTTGCTGCATCAATAGCTTCTTTGGTGAAACCAAATTGTTTCAGATCTACGTGATTTTCTGCACCAAGAGAAGTTTTGGCTACTTTAGGAACAGTCAGTGGAGACGGGCTATATCAAGTCAACCACACTTTCCACCCCAAAGCATCCGCCGTACGAATAATATTTCCTACATTATAGGCACTACGTATATTTTCCAATATTACAACTTTCATAACAATACAAACATAAATTAAAATCTGATTTTCTTTGTCATTCCGACTTTGCCAGTTGGAGTCGGAATCTAAACGAACATTTTTTTACAGTTTAGTCTTCCATTTGCAAGAACAAGGACTTTTCTTATTATTTGAAAAACAAAAGATATTCCATATAATACCAGACATATATAAAAATAAAACAATATATCAATATTCGCTGTTTAAATTTCTTAACGGTAAAAAATACAAACAAATCGGCTACATGTATTTTTTTTACCTAAAATTTAAAGCGCTCACTTACGATATATTTGTTTTATTTTCTATTTTCATTATTTATTATTACTAATATATGAAACCAATACTCTGACTCGCCCCTATGGATGGATTCACGGATGCTGCCTGCCGCAGCATAGCCCAATATATTCGAGATACTTATTGAGACAAAGATAAGTACGATTTTTTCTTGTGGACAGAGTTTATGACTGCTGATGGATTTGTAAGAAATCCTGAATGAGTTATCCATCATCTTGAAACAACACCCAATCAAAAGAATCTTATCGCTCAAATCTTTGGCGGTAATGAGGAGGCCTTGCTTTACACAGCAAAAAAGCTCAATAAAGATTATAAAAATCGTTTCATCGGTATCGAACTCAATATGGGATGTCCCGCAAATAATGTCATGAAAAGTTGAGGCTGAGCAGAACTTATAAAAAATAAAAAAAGATCGCTAAAAATTATCAAAAATCTAAGAAAAACAATCGATATGCCATTTAGCATCAAAACAAGAACAGGAACAAACGAACAAGACAAATTAAATCAGCTGGAATTTCTTCTCCAAGCTAGTCCTTATGTAGATATGATAACTATTCACGGTAGGACTACAGCTCAAGGATATGGACCAAATCCAGACCGAAATTTTATTTACCAACTCAAAGAACAACTTCCAAACCAAAAAATTATCGGAAACGGAGGGATTGCTAGTTACGAGGATATTGAGAAAATGAGAGAGAATCTCGATGGGGTGATGATATGACAAGCCGCCATAGGAAACCCTTGGATCTTTACCCCTCATCTCCCCACCCCTCAAGAAAAGCTGACAACGATTCTCAATCACATACAACTTATCAAAGAAAGAAACTCATCAGAAGAACATCTTCAACGTTCGCTTATGGAATTTAGGAAACACCTCTACTCTTACGTAAAAGGAATCCCCGGCTCAAAAGAATTCAAAGTCGAATGCAATCATATCAAAGAATACGATACATTGGTTGAGCATATTAAAAATTTCTTTTCTTGATTATAGAAAAAAAAGAGCCGAATGGCTCTTTTTCTTTATATATTTTCTCAATTATTCAGCTTTAGCTTTTTTAGTCACTTTTTTAGCAGGTTTTTTCTCTTCTTTTTTCTCTTCTTTTTTCTCTACTTTCTTAGCTGGCTTTTCTTCTATATTTTCAACTGTTTTTTCTTCTGCTAATTTTTTAACTATATCTTCCAATCCTTTTTTAGAAGAAGTAGGAGCTTTCTTAACTACAGGTTTTTGTGCACTATAATCACCTGTTGGTTCATTAACTCATTTCATACTAAGTCCAATTTTTCTGTTTTTAGGATCTAATAAGATAATTTTTGCTTTTACAATCTGTCCAAGTTTTACTACTTCATTTGGATTTTGAGTAGTTTTATGAGAAAGTTCACTCAAGTGAATCAATCCATTGATATCTTGGAAAACTCTAATAAATACTCCATAAGGTACATATCTCACCACTTCTCCTTCCAAAATATCTCAAACTTTATGAGCTTTTGGTAATTCTGTCCATGGATCATCTTTCAATTTTTTACTAGAAAGAGATATTTTACCATTTTCTAGACCAATAACTTTAACTTTAATTTTTTCTCCAATTGTTCCTAATTTATCGATATTATTAACATGTCCATAAGTAATTTCCGAAATATGAACAAGTCATTCAACAGTTCATCCAATAGTCACAAATAATCCATATGAAGATATACCGCTCACAACTCATTCAAATATTTTTCCAACTTCTAATTCTTTGAGTACTGATTCTCTTTCTTCTTTCAAAGCTTCTCTCTCTGATAAGATAATTCTTTTTTCTTCTTCATCTATATTTATAATTCTTACTTTAAGTTCTTGTCCAATAAGATCTAATAATTTTTCGAAAATAGCTTCTTGATCACCATCTTCTACTCTAGGATAATGAATTGGCGCTAATTGAGACAATGGAACAAATCATTTAATACCATGCATATCCACAAGTAAACCTCAAAGATTTGCTTCTGTAGGGATAACTGTAATAATTTCATCATCTTCAAATTTTCTCAAGATAGCTTTCCATACATCATATTGTAATAATTTTGTAATAGAAACTATATAATATCAATCTTCATGTCTAATATTTGGATTAACTATTTCTAATTCGATTTCTCTTCCTGGAGCTAAATCATATCCTGATTTTTCCAATTCTTTTACTTCTTTGGAAAGTATAATTCAAGTAAAAGCTGCATCAGCACAATCTACTAAAACTCAATTACTAATTTTCTTTAAAACGATTCCCTTTACTTTTTGACCTTCTTTGATCAAAGGAACCGAAAACCCAGCAGAATTTTTAACTTCTGCAATTTTTTTTGGTGTCATAAAAATAAAACGTTAAAATATAAAAAGATACTATTCTAAGCTCTAATTTCTAAGAGCTAAATCCTAAATAATTATTTAATACCAAATTTTTTTGAAACAGTAACATAAACATCAAGATTTTTTGCTTTCAAATACTTCAAAAGAGTTCTTCTTTTAGCAACTTTTTTCAAAATACTTCTTTTTGCATCAAAATCTTTCTTATTTTTTTCTAAATGAGTCTGAAGAACAACAATTTCATCTGATAATAATGAAATTTGAAATTCTGGAGAACCTGTGTCTTTTTCATGTCTTTTAACATCAACTTTTTCTTTTTTTACAACCATAATAATAAAAATAAAAAAATAAAATATAAACACAAAACCAACAGATGGTTAGACCGTTATGGAATGTATTTTTGTAATTACCCCCGACAGGACTCGAACCTGTATTTACTCCTTAGGAGAGAGTTGTTCTATCCCGTTGAACTACAGGAGCCTGTAGAAAGCGTTTCTTTATAATTTTTTAAAAACAAAAATCAACACAAAATATAACAAAAACCATCACCTCAACAATTATAATAACTTTGTCAACAAATAATAGCAAACAAAACGCTTGGAGTTTGATTTTTTTTGGCCAAAGGGATATAATTAATTGAGATACACTTCGTTTTAGATAAAAAAAGTTGTTTCTTTGTCTCTCTGAATCTTTTGAACTTTGTCTCTTTTTGAACTTTGTCTCTCTGAATCTTTTGAACTTTGTCTCTCTGAGCGTAGTCGAAGAGAATAAGTTCTCTTATTCATTTCGGCTATCGCTCAATTAGACAAAGAGAATATTTAATCTATACAATCACTCTATTTACTCTCTATAAAAAACCATGAAATCTCATCGAAAACAATATTTTAAACTAAGTTCATTATTATTCACCATAGTATTAATAACACGAATATGTATTCAAGTATACATTTTTTTTCTAAACAAAAATATTCAAGACAGAGATACAATATTAAATCAACAAAACATAGCTTTGGAAGAATATAAATCATTGACCTGATTTACAAAACTCATGGCAGTAAAAGAATTAGAATGAAAATATGATGAAATACCTCGATCTACACACATAAATAAGGTTATAACAATGCTTCAAGAAATAAAAAATTTAGATCAAAAAAATGATGAAACAATATTGTTATCAGATTTCAATGTAGATTTACAAAAAATATCAGTTAAATGACAGGTTTCAGATCTAAAATTACTTTATTATTCCAATTCAGAAAGATGAATTATTTCTTTAATTGATAGATTTAAAAATTTAGATTTTATAGAAAATTTATATATCAAAAACTACACAAAAGATAAAGATGAAATTTTTTTCTCATTTATTTTAGAAGCTAACGTTATCAAAGATGCAAAATAACAATCATGAACAACAAAATGAAGAACTAATTCAAAAATTAATGGATCAACAAACCATAAATCAAGAGTCAAAAGATGAAGAACAAATTTCTATATCTACAGCTAGAGTTTCTTCAATAAAATATAGGCTTTATGTTCTTATTTTTTTGGCATTAATTGCTGTAGGTATTATAGATTATGTAATTCCAAATCGAGAAAAAACAATATGACTTCGCTCAACTATAGAAGACAAGCAACAACAAATCACAAATTTTCTTACAAAACAAGCTCAATACGAAAAAGACAAAGATCTTATCTGACTTATAGAAATACATGAAAGCAAAATTATTTCTTGTGTAAATTACAAAGTTTGATGTACAGAAATTCCTCAAGAAATTAGAGATAATTTTGGATTTGCAAGATCTTATCTACAATTAAACAATCTTCACGATCCAAAGATGGAAATAAATGAAAAAATAATTCTTGCAAATATAAACGAATATCTTCTCAAAAAAGTAAGCCAAAATAACAATGAAAATTCACCAAAAATTTGAAAAATAACCAATATTTCTATTTGAGAACCAAAAGTAGTTGTAAGCCAATTATATTCTATTCCAATCAAATTAGAAGCTAGCTTTGAAAACAAAGATTATCTTTTAAGTTTTATAGAAAATGTAGATAAAAATGTTTTGGAAAGCAAATCATATCGTATTTTATATAAAATAGATGAAATAAATTACAATATTATGGAATACGACCAAGAACAACTTGTTGGAATAAAAATAAGTGCATTTTATTATAAAGAATAAAAAATGGATAAAGAGAATAAAAAATTAGATATATTTGATACTATTATTATACGCTTCTTACAATCATTTGATAAGAGAAATTTTGCTCAAAAAGATAAAATAATCCTTTTCAAAGAACTATCTTATCTAATGAAATGATGAATTTCTTTAAATGAAGCTACAAATATACTACAGCAATCTACAGACAACTTTGCACTCAAAGATATGACAAGAACTATCCAAACATACCTCAAAAAAGGTATGCCACTTTCTTTTGCTTTGGGAAGACTACCTGATTACTTTGATGAATGAGATGTTGCTGTTATAAAAACATGAGAAGCTTCATGAAAATTACCAACAGTACTAACATCATTGGCCACAGAATACGAATATACAGCTGATATAAAAAACAAATATATATGAGCCATGATTTATCCAGTAATTTTATTTTTGGTTGCCATAGTAGCAGTAATAAGTCTTTTTACACTAGTTCTTCCTTCAATTTTCTCTATTGCAGATTCATTTCAAAATTTACAATTACCTCGGGCTACAAGAGCTCTTAGGGATATTTCAACATTTTTACAAAACAATCGAAAATGAATTCTCCGAACTGTATGATGAATATCAATAGTATGATGAATATTATTATCTACAGACAAATGAAAAAAATTCTGGTTTAATATTTTGTTACAAATTCCTTTAGTCGGAAAGATGACCCAATATTATTATGTTGTAAAATTTTGTAGATATATGAAACTTATGAACTCAGCTGGAATGAGCTATATACAAACATTTCAATTGCTCAAAGATATTTTATGAATTCCTGTATATCAAGATATGCTCGAAAACGTTATTTCCTGATTGAAAGAATGAAAAGATATTTACTCTTCAATCAAATACGAAAGAGATTTACTTCCAGCTGATGTAGCAGTAATGATAAAAGTATGAGAACAAACAGCTAGTTTGGAGCAATCACTCAAAAACGTACTCTCAATGTACGAATGAGAATTAAACGTAATGATAAACCGTATTTCAAAAATAATAGAACCTATTATGCTAATCTGAATTGGTTGAATTGTAGTAATAATCGCCTATGCAGTTTTCGGACTTATTTTACAAATAATGGAGGGCTCTGGACTTTAGTTTTAGCTCTTAGAATTTAGAACTTAGAGTTTAGATTTGTATCGATGCTTTTTGGTTAACTAAGTTCTGAGCTTTGTCTCTCTGAGCTAAAGTCCTGAGCCAAAGCCTTGAGCGTAGTCGAAAGGGATGTCGAAGGAGTAGTCGAAGAGAATAAGCTCTCTTATACTCTTCATTTCATTCAGAGCGACAAAGAGAGATGTGTGATGATTTCCTTCTTTTCTTTGTTCTTTTTATTACTCAATTTATTAAGAATTATTTGCATACTCTTCACAAATATCTATAACAAGAGGGAAATTTATTTCCTTCTTTTTTTATGAAATCAAAAAAAAACTGATATACATTATTGGAAATTATGATTGTTTTGTGAGTTATTATAGTAATTATGACGATTACTATGAAATTTAGCTCTTCTCGTATAGATGATCTTCATGCACAAACCAGCAAAGACGATTTCAAAAACAGCTACGAACAACTACTTTTAAGCAATATGAGTTCAAATTATCACAATAAAGAAAGGTATAATAAAATGATGATTTATATATTATCATGAGCAAACTGATTTACTTACAATCTTGAAAACGAGGATGAAGAAATAAAAACATATACTTGATACTTTGATCCAAAACACGAAATAATAAATTTAAAAATAAATAATTCACCAGCTAATAATATAGAAATAGCACTAACTCCATATCAATTTGGTTGCCAAATAAACAACATTACATGAACAGCAATAATCCAAACCCAATCAAAAAACAGACTCCATTGTTTTAAATTAGCAACAAATAATTGTAAATTAGAATATGTTAAATGCCAAGAGTTTTACCCAGACCAATAGAAAATGAATAAAAAGTGATTCACATTGATAGAAGTTATGATTGTTCTCCTTGTTTTTTCTATTGGAGTTTTAGCTGTGCTTAGATTAATCTTGCACAATATGGAAACTATGAGTCAACTAGAAGCAAAATCCACAGCAACACTTTTGGCAAAAGAATGAATTGAATTAGTTTATAACACAAGAGATAGCAACCGCATAGCATCATTACCTTGGGATTGTATTATAAATCCAAATTATAACGGACAAACAGAAAATCAATTTTGTAAGAACCACTTCTTAGATAACTGATGAATTTGGAAAATAGAAAACTACGAAAACATACAACGAACAACAATAAACCCAGAATATATTTTTGAAGAAAGCAAATTATATATAAAAGATAACATCACAACAAAATATACTCACGAAGTAAACGATCAACCAAGCATATTTTCTAGATATATTTATTTTACAGGAGTAAAAGATAACGACAATATAATCAATACTTGATATATTTTAAAAATTGAATCTCATGTAATTTACCAAAAATGATCAAGAACTGGTGAAATAATTCTAGAATCATTTATTTGAAATTATTAATATGCACAAAAAGAAATACTGATTTACTCTCATAGAATTACTTATATCGATATCTATCATCTCAATTTTGGTAGTAATTTTATTTAGAGCATACAATAGCATTTCACAAGTAACTTTTCGTTCACAACAAGAAAAAAACATCCAACAAGAAATGATTTGGATTTCTCAAACATTGCAAAACATAGCAGATAATCATAGTATAGATTTTGATAGTTACAAGTTAGAAACAACAAATGAAAAACTTTTCCTTTCAGGAAAAACAGAAAAAATCATAATAACTACAACATGAATATGTATTCCTGATATCCAGATAACAACTTGATTTACCCAGGAACAAAGAGAAGATCCATGCCAATTAATTATCGTAAATCAAAACGGATCAATCACACCAATAACCACCACATCAGAAAGTTTTATATCCAAACCATATTTTACAATTATTCCATCAAAATCAAACGAAGAAATAATAGATGATCCAAATTGATTTCCTTTTCTAAAAATAAGACAACCAGGATTCCAAGTAAATTTTACAATATATACTCCTTTATACGAAAAATGAAACTGGATAAAAATGAGTAAAATTTTGTTCCAACAATTCTTTAATTTACAAAAATAATATGAAGAAAAAATGAAATATAAGTTTGTTGATTTTGTTTGTCCTAGTAGCCTGTTCATTACTAGGAATCATTGCTGTACAATATACCAAACATATGGCAATCCAAACAAACCAAGTCTATAATTATTACAAAACGTATTATCTTGCAAAATGAGGAAGTGAAATTGGTTTGAGTCTTATGCAACTTCGTTGAATTTGATATTCATTAAATATAGAAGAAAACTCAGATTTTGTCCAACAGAATATAAGTACATGAAGTACCTTTTCTCTTAATATACAAGGAGATTCATCAATAATTTCCAATTGATACCCAGGCGATGAAACTTGTTCAAACCCTATAATAATATATTCATGACAAAGCTTTATTCTACCACTATTTATAGATACACCAATAAATATAGAAACATTACAGGAAAAAAATTTAACAGAACATTTTTCTGAACAAAAATTTTATACAAACAAATCTGAATTTTTAAAATCAATAAAAATAACAAACAACGAACCTCGCAACATAAATATATGAATAATAATTTCCTCTTGATGACAATTAAATGAATTTTGAATATTTTTTAAGACAGGAATTTTTGATTGAGATGATTTTTTTGAAGAACTTAATGAAAACATCAAAGACGTATTGGAAAGAACCAATAATTACGAAGCTATAAACTGGTTAAGTTTACAAAACTTACAAAATTATATCATAATAGCCAATAAAGATTCTCAAGAATTAAGTTTTTGTCTAGAATTACCAGAATGAAACACTTTAGCATTACCAAAAACTTATATATCAAGTTTCGGTTCTACAAACACAAAAAAAATGTGACTAGAAACTATTTATCAACAACCAACTCCTTCATATCTTATTGATAGTAGTATAATAGAAAATAAATAAAAAAAGGGTAAAGCCTATTAAACTATACCCTATTTATCTATTTATCTAATTTTACAATTTTCCCATCAAATCACCCAATTTAGATTCTTGTTCTTGTTTTGCTTTTTGAGTAAGTTCTTCTTTATCCATAGTATCCAAAACAGCTTTCCATCTTTTGATTCTCGCTTCTCTTTCACCGTCAATAGCTACTTGTTCATTTTCTTCTTCTTTACGAAGAGAATGTAAATTCATTTGCTCCTCTATATATATTTCATAAAGTCTTAGAATTTGAAATGACCAAAGTTCTGAAACAGTTTTTACAACACTCTGATCTCCACTTTTAACTGCTATATAAAGTTCTTTTTCTTCCTGATCTTTTTCCTTTTTAATTTCATAATCACTACTAAAAGAGCCCAAAACCAACTGTTGCAACAAACCCCAATCAAAATCTTCTTTGAGTTCTTCTGGAACTTTGTAAACAAGTGGTACAAATTTTACCAAATATTCTGTATACCATTCTTGATCTTTTATATCTCATGTAATTGGTCAAACAAGTTGTTCATATTTTTCTACAATTTGCTTTTTTTCTGGCTTTTCTCTAAGTTCTTCTATAAATGCTTGAAAATCAAAAAGCATGTTGGTTACGTAAAAAATAAAGATTTTATTAGATTCACTATATGCAATAGTAAACATATTTCAAGAGGTTTTATTATAATCTAGACAGAATTAGATTTTTAGATAGAATAGACATGATTAGGAGTTTTGACATGATTAAATTCCTAATCTATCTCATTAATCTCAATTTTCCAAATATCGGCTAAATAAGAAAGTACCTCTGGGGTTTTGTAACGAGGATCCTGTTGGTTCGCGTAGTACCACTTATACGGATGAACAAGAACAACAGATTGAAGATCTTTAAAATCTTGAAACAACTCAGCATGAGTTACCAAAACATATTTCACTAGTCCTTGTTTTACTTGCCAAAACGCTTTATCCTTCTTCGCTTGAGTATCTGACGAACTCAACAACAAAACCCCAGTTTCATTATTTAAAGACTTATCAATCATCATTTGCATTGTCCACAAATCTGGATATACAATCAAAGTTTGACCTTTTACAGAAACAGTATCTACTCAAAAAAGTTTAGGATCCAATTGAACTTTCTTTAATCATTTTGATTTTTTAGTAATCTCTTTTTTCAACAACAATTCAATATCCTGACTCAAAAAATATTTCATAACATTTCTATACGTACTATAATATTGGGCTACCATCCAATTAATTCGATCAATATATTTTTTTGAAACAAAACCAGAATAAATTAATTCCAATTGACGATCTTGTGGGAAACGAGCAATATATTGTTCAACAAAAGAAACTTCATCACCCAATACCAAAAAATATTCATCATCAGATTGTAATAAATCTCCAACGGAAAATCACAGATCATCACAATCTAGTTTCATTACTTTGTCTATTCCCGCAAATGTCGTAAATCCATAAAGATACATAAATTTTTACAAAAAATAAATACTTTTTGTCATTCCGACTTAAAGAATTTGGAGTCGGAATCTTAGGTTTTTAGTTTAGATTCCAGCTCCAACAGACAAAGCTGGAATGACATACGATACCAAACATTAAACAGTAAATTTTCCATCCTTATAAATCACTTTTTTACTTCAATCTTCCAAATATGCAGTAACTTTTCTATCTGCTGTAGAAATAATATCTGCGTGTTCTGTACTTTGATTCAATCAAAGTTCTTTTTTTTCTTCTTCAGATAAATTATTCAAATTACCAACATAAGTTTCATCAAACGATCTTCAAATAGCTATATGAGTATTCCCAAATTCTCATCACATATTTTCATCATACAAAGTTTCTCACATAAATCTAGTAATATGAGAATGTCTACGGTCAGTCAAACTAAATTCTCCCAAAAATTTTGTTCCTGGAATTTCAAAAATTTTAGCCAAAACATCTTTTCACTCCTTTGCATCAAATTCCACAATTTCTCACCTTTCAAATTTTAAACTAATTCAATCTATTTTTTGTCAATATCTATACAAAGGCTGATTAAATTTCATCCAACCTTCAATATCTCTAAAATCTGGTGAGGTAAAAATTTCAAATGAAGGAATATTTCTTCACTCTCAATGCATCCGTTTTCTATCCGATCATATTTTAAGTCTCAAATCGACATCATCTCAAACCATATGAATATATTGAATTTTCATATCACTCAATTTCTGAGAAATTTTTCCAATTGATGATATAGTTTTTTCCCATTCAAAAACAGGATTTTCATAATCCAAATAACATGCCTTTATTATCTGATCCCAATATTCTTCATAAGTCATACCAACATCATCAGCCATAGCTTGGGTGCCATACAAAGCTCAAGTCCAGGTCATTTTTCCCTCTAATTCTTTTTGAGTACGTCTACGAATATATTCTTTACGAGACTGTATTCTTGTCGCCATTTTCTGTGGATTAACTCATTTAAGTTCATATTTATCATGCTCTGCAATAATAGAAATCACATGAGTCATTTGATCTACTTTTCCATGCAAATAATGATGCGGATAAAAGGCAATTTGTTCATCAGTCGCATGCTCATAAAAATGTCTACTTACTCCATCAGGATAATATTCAAAAATTGGATGAGCTCATGCTTCCAAGATCGCTTTTTGCAAAGGCAAATAAAATGGTTTCGCACATTCAGGCAACTGCACAAAAATTACATCGCCCTTCTTCGCTCATTCCCCACTCCACAAAGCAAATTTTACTAATACATCTGCATATTTTTTAAGTAATTCCGGACTTGGTTGATACATAACAAACAACAATAAATAATATAAAACAATAAGATTCTTATTATTTTCTTTTTTACAATTTTACTTTCAAGTTACAATTAAAAAACAAAAAAAAGCCAGATTTTTACATCTGACCTTTTAACTATCTAACGTTCCAAATTCCAAAGTTCCAACAACTAATTAGATTCTGTTCTCTCAGCATGTCTAACGTCTTTGTTCTCTTTTTTTGTAAAAAATTCAATCGCTTCAGCTAATTCTATATGATCCTTTGCATATTCAGCAATATCAATTCCCTTTTGATATGCTTCGCATGCTTGTACCAATGCTGTTGCTCCCACCTTAGTTCCTCTTGGATGTGCATGACAACCAGCACCCATAGTCGTGATAAAATCTACATTTTCCATCACATCAATAAACGGTTTCAAAAGTGTTGGATTGAGTCCTCCAGAAATAATTGGACAACATTTTTTGAGATTTCTCCAACTATCATCTTCTTTTGTGAGATGTTGATGATGATCTTCTTGTACTTTTTTAACTCGGTCTTCATCATTTGTAGGAATAGTTCCCCAAGATTGTTGGAAAATATGCCCTGGAGCATCAAGTCCAAAAATATTATGAGCTGCGGTTACATCTTCTTCAGGTGTCCCAGCCATTTTACCTACCCCAGCAGTACCTGTATGGATACCAGAAGTTCCTGCCAATCTAGCAAATTTAGACAATACTAATACACTATATCCAATTGGATTTTCTGGTCTTGTAAAGGCACCATGTCCAGCTCTATGGAAATGAATAAATACATCTGGATATTTTCTTCTAAGTGTTTGTACTGCCATCCATCCTGCTGTAGTACCATCAATCAAAAACGCATATGATCATTTTTCCATTCCTGAATTAACAATCATTTCACATCTCTTGATCATAGTATCATAATCAGCAGCAGAAACATTAAATGAATGTACTTTTTTCTTTCCTGTTTCTTTTACTGCTTTATCCATAGCTTCTTTGATATGAGCTACCATTTTGTCATAAGGACAGAAATCTTGATCCGCCTGTGGTTCATCGTTTTTTACAAAATCTCCTCCCCCAACTCGGAAATCATAGGCAACCTCAGCATATTCAGCTGAAGTAAGTCCCATTTTTGGTTTTACAATAGTTCCAAGAATTGGTCTATCATAAACATTTAAATATTTTCTCATATCATCCAAAGTATAACTAGGTCCATCATATTGTTCTAGCATTGCAGGTGGAAACCAAACATCCAAAAGTTTCAATGCTTGAATTTCTTTCATTCCAAAAATATTTCAAGCAATATAAGTTAAAATATTTTGTACATTTCCTCCTCTATCAAAAAGTCTCCATGGATAAGCAATCCAAACCAAATTTTTTTCCAAATCTACTTTATAAACCAAAGCATTCAATAGTTTAGAATAAGCTGTCTCTGTTTGTACGAGAAAATTTGTTCCAGTACTAGATTCTGCAGCTACTTCGCATGCGGCCTGCAAAATATTTAATTTTCCACCAGGAATCAAATGAAACGCAGCCAACATATAATCCCCATTTGTTGGATCTTTTAGATCCATGTTGATATACGCCGCTTGATGTGAATTTAGCGTTGCGATAAGTTCTTGTAAATTCATAGATATGTTATAAAAGAATAAAAACAATTTTACAAATTAAGTATACAGAAGAACATAAAAAAAACAATAAATCTGATAGATTTATCGCATTTTTATTTGACATTTTTTGTCATTATTGGGCGGTTTATATAATTATCTTGATAATCATTTTCAACAACATATCATTCGATTTATATGTAACATATCAAAAACATTTTCGTATTATAAAAGAATATTTATTTTTTTAAACCAATTTTTATGAAAAAATTAATTTTAATCGCATTACTTTTTACAAGTTTTATTTTGGTATGATGTACCCAAAATCCCCAAGAGATTTCTTACGACCAAGACAGCCGAAAAACAATGATACCAGAAACTTGCAAATCATTTTTTGATGGTTGCAACAATTGTTCAAGAATGAATGACTGAGAAAATATAGCTTGTACAAAAATGTTTTGCGAAACCTATGAAGAACCAAAATGTTTGGATACCATGCATCCAAGTTGGGATCTAGATAATGATTGAATAAATGACTGTGAATCAGATGGAACTTGTGATGACAGCGTTGATTACACAAAACCAAAGCAAGAAACAAAACAAGGAAATATTTCAGAATCATGTACTATGGAATACGCCCCTGTTTGTGCAAAAGTGGAAATACAATGTATCAGGGCACCATGTGAACCAATTGAACAAACATTTAGCAATAGATGCATGATAAATGCAAACAAACTTGCGACATTTCTTTACGAATGAGAATGCAAAACCAATAAAAACGATGAAAATATAATTCCAGAAACTTGTAAATCTTTTTTTGATGGTTGCAACAATTGTTTTAAAGAAAATAATTGAGAAACTATTTGTACAGAAATATATTGCGAAACCTACCAAGAACCAAAATGTTTGGATTAAAAAACAAGTAATATAAAACACCTTCACGCAAAAAACGTGAAGGTGTTGGTTTATTAAAAGTTTTTCCTGATTTCTCGAGCAATTTTGTCTGCAAGAGACCGAATAGCTCGGAACAATTTTTTATTAAATTCTTTAAGGCGCCTTTTTAGGATGCCATACTGATTTTGGATCTCCTTAATACCATAAACGCCACAAATTACCCAATAAGCAAAACCCTTGTAAAAATATTGTTCCATATCCTGGTTTGCTTTTAAAAAATTTTCCAAAGCACTTGGAGCTTTTTTATGATAAGACACAAATTCATGCCCAAACACATTAGATAACTCACACATTCTTGGAGCAACCCAAATTTGAGTTTTTTCTCCAGAACAATTAACTGCTACGTGTATCGTTTTCATAATATTATATTTTAGTTTTTATTTCTATCTTAATATATAAATTTAACAATAAATGTCAATATGTAAATCTACCTTTTGAGTTCAACCAAAGCCAATTCACTCTGAGTCCCTATCCTAATAGGAGCTCACCAAGCACCAACTCATTGAGATACAAAAGCAATTTTTCCATTTTCATCATATCTTCCATACGCATAATCATTGAATAATCCAATAATCCACGACAAAGGAACAAACTGACCTCTGTGCGTATGCCCCGCCAATTGCAAATCAATTGGATAATTTTCCATCAAAGAAAGTTTATAAGGTTGATGACTAACCAATATCGTATACAAAGCATCTTTTATCTCACTCTCATCCAACACATCAGCAAGATTTTTCCCACTCCAAAAGCTTTTGTCATCAATACCTACAAGCTGAATATCCTCGAAAAAAACCTTTTGATTCCTCAAAAACTTTATATTTGTTTTTTCAAAAAGACTTATATCAAGAGGTATTTTTCCTATTTTTTCATGATTACCAAGCGTCGCATAAACTGGAATATCAAACTGGTTAAAAGGCAAAAAAGCTTGAATATATTCTGGCTTTACTCTATCAAGCAAATCTCAACCAATCAACACAAAATCTGGTTCCAAATTTTGTATTTTATTTACAATTTTTTGTACATAAGACGTATGACGCAATGCTTGCGCATGAAAATCACTAACAAAAACAAATCTATAATCACGAGACAATCCTGTATTTTCCAAAACTAAATTTGTCGTTTTTGTCGTCATTCACAGATAAAAACCAACTAACAAATATAGACCAGTCACAATTATCATTACAAAACCAGGGATTTTATACCAAATAGAAATCAAATCCCTCAGCAAAAACAAAGGCAAAACAACCCACAAAGCATACATCAATCAAACTATCAACGAAGTATACACTCACAGCATCATTCATCCCGAAGCTCCAAATGAAAATCACAAAAAAACAAGTCCAAAAAACAAAAGCGTAACAAGAACAATATATTTTACAGGAAAATTAAATCCAAAAGATACATTTCCTCTCCAAAAAGAAAGGAACAAACCTCAAATCGAAACTCCAAAAAACACCACAAAAAACAAAATACGAAGATATATATTTTCTACAAACATAAGAATCAAAAAAGATAAAAATTATTTTTTTCTATACTGACTCAGAAAATCAATCAAAATTACAATTCCAAACCCAACCAAACAAAATAAAATTCAGATTAAAATTTCATTTGACCAAATAGGGATGATATTTTTTTCTATCAACGGCTGTATTTCTCCATGTCTATCTATATATGTTTCTACAACTTCTTTCCAAGGCCATACTTTATTTAATGCTCACAATATAAATCACATCAATACAACAACCATTTGATCATGCCATTTTGCTTTTATCCAGTGAAGAACTTTTGCAAAACCAAGCAATCAAACAATTGCTCCAAACATAAAAATCATCAAAGGAATCAATGCTGACCAATTTCCACCAACAAAATCGACAACATTACTCAAAACTTGTTGATATTGTCATAAAATAACAAGTATATACGACCCACTAATCCCCGGCAAAATCATTGCGATAATGGCAATAGCCCCAGAACCAAACATCGTCAAACTCCCTGATCCCAAATTTAAAGCTGGCAACGATGTCAAATAATACCCCATCGCAATACCAATTGCCAACAACAACAAATAAATATATCTAAACTTTTTGATAGATTTTCTCAAAATCAATACAGAAGCCAAAATTAATCAAAAGAAAAATGCCCAAACAAAAACAGGATACGTCTCCAAAAGATAGCTGATTAATTTTGCAAAACTAAAAATTGCCACAAATATTCCACCAAAAAGTGTCACCAAAAAATTACCATTGATAGCTTTCCACGCACTGGCAATTTTTCATCTGAAAACTAATTTCAAAGTAGTCAAATTAAATGCATACAACGCATCTATCAAATCATCATAAATTCCCGTAACAAAAGCTATCGTTCCCCCACTAACTCCAGGAATCACATCACACGCTCACATCAAAATTCCTTTCAAAAACAAAACCACTTTTTGCATATGTACAATAAAAAATTAAAATCACTTTTCCTCTAAGTCATTGCGAAGAGTGAAACGACGTGGCAATCCAATTCAATCTACCTAATCCATCAAAAAAATCAACAACAAAAATCTCTTGCATTTCAAAAACATATCAATATCTGTTGATATGATAATTTATAATATTGCTAAAAACAGCAAATGAAATGCCATCAAAAGATTAATCTTCAAGAACTTTCTGATTCTTTAAGCATCATTTCTCAACCAAATAGACTACAAATAATCTGTTTACTCAAAAACGGAGAACTTTGTGTTTGTAAAATCATCGAAGCGCTACAATTGAAACAAAATCTTATTTCTCATCATCTAAATTTACTCAAAAAAATATGATTAGTCACAAGCAGAAGAGATGGTAAAAATATATTTTACAAATTAAATACAAAAAACATACAAAATATACAACTGTGATTATCACAAATTATTAATTCTTAATCTTTTATTCTTAATTATATATCATGATTATTAAAATTCTCGGAACAGGATGTCCAAAATGTAAATTACTAGAACAAAGTATAAGAAATGTTGTTAAAAACAACCAAATAAACACAGAAATTATTAAAATTCAAAATATGGAAGAAATTATGCAATATGATATCATGGCATTACCTGGTATTGTAATCAACGAAAAAGTTGTAATGACAGGAAAATTACCAGACGAAAAAGAACTCTTATCTCTTTTAACAATCAATAAATAGATATGTTTATACGATTAGAAAATATAATTAACTGGATCACATATTCTGTTTTGAATCTAGAAGCCACTAACCATCGAGCAGCAGCTCTTAATTTTTTCATCAATGATAGTATCAAAATATTTTTGCTATTGATACTTATCACCTTCATTATGACACTGATCAACTCTTATTTACCGATAGAAAAGATTAGAAATTTTCTTACAAAAAATAAATTATTCTGATTAGAATATTTTTTCGCATCATTTTTTGGAGCGATTACTCCTTTCTGCACTTGTTCTTCTATTCCTTTGTTTGTTGGATTTCTCAAAGGAGGAATTCCTTTGGGAGTTACCTTTTCTTTTCTAATTACTTCTCCTTTGGTAAATGAAGTTGCTATAGCAATGTTTCTTGGTATTTTCGGAATAAAAATTACTGCGATCTATATGGGAACTGGAATGTTTTTGGGAATTATAGGAGGATGGATACTTGGAAAACTTTGATTAGAAAAATACCTCGCTGATTTTATTCAAACACAAAGAGCAAATTGATGAAACTTTGGCGACAATATTAAAATCACTATACAACAAAGACTCAAAGAAGCTGGTCAAGAAGCTCGATCAATAACCAAAAAAGTAATGCCATATGTATTGCTTTGAGTGGCAATTTGAGCGCTAATTCACGGTTTTGTACCAACATGATTTTTTGAAAGCCACATCACCAAAACAAATCCTTTTGCGGTTCCATTGGCAGTAATTTTCTGAATTCCCATGTATGCAAATGCAACGAGCATTATACCTATTGTGCAAGCATTAATAGCTAAATGAATTCCGCTGGGAACAGGTTTGGCCTTTATGATGGCTGTCGTAGGATTATCACTCCCAGAATTTTTAATCCTCAAAAAAGTAATGAAAACAAGATTACTAATTACATTTTTTTGAGTAGTTACTCTATCAATAATTATTGCTGGATACCTTTTTAACTGGATATTATAAACCCAATAAATAAAAATTATACTCGACCGCCCAAAGAATCTTAAAGAAGTTGCTTTGGGATGCGAGAGAGTATACTAAAACTAATTATAATTTATTTCAGATTTCTAAGTTGGTTTAGTATAAAACACAATTTTACAAACAATTTCACAATATGAAAAACATAAAAGGCAACATATTCTGACTATTTTTATTTATTATTATAAGCATAAATATAAGCTTTGCCCAAACTTGTCCATTTGGAGTAACAAATGATCCTTATCCATGACAATGTGGCAGATATACAGACCAAGATCAAAACTGATTTTGTGATTTTGGACAAACAACTATCGAAAAGCAATGAGAAATAGATGAAAACAATATCAAAGAACAAACAATAGATAACGAAGAAACAAAACCAATAATAATCTTTTTATTGATACGAACTATCACGTTAACATTAACATATATCATAAGTCAAACCTTATGAAAAAAAACATTTTTTCATAGATTATTTTGTTGCTTAGATTCAAATATAACATTACTCCTTATTCCATTATTCGCTTTTTTTTGGTTTTTACAGGTACAATCACCTGTGCAATATTGAGCCGCTCGATGATATTGAGCATTGCGAGGATTGTGGTTGTTATTAATTTCTCGTCCATTACTCAACATCTTACAAAAAACAACATATAAAAATACAATTCTGACAAAATTTCTTTTATGGTTTGTTTGTCATCGTAAACAATTTGGAATTATTATGTTTTGGCTTGCTGCTGTACATTCTTTTTTATATTTAAATATTTGGTATAACTACAACACACTACGATCAAATTTATTAACATACGCATGAATAACATGATTTTTGGCATTACTCACCTCTTTTATATGATATATAACTTCCAATAGACGATCACTATGTAATTTAAAATCATACCGAAAACTAATACAAAAATTGGCATATATTTGACTTATCGCAACTGTAATCCATATCTATATTATCAACCCACAAAGTGGGATAATTTTCTGAGCACTGACTATAATTTGGGCTATATTACGATTTTTAGCTAGGAGAAAATAGACTTTGACATTTCTTGGTAAATATTTAGATTGAACACAACAAAAACTAATAGAAGCAAAATAAGGAGAACAAAAGTATGGAACACTTATCAAGTTACATGAAAGAAATAAACAAATTAAAAACAAAGGCCAAAGGATTTTCAATAATCTCTCAGGCTATAATAGGTGGCTTAGCAACATTAATAATCACCTATCTAATGTTCAAAGAATTTTTTGAAGAGGTAACAGCAATAATCTGGATAATACTCCTAATTATCATTGTCATCTTCAAAACCAGAACCAAAAACGCAAACAATGCCAAATATCCAAAAGGTAAAAGCATTGTTGAAATCAACGAAAACTTCATAAAAAAATCAAGAAGAATCGTTGAAAAGAAAAACAATTACACACAATTTGACAGAAGGACAAAATGCCCCATCGAAGGCAAAAACTGGGAAATAGTAAGCCAGAAATGCCAACAATGCAAAGAATACGTTCACCATGAACTCATCCAAGATGAGCATGGCCGTGTAGAAGGTTATTTGATTAATTGCAAAAAACTTAACAAAAACAAATAGAAAGGGAAAACATTATGAACGAAGAATTAAAAACAAACCACAAAAAGAATCAGATTATGTTGAAGGTTTTTTAAGCGAATTTCTGGATAAAAACAGAGATAAAATAGAAGAACTAGAACGGAAAATTATTCTTCTAGAAACCGAACTAGATCTCATAGGTTTCTAAATAACGACAATATAACGAAAATCCCTAGTAGTAATTCTAATAGGGATTTTTTTGAAAAAATATTGAAAATAAATTTTTGTCAAAAAAAGATTTGATAAATCAAGATAAATTATTATAATTCTGATAACATTATTTTCTTTACTATATCAAACCTAGAAAGATGACAAAGAACGAAAATATTAGCATCTTTGAGAAAAAACAAATCAGAAGAATTTGGGACGAAAAATTAGAAAAGCGATATTTTTCGGTTGTAGATATTGTAGGTATTTTAATAGAACAAGATGATTACAAAAAAGCAAAAAGCTATCGGACAACACTCAAAAGTCGCTTAAAAAGCGAATGATCTGAGTTGGTCACAAATTGTGACCAACTGAAAATGCTAGCTGCAGATTGAAAATATTATTTAACAGATGTTGCTGATGCAGAGGTTATTCTTCGTCTGGTCCAATCAATTCCAAGCAAAAAAGCTGAGCCAATAAAACTCCGACTAGCAAAAGTAGGTTACGAAAGAATGCAAGAAATTATAGATCCAGCGCAATCTATAGACAGAGCAAGAGAAAATCGAAAAAAACAATGAAGAAGCGAAAAACGAATACAACAAAGAATGCTATGACAAGAAACGAGAAATAAATTAACTGATTATCGAAAAGATCACAACGTCAAACCATGAGATGAATTTGCAATTTTAACAAATATAATTCACCAAGAACGAACTGGATTAACAGTCAAAGAACACAAAGAAATTAAAAATCTAAAAACACAAAATCTCAGAGACCATATGAGTGATGCAGAACTAATTTTTACAGCATTAGCAGAACTTTCTACCAAACATATAGCAGAAGCAACTCATGCAAATTGATTCGAAGATAATAAAATCCCAGCAAAAAAAGGATGAGAAATAGCAAAAAATGCTAGAAAACAATTAGAAGACAAAACAGGTAAATCAATTATTACAGATCATAACTTTTTACCAAAAAAATAATATGATAACAATCTCGCATTACTCCTCTATCGAAGATCTTCTTTCCAAACCCTCACCAGAGCATCGTTTTCTCGTAGAAAAAGCCAGAAATCTACTCCTCAAATACGGAGCAAAGGAAACGTTGAAATCCATCCACATCTGCTATAAATTTCCAAATAATATGCGATTTTACCTCAATAGCTACAAAAAGAAATTTCCTATTCTTTCCTGCAACTGCTATCGCATTTTCGATCAATATCCTATGCTACAACATCTTTTCGATACGAGCAAGAACAAATATATTAGCAAAATACTACTCAGAAACGAAGACATCTTCCAACAAAAAGCTATCGAACAACTCATCAAACTCGTCAGCGAAGCAAATGCAAATAAATAAAACAAGAAAAAATTAAACAATTCTTACGTTTCGATATAGCTGAAATAATTACGTTGACTAAGTAAACCAAAGGCCAAACAAACATGGCGGACTTGTTTGGCCTAGACTTTTTTTGTAACTTTTTTGGGGCAATGCCAAAAAAGTTAATAGAAACCAAAACATCAAAATATAATATTTTTTAAAAAAATACTTATTAATTTGCTTACTTCTTGCATACCGGCAGATAGTTTTGACCTGGGAGCAAAAAGTAACGTAAAAAAAATAAAAAAATTCTCTGTAACTTTTCCCTTCAATTTCCGTACTACATATGTATAAAGAGCTCGTTTATACTTTTACGCGTAATGAATGCCGGTTTCAGATATCGATCTTGTAAAGTCTATCCAACAAGGAAAGACTGATAATTTTGTACAGATTTACGAAAAATATGTTAAAAAGATTTTTGACTTTATTTTTTTCAAAGTTGGAAATAAGCAAGATGCAGAAGATCTGACCTCTGATACCTTCCTCAAAGCATTCGACAAAATAAAAACATTCGACAACAAAAAAAATATCCAATTTTCATCACGATTATACAGCATTGCAAGAAATACAACTATCGATTTCTTCCGTCAAAATCGCACAGATTATCCAGAATATACACGGTTAGAAGAACAATCTACAGAAATAGATATGCTCCAATGAATCCAAGACCGCGACAAATTAAACCAGATTTTACAATTTTTAGATACCTTAGGGAACGAAAAAAAAGAAATATTTCTCCTCAGAGTTTGGAATGAAATGTCATACGATGAAATCGCTCATATCATAGGCAAAACACCAAACACCTGCAAAGTAACCTTCCATAGAACCTTACAAACTGTCCTCCAAAAATACGGATATATGTGACTATTAATCTTACTCATCAACATAAAATAACTTTATCTCAGTCATTCCGACTTTGTCAGTTGGAGTCGGAATCTAACCTTTTATCAACTACAAACCAAAATGTCTCAAGCCATCATCCAAGAAATCATAAACGATATTATCGCCATAGATCCAGATCTCAAAAACATCAAATCTGAGCTAGAAAAACTGGTACAGGAACTTATCACTAATAAACCACAAACTCCTTTTACCAAAGAGTTTAAAGATTCTCTCAAAGCTCAAATAATTTGAGCAATTAACGAACAAAGGATTGTTCACGAAGAAGAAAATAAATGGGATCGAAGTGGTATGTTTCATTCGCTAAAATTTTGGATGATTTGATTTTCTACGGTTACTGCTTGATTTTTGATTTTTACTATTTTTCACTATATAGAAGATATTCAACAGCCTACAACACAAATAACATATATAGATAACAATTATATGCCTGTTACATTGGAGTCAGAATCTAATAAAAACAAAGAAGAATCAATACAAGAAAAAACTACAATAAAAGATTTATCAATAACTGAAGAAATGCCTATAATTAATCAAGGTGGTGGCGCTTCAAATAGTGCTGATAATGTAATGATGCTTGCAATACCTGAAACAAATTTAGAGCCAGAAATGAGGTCTTTTTCAATTAATGATGAACCAATCATTGAAGATGAACCAATCGCTGAATATGCAATGATGAAAGCAATGACAATTGAAGAAGACACTAATTTAGACTTCTGCGAAACAAGTAAACAATTTCTTCTCGCCAACAACATAACTGAAAATACAACAAAAACGTTTACTTACGAAAATCAGATATACAAAGCAACTATCAATTTTACAAGCAACAACATAAACATCGACCATATTGGCACCCAAGATGATAGCAAAATCCAAACAGAAATACCAAATCTGAATTTATTTTTTGAAAAAAACAATTTTAATATAAAATCTGACTATCTTTCACCAATTATAGAAGAATCGGAAAACATAATTGAATACTATTACCCAGGAAACAATCAACAAGAATGAATAACAGTTCGTATAGACAAAACCAACAATATTATTTTTTATATCCAAAATATTTGTCTTTATCTATAATTTCTACTTGAATTTTAATAGTAAAATAATATGTTTAACAAACGATTTAATCTATAAAGAAATAAAATGAAAGTAGAAAGAACTTTGGTTGTACTCAAACCAGACACGATTTGACGCTCTATTTCAGGAGAGATAATATCTCGTTTCGAAAGAGCTGGACTACACATAGTAGGTATAAAAATGCTTAGACCTGACAAAGATTTTTTGCACCATCATTACGAAACAATCGGACAAATGATATCTCGTCGTGGACAAAAACCATTTGATGTAACTATAGAGCTTATGACAAAAAATCCAGTTATTGCTATGGTTTTGGAATGAGTTGCTGCAATTGAATTTGTTCGTAAATTAGTTGGTTCTACAGAACCAAAGACAGCTGCTCCAGGAACTATTAGAGGAGATTATGCTCATATGTCTTTTGGATATGCTGACACAGCAAATATCGGAGTACCAAATCTTGTACATGCATCATGAAATGCAGAAGAAGCTGAAGCCGAAATCAAACACCGATTCTCAGAAAGAGAATTATATAGCTACAAACCAAGTCACCACGAATTCACTCGCTAATACACTTCTTATATAAAAACCGTAGTTTCCAACTTGTGAATAATCACTTGTCTACGTAAAAATTTATTATCTTATATGTAAACAATGAAAGACAAAATCCATCCAAAATATTACAACGATGTAGAAGTAAACTGTATATGTGGAGCAACATTCACTATCAATACAACTGTTCCAGGACCAATCAAAGTTGAAACTTGCTACAAATGCCATCCAGCATACAACAAAGACAAAGTTATCAAGAAAGTAGCTAAAGGAAGAATGGAAAAATTCTTGGAAAAACAAAAAAAGATTGAAACTATGCAAAAATAGTTTTATTACCAATTTTTCATGATATTAAAAACCTTTATCACTCAATATCTAAATGAAAATAATGTCGAAGACATTATTTTTCATAGTGGAAGCATAATTATAAAAGATACAATTAGAACTATTTGATTATTAGTTATTTTTTACTGAATTTTTTATGTGTTAGATTATTATATCCAACGACATTTATTACCATGGGTTTTCTGAATTATTTGAATAATTTTTTTATTAAAATTTGGTATAGATGCTTTTAATAAATGAGTAGATTGTATTGTTTTGACAAAACATGGAATTACTTTTTTTGCCCGAGACGGTGTTTTTAAATATAAAACAGAATTTTTTGGCCGAGATACTATAGAAACAATTTCTCATCAACAAAACACGTTTTGGGATAAACTATTTTTAAGATGAGATATTAGGATTCAGCTAGACCATGCTATAACATATGATTTTGAACAAGTTACAAATCCAAAAAAATACGTAAAAAAAATAATGAAATTAAAAGATAAATATCTTGCAAAAAAAGAACAAGAAGAAGATGAACAAATAACCAACATAGATCACGACCAGATTTGAGTTCTTTCAGAAGCACTTTCTGATGTTATCAAAGAATATTTAGTAAAGAAAAAATAAAAAGATTTTGATTTGACCAAGAAAAAAGTAAAACACATCTATCATTCCCGTGAAAACAGGAATCTAAATTGAATATCTAAGATTTCCAATTATCCCCATTTTCATGAGGACAGTGGGCATAAATAAAAACCTAAGCTCTAAGTACTAAGTTCTAAGATCTAAATTATAAATTATAAATCAATTTCCCACTGATCTTGCTTATTATCAATAATATTTCTTACTACTGCCAAAATATCATCCAAGGCAGTTTTTTTATATTCATCAAAAATAATCTGACTATTTTTATGAAAGTTGGTCTCGACTATTTTTGGATTGATCAAAAAAACACGTTTTCCTATTTCTTTTCTAAGAGATCCAACAAATCATCTAAGTCAAAATTTGGATGCTTGATATCAAGCACCACCAGAAAATAAAGTCTTTCCCGCTACACTTCAGACAAAAATAAATTGCGTTTTTGTGGAAACTTTCGGCAAAAGATATTTCACAAAAAGCATATTTGCTCGCAAATTTACCTGCAGCATCTCTTTTTCTTGCTCTAAAGTAAGCGATCAAAAATCTCCAAAATATCATATTCCCGCATTGAAAACAAAAACATCTATTTCAAGATTAGAAAGTTTTTCCGTAAGATCGATAATTTGCTGATCATCACGCAAATCACACGAAAAATACGTAATTCCAGGATTCTTCGAGGGGGATCTAGACGCGGTATAAACCTCACAATTTGCAAGCAAATTGTTCGCCACATACTCCCCAATCCCACTAGATCCCCCACTGATAAACACCTTTTTTTTCATAGAAAAATAATTAAATAAATTACTTCATATGTAGCAAAAAATCACAAAAGTTCAATTGTAATTTTTACATATAAATTTTAACTACAAAAAAACAATATCACAAGTGAAGCCTTAAATTTTAGGTAAAAAATGCGGCCATAGGCAAAATATACATGGAGCCGATTTGTTTGTAGATTTTAGCATTTTTTGCCGTAAAGAAAATTAACTGCAAACGGTGATATTGTTTTTTTGTAAATTTATTTCTCTTAAAAAGTATGAAAAAATTTGTTTATAAATTTTCTTTAATAAAATTTGCAAATTTTAAAATTCTCGTTATAATTAAATAGAAGTTTTTTATTTCTTATTTCAAAAACAAAAATGTTTAAATCAACAAAAACTCTATTAGTTGGAGCTTTTCTAACTCTTGTAGCATTCGCTTCAATGACAAAAGCTCAAGTAAGTACAGATGTATATTTAACTATCTTGGGTGGTAACGTAACAATTGGAACAACTGGTGCATTTGATTTTGGATCATTTCCAGTTTCATCAACAGAAAACCTTGTAGAAAAACAATTTACTGGAGATGATTATTTCCGAGTAGATGACATGAAAGGTGCTGATGAAGGTTATTATACAACTCTTCAAGTAACAGATCTTTCTGGAGCAAATGGAAGTATACCAGCTACAAACATCTCTACAAAAGTTGATTCTACTAGTACAACTCTTATAAATGGTACAGACAACGCAAATGTTGTTGTTGCTGATGGTTTATTAAATTACACACCATTAAACACTGCTATCACATTTATAAAAAGAGACACTGGCGCAAACGCTGGTAAATTGGGTAGATATGCTGCGTTTCCTCGATTGCAAGTAACTATTCCTGCTTATCAATCAGTTGGTTCATACCAAGCAACTTTGACTTATACAATTATAGAAAATTAAAAAATAAATATAACAATAAAAACACAAAAAAAGACGCAAAAGCGTCTTTTTTTTTGTATTGTCAACTATTTATTGATGATTTTAAAAATAAGCAAGTCTTTTTTATCTATATATATACCCAAAATTGCCCTCAAAAAATAGCTAAGTATACTTGTATTGTGAGCAAATTATGTATTTTATTTAAGCAAAAAATGAAAAAAACAAAAGAACACATCATTCATCATACAAAAAGGCTTGCTGCTCATGGCCAAAAAGTGGTTCATCACTCAGCAAAAATAGCCCACAAACACAGGCATATTCTTCTTGGATATATGCATGTTTGTCTTGTTGTTATCGGAATGTATGTGTTTCATATGGCAACTTCGATGTATGCACAAGAAAATGGAGAGACAATTATTAGCCAAAAAACTATGAGTATGGAAAATATATTAACACAAGAAACCGATGTCGAAGAAATAAGCATAGAAGAATTAAATACTGAAGAAATAATTACAGAAATAAATGAAGAAAAAGAATTGACTTGAACAGTTAACGAAGACTCTGTTTTAACATGAGTTACAAACAACAACGAAATAACACAAACTTGATCAGATTTAACTTGAAATATTGAACCAGCATTAACCTGAGCAGTCATTGCGAGCGACAGCGAAGCAATCCAAATCTGATCAAAACTCACCTGAGCAGTCATTGCTAATGACAACGAAATAATACAAACTTGATCAGAATTAACTTGAGCTATTGAATCAGAATTAACTTGAACTGTTGAATCAGATTTAACTTGAACTATTGAATCAGCATTAACCTGAACAGTCATTGCGAGCGACAGCGAAGCAATCCAAACTTGATCAACAACCTGAGAACTAATTTTACCAGAAATCAACAATCCTTCAGACATAAATTGATTACAAACCTGGTTGGATGCAAATAAAATCGAAAGTATCGAACTATCTGGAAATTACGTAACACTACGAAAAGATAGACGCTGATTCGCCAGCAAAGCATTTTCTCCAGAAGAGAATAAAATGCCATCACTAGTACCATGAGTAGTAAACAACCTATCTGCAATCTATTTTGACAACATTGATGATGGAATGCAAACAAACATAAAACTAAATTCTGAATATACTCTTTTTATAATTTACAACAAAGAACATACTCCTATCAACTTTTCATCTGCTATTTGAAGTAATTCAAATTGGTTTATAGGATTTCAACAAGATAATTTCTGATTTTTTGCAACTGGGCTCATAAATATACCAACACCTCGAGCTGGAAATAATTTCAAAGTAGTTGCTGTGCAAGCTAATAATTCTGGAACACAAGTTTTCTTAAATAATCAAAATGTAACTTTGGAAAATCCAACAATTTTACCAACACAAGAATTAACACTTGGGAATATATCAGATCAAAAAACATTATGAGGATATATTGCAGAAATAATCGTTTACGAAAAAACACTTTGAGAATATGAAATGACCAAAATCCAAGA
This sequence comes from Candidatus Absconditabacteria bacterium, assembly GCA_028693445.1. Taxonomy (GTDB): domain Bacteria; phylum Patescibacteriota; class Gracilibacteria; order Absconditabacterales; family Absconditicoccaceae; genus UBA5124. The sequence continues at coordinate 43,766 of JAQUVI010000003.1, forward strand.
ATATTTCCAAAGAAAATATAGCCCATTCACCTCCATATGAGCGCCTACACAAACAATTGAATCTCAAAAAGAAATAATTTTTCCAACAGAAAATCAAAATAATAGCGAAGAAGATAATTGCGACAACCTTGGTTGTGAAGAGGAATTAAACAACGACATAGTAATTCAAAATAACGAATCAGAAGACAACAATTCTATTTCAACAGAAGAAATAAAAAACGACGAAACACAAATGGAAACAGAAAATAATTGACTTTCATGAAACATTGAAGATCAAATCGAAAATATATGACTTACATGAAACAACAAAGAAGAGACAATAAATTCAGAATTAAAATTTTCTAAAGCATTCAAAAAAAATCAAGAAAACGAAATGATATGAGCGTTGCAAGAATTTTTAATTCGATATGGAACATACCAATGAGAAATAACAAACATTTATGATGAAATAACTATTGAAGCTATTTATCAATTCCAACTAAAAGAAGATTTATTGAGATGACAACAAAACAATAGAAGTATTTATTGATATCTTGGCCCATCAACAAGAAAAAGAATAAACCAATTACGAAAAGATTTCGTGAATAGTATTTATTGAGAAGCAAATAATAATGAAGAACAAGAGGAAATAAACGAATGAGAACTTACCTGAAATATTGAAGATGAAATAATAGATATATGACTAACTTGAGATATGGAAGGTGAATTAGATATCAAAGAACGTTTCAAAAGAATGTTGCTATGACTTGGATATCAAGAAGAAATAAACAAAGGGAAAGAAATGATGAGAGGTAAAAAATGATTTAAATTAGAAATTAGTGAATGAATTATACCAATTTCAACAACGATAAACAAAAATAACGAATCATTTATAGGAGAAATAACATTCCCAGAAGAAGTTATAATCAAAACAGAAACTAATGATGAATATACAGGAGATATTTTGTTTTTCGATATAGAAGAAAACAATAATACAGAAAATTGAATCAAAAATATAAAAACGTTTAAAGCTGGTGCTGATGAACCAATTTTCTTAGAAGACGATCTAGGTAATCCAAAAAATGCAACTATCAAAATTTCATTACCAGAAAATACTTTATGAGAAAAAATCATTATACGCTCATCTCAAGATGGTAATATATGGGAATACTTGGACACTGTAGAAACAAGTACTGATGGAACTTGAGTTTTTGCTAATTTTCAAACAAATCATTTTACTATTTTCTCACTAGGAATCTGGACAGGAAGTTTTGTAATAAATAATGATGAAGAAACAATAACAGGTTACAATGTAACACTAACAACAAACATAACTGGAGCAACTCATATGAAATTTTGAAACACTCCGACAGAAAGAGACAGCGCCAGCCGAATTACTTACAATGACACTTATCCTCGAACACTCGCTGGCGCTGATTGAGAAAAAACTGTCTATGCTATGTTTAGCTGAAACTGAACTGTTGCATATATCCAAGACACAATATATCTAGATACTTCATCCCAACAGCCAACAGAATTACAATTATATCTTGATGGATCATACAACGGAAATATTTTTTACGATCTTTCGCAAAACAATTATCTTGCAACATCTATAAATAATGTTTTCAACTCTAGCCTATGATGATTACCAACAATGGGATTTAATGGTACAAACAATTACATAGAAATCAATCAACCAATTGTAACTAATTATCCATTCACTATCTCTGCTTGGGTAAAACCCGATAGAATTACTGGTACTCAATGAATTGTACTTAGAGGAAGGAATAATACCAATAATAGATACTATGGAATTAATTTAAATAATGCAACATTTCAGGCAACAGCTAGAAATACAACAGCCAGAACAGCAAATGGAACAATCTCAGCTCAAATAGGACAACGATATCATATTGTCGGAATTTTTGATGGAGATAGAAGTAGAACAATTTATATAAATACTGTTCAATGAGCGACAAACACTTCTAGAGTAAAATTTGACACAACTACTCCACATCGAACAGTTGGTAAATATCCAGGCACAGCTACCAATTATTTTTCTGGAGAAATAGACGAAGTTCGTATATACAACAAATCATTAACTACTACTGAAATACAAGCACTTTATATTACTCCACCGATATTTCAAGCAACTACACAATATATCTCAAATCCAATTATCCAAGGATTTTCAGCAGATAAAAATATGAATATAGAAGTAGTTATAAATGGAAATACCTATCCAGCAACCAATACAAACTGAATTCGAAAATCTTATATAAACAATCCAATGTTGTCTGGATGAACTTATGATGTCACATTGAATTATACAAATATATATTGAGCAACTGGCTCTACTACATTTACCAACGCATTAACTATCAATCCTATCCGAAGTATTATCTATTCTCCAGATTCTACTACATTTGGTAGTGTGACAGCTACACTTAATTGATTAGATAACAACTTTTTTATCACAAATAATAATGGATCAAATCAATATATATTTGATACGAATTGAGATTTTGTTTTTGAAGTACAAAGCACAACAGGATTACAATACAAAGTATCATCAACCGTAAATCGAATACAAAAATGAAATATCGACTATTCTACAGGAATTTTCTACGAAGATGAAGATATCAACAATTGAAGTATCATCAATACCATAACAGCTATACTTACAGGAGATACTTTTTCTCCAGATATCATAAGCAACAATCTCATAAAAATAGAAAACCTTCCTCTATGATTAACAGGAAATTATACACCCAGCGGAAACAATCAAATCATCATAGCATTGGAAGGTAATGCAATAAGTCATACAAGTTGAGCATCTGTAAATAGTATAAACATCAATTTCCTTTCTTGAGCTTTTTCTACTTACAATCCAAGCGATATAGGAAATAGTATCAAAACAGATATTCAAATACAATTTATAGATTGAGATATTATTCCTGGACAAATACTTTGGTTAGATTGAAATAAAATTTGAAATAATTTTCTCGATCTTTCGCAAAACAATAAAACAACTACTGGAATCAACAATATTGGAAATTCATTATTGGGTACAGAAACAATAATCTGACCTTTCAATGGAACAAATCAATATATAGAAGTCTGAAATTACAATCTTTCTACTTACACTATCAGTGCATGGTTCAATTCTGCTCAATTAAACAATTGACGAAGAACAATCATCTGAGATCCAGGTACAAGTTTTGAAATATCTCAAAACACAAGTAATCAAATAGAAGTTTATTGAGTAATCACATCAAATACTGTCATTTCTGCAAACACACGATATCATGTTACACTTGTTGTTTCTCCTACACAAACAAATCTTTATATAAACGGTGAAATAGACAATTCAAATACAACTCCAAAAACAATCAACAGTCCTTTGACTGTGGGTATGTGATACAATGGACAATACCGAAATGGATCTATAGATGAAGTTATGATTTACAATATAGCTTTGGATACACAGCAAATTCAAGATCTATATATGAAAAAACCAAGTTTTTCAAACACAACATCCTATATAGAAAATCCCACACTCAAATGAACATCTCCAGATTCACAAATGACTATAAATGTGGTTATTGATTGAAATACTTATCCAGCAACCAACAATCAGGATTGAACACGAACAGTAAACTGAGCTTGACCATTTGCAAGTTGAACTTATGATGTAACATTAAATTATACAAATGTATATTGAGCAACTGGTTCTACTATATTTACAAATGCATTAACTATTAATCCTATTCGAAGTATTATTTATTCTCCAGATTCTACTACGTTTGGTAATGTTACAGCTACACTCACTTGATTGGATGGAAATCACACTATTATCAACAATAGCTGATCTCCAGAATATATTTTCACTGAAAACTGAAATTTCACATATCAAGTACAAAACGACTTAGAAGAAATTATCGAAGTAACAGCAACAGTTGATCGAATACAAAAATGATTTGTCACATGATCAAATCTGATTTTTTACGAAGATGAAATACTCAACAATGGATGAATACAAAATACAATCAACTTCCAAATTAGTGGAGATACATTTGATATCAATGCTCCAACAAATGGAAGTATTACCATGTCTGGAGTACCAGCTGGACTTACACCAAATTATTATCTTAGCGGAACGCAAACTTTGATAGTATGATTATCGTGAACAGCAACCAATCACGCAAATATCAATGATATCAATAATATTGAAATCAGATTTTGAAATTGAGCTTTTACAAATTCCCAAGAAAACGAAATCCAAAATAGCACTATAACTGATATTAGAATAGACTTCTTAGATCCATATGTAGGATTGCAACTATATCCAAGTGATGATACAATGATAGACGCCGATACTGACGTAGCAAATGGTTGTGGAGATGGAGTCTGTCAAGAATATAACTTTGGATCAATGCAATATATATGTGCTTCTGATTTTTGATCAAAAATACTTATGAAATTTGATCCTTCTAGCATTCCAACATGATCAAAAATCACATCAGCAAAATTAAGATTAAGTAGATATTATATAAACACCCAAACACCAGGTATGTCATTTAGCCTAAGACCTGTTATAAATAATTTCTGATGGGTAGAAGGAAATAAATCAAACACAAAAGCAACTGCAGGTGAAGTAAACTATAAAATGCTCAAACGAGAACAAGAATCTTGGTTTAATTGAAATATTGGTATGGTAAATTGAGTTGATTATTGAATCAATAATATGACAAGCAATCCTGAATTTACATGACCAATAACAACAAGCAATACACAAGAATTTGATTTCAATAGTTATGGAATATCTCGAGTACAAAATTGGCTAGACAATCCAGAAACAAATCAATGAATTATGATATGAGATAGCAATGATTATTGGTTGTGTGTTCGTTCAAAAGAATTTGGCACAATATCAAACAGACCAATGATGACAGTAACTTACGCTATTGATACTGACAGCCCAGAAATCACATCAATTAGTCCATACAACAATGAAACAAATGTTTGATTATATAACAATCTTATTATTAACTTCAATGAAAACATCAGAAAACATACATGATACAATATAACAATCAAAAGGTTGCACGACAATAGCATTTTTCAAACAATAGATGCAGGAAGTCAAAATGTAACAATAAATAATAATGTTGTGACAATCTGACATGGAATTCCTTTTGAGAATTATACATGATATTATATAGAAATTCAAAGTGGGGCATTTAGAGATGTTGCTGGAAATAGTTTTCCTGGATTTGTAGGCTTAGAAAGTTGGAGGTTTACAACAGTCAATACACAAGTAGTTCCAGCAATTACATGAAACACAGCAACAAACGTTGGTACAAACAGTGCATTAGCAACAGCAACAATAACATCTACAGGAAGTGCAAACATTACTGAAAGATGATTTTATCGAAGCCTGACAAATTGATTCAATGATTGAATGTGAACAAAGGTAAGTGAAGTTTGAAATCGAAATAACTTAGAAGATTTTTCTTTAACATTAACATGACTTCCATCAGGAACTTGGATTTATTTCAAATGATTTGCAACAAATAGTTACGGATCAAAATTTACTCAACAATCATGATTTCTGACACTTCCAGCAAAACCAATCTTAAAACCAGCAACATATATAGACAATGATGGGTTTAGAATAAATCGAGAAACAACAACAGGAGCTACAAGTTATAAACTTCGAGTCTCAACCTGATCTTCATTTTATACAACATTACCTTGATATAGTGGAAAAACTATCACAGATATCAAAGAAAATCTAATATGACTACAAAAAGAAACTCGATATTATTACAAACTACAAGCAATAAACAATGCTGGACAAAGTGAAATGTCAAACACACAATCGACACAGACAACTTGGTTACCAGCACCTTGGTCTTGGTTAAAACTAGAAGAAACCTCAGGAAGTACAACATTTGATAGTTCATTAAACAATAATTATGGAATCTTACTCTGATGAGTGACAATGAACCAAGCAGGAATTGATGGAAAAGCTTTCCAATTTGATTGAGTAAACGACGAACTAAGTATTGTAGATTTTGATCATTGACCAGATCTTACAGTTTCTTTCCGATTCAAAACAAACAGTACAAACAATAATATGTATCTTTATAGTCACTGAGATAGTACGGCTACAAATTCCATAAATGTAGTCTTAAACAATAGTGATCAAACACTAAAAACATTTATAAATTGACAACAAACAATATTAAATCTGAATTCAACAATATACAATACAATCACAGACAACGAGCGACATCTTTACACATTGACAATTAACGATGATTGAGAAATTGCTGGCAAAAAGAAAGCCACCGTATATATAGATGGACAAGAAAAAATCAGTAACTCCTCTATCGATTCTGGAATATATAACCCAACAAACAACATCACCCTTGCCAGAAGAAGTACAAACCAAGCAAATACTTTTTATCAAGGAATGTTGGATGATATTCGTATTTACAATAAAACATTAACATCATGACAAGTTTATAACCTTTATGCTGCATTTATAGATACAATACCACCAACAGCATATATAGAATATTCACCATGATCTTGAACCTGCTACAATTGAGATGTTGTCGCTACTTTGACATGAGCTTCAGAGCCAATTGTAATCACAAATAACTGATGATCAAACACTTACACATTTACAGAAAACAATACATTTACGTTTACTTTTAGAGACGCTGGATTTAATACATGAGAAGCAACCGCAACTGTAGATTGGATATGTAAAGATCCTGTAAACATTTGATGACCAGCAATGGTAAATGCAAATATACAAGCAACAAATGATTTACAAATTGTAGAGCAAGAATTCTCAGATTATTTCCGAATAGAAGATCCTATTTGAGCAAACAATTGATATTACACAACAATAGCTATTTCTGATCTATCTGGACAATATCAAAGCATCAGCAAAAACACTATTGCTATGAAATCAACAGATATAATAGTTCTTTCTGGAACAACAAATCCTCGCGTAGAAATAAATAGTAATTTAAGTAACTATCAGTCAATCTGAGAACCTATAACCTATATCAAAAGAGATACAGCAAGCAACTTTTGAGTTAAAGGTAAATACGGAAACAAACCTTGGTTAAAATTTGACATTCCTGCCTATGTTCGTATAGATGAATATAAAGCAACGCTAACCTATACTCTTTATGAAAATTAGTTGCAACTGAGTAAGATTTTTCTATATATTAAGCTTAATAAACATTTTATTTTTTAGAAACAAAAGATGAAAAAATTTTTAACATCATTATTTTTATTTGGAATAATTTTATTAAGTAGCACATATGCTGCAAATATCTGAGATGTAGCTCTAAGATTTTGTAATACAGAAACATTAGAAAAAACAATATCACTTACAACAAGTTGACAAGAAGAGAAAGAAATCTGTATGACTCTTATAAACTGATCATATGAAGATGTAAACATAAATATAAGTTTTGTAGACGGAACAATAACAAATGATACCGACCAAAAAAAAGCATGTAAAAACGAGTGAGAAAATGAGAATTTTTGACAATATATGAGTTTAGAAAGTAATATTATAAAAGTACCAGCTAGATGACAGGCGTTTTTTACTGGAGTTCTGCAGTTACCAGAAGAAGCTGCTTGAGAAATTCGTGGTTGCGTAACTTATTTTATAGCAAATGACACCAATCAAAAGGAAATGTTTACTATTATGGTGCGTAGAGCTAATTTTATAGATGTTTTTGCAAAAGGAGTTGTTACTGTTTGATTGGAATTTATAGATGTAGAAAGTCAGACAAAAAGCATTTCAAAAAATCCGAAAATAGTAAGCTTTTTCAACAAAGACGAAAAAAAACTATACATACAAGCAATGCTAAATAACAAATGAACAGCAGAACAATGAATCACAATCAAATGAGAAATCAAAAATCGATTTTGATACAAAAAAACATTTTTCGAAGAAAAAAGGACATTGTTTGCAAAACAAACCTCAATGATAAATAATGTTGTAGAAAAATTGCCTTTCTACAAAGGACCATTTACTATCACTTATACGGTAGAACATAGTGCAAACATAATTGAAGGACTAGAAACAGATATAGAAGAAAAAAGTTGAGTAATAACAGAAAAAGCAGATATTATTATACTAAACATCTGAACATATATTAGTTTGTTTGTGATTTTAACAATAATAAATGGTATTATTTTCTTGATATTAAAAAGAAAACATAGAAAAATAATCAAAAAAACACACAATACAAAAAACAAAAAAACAGAAACTAAAATAATCACAAAAAAACCTAGTAAAAAATCTCATAAATAATTTATATTTCTGAGAAAAATGCGACAAAAAATAATTATCTGAGTAATTTGAATTTTACTTTTAAGTATAAATCAAACAAAAGCTGTTGATGTTGACGTTTATCTAAAAATCATCAATTCTTTTTCTTGAACAATAAACATAACTTGATCAAATATTTTTACAAAAAACAATATTGTCTACACTACTACAACAACGCCTATTATTGAAATAACATCTGACGAAGCTTCAACTTATATTATAACATGAGATTTAACTTCCCCTATAAGTTGATCTCAATCAAATCCTTATACCCTACAAACAAATCTATCGCTTATTAAGACCAATGCAATAAATACAATTTTTCCTGTATTTTGGAAAGAATTAGAACTACTTAGACATAAAACTTTACAGGTTTTTGTCGATACATCTGCGCCAACAATTCCAACAATCATTTCTCCTAGCAACAATGCAAATCGAAATTGATCTACAATAATTTCTCGAACACCATCAACAGATTTATGAGCTGGACTCAAAGAATATATTATTCTGATTTCAACAGATCAATTATTTTCTACAACATTATATTATCAAACAACTACAAACGATGAACAATATATCAATACATCTACATTTCCTTCTGGAAATTTATATATCAAAATTCTTGCAAAAGACGAAATTGCAAATATCAGCGAATCTCAAATGATTACAGTTTGCAACAAATGTGCAACACCACCAAGTTGATGAGGTTGATGATGATGAGGTTTTTACACACCACCTTCCGAACCAACAGATATACAACGAATAACTATTATAGAAAATTTAGAAGAACAACAAAAAATCGAAATTAAAGAAGATCCAAAAATCTGATTTATAAGTAATATTTTATATGATGAAGAATTATTAGATGCATATAAATATGCCTATAATTTGGGCATAACAACGATGCCAACAGCTTATCAAGCAAATCTCAAAGGAAAATTAGTAAGAAAAGATCTAGCAAAAATGATTTCAGAATATGCTCTCAAAGTCTTAAAACTCAAACCGGATAATAGACTAACTTGTCTTTTTGATGATTTAGAAGACGAAACTTTGGAAACAAAATACTACACGAAATTAGCATGTAAACTATGATTAATGGGACGACATGCAGATGGAAAATCAAAACTCGACAACTTTATGCCAGATGAAGCAGTTAATAGAGCTCAATTTGGAACTGTTCTTTCCAGAACACTTTTTGGCGAATCACACAATATAAATAAATGAGAAAACTTCGAACGATATCAAAAACATCTCCTCGCGCTCAACCAAAATAACATTATGAAAGTTATAGATATTCCTTGGATGGTAGAGCTTAGATGACGAGTTATGTTGACCATGATGAGAGCAGATCCAAACCGCACTATTCAACACGCCTCAGCTAAATAATTACTAAGTCATTGCGAGTAAAAACGAAGCAATCCAACTTTATTATTATAACAGAATCTATGCAACTTTTCCACGAAGAACATACTACAAAAAACAATATTCTGACTATTTCCAATCCCGACACTATTGCTCAATGCAGAAAAGTCCTAAGACTCAAGACTGGGGATCTCATTCACGTCCAATCTACCAAAGCAAATACTACTACAAGACATCTTGTGAAAATTTCTGATTTAAGCCAAACACTCACATGAGAAATTATTGAAACAAAAACACAAGAAAAAAAAGAGAATTATACACAAATTTTGGTTGCACTACCAAATAAACAAGATAAACTAGAACTCATTGCCCAAAAACTCACAGAAATTTGAATAGACGAAATTATTTTCCGACCAGCGGAAAGATCTATTGTCAAACAACGAAACAAAAATAAAGAACAAAGACTTCTTTCTATCATCAAAGAAGCATTGGAACAATCTCGAGGTCGATTTTTACCTCAAATTTCTTTTAGAGAAAATCCTGAAGACGCTATCCAACCCAAAACGCTTGTCTATCTTTTTGATAAAAAAGAAAATACAACAACAGACAGAGAAACTTCTCCCAAAAAAGCAGGAATCATATGACCTGAAGGATGATTGACCCAAAAAGACTACGATCGCTTCGCAAAACATAATCCCAAAATCTACGACCTTGGCTCAACCATCCTCAGAATGGAAACCGCCGCTATCGTTTGATGATGGTTATTGAAAAATAAATAAGGTTGAAAGAATTAAAATAAAAGTTATAACCAAACAAATGAAAAAACAAGAAGTGAGCGCTTACATTTTTAGGTAAAGAAAACACAGAGCCAAGTGTTTGTTTGTGTTTTCTACCGTCAAGAAAATGTAACAGCTCACGAGGGGTTTTTGGTTACTTTTTGACCTGGGAGCAAAAAGTAACATTAAGAAAAGTAATCCCAGCGGAGCGAAAAAAAGTAACATATAAAACAACGACAACGAAATAATCAAAAAATATTTTAACTATAAATTATTTCATGAAATCTCTTATTAAAAAACTTATCGCATACGACAAAATATACCACCATCTCAAAACAAGCATTTTTTACCAACTCCGAAAACAACTCAACGGCCAACTCGCAAACATCACTTACGGACATCCTTCCAAAGATTTTTTTGTTATTGGAGTTACGGGAACAAACGGTAAAACTACAACAGTTAATATCATCCACAAAATTCTCAACGACTGTTTAGGCAAAACTATGATGATTAGCACGGCAAATATCAAAATCGGAAACAAAGAAATCAAAAACACCAAAAAAATGACATCTCTCGATATTTACGATCTCCAATCAAACCTCGCTATCGCCAAAGACGCCGGTTGCAAAATAGCGGTCCTAGAAGTCTCTTCTCATGGACTAGAACAATATAGATTTGAAGGTGTAAAATTTGATTGCGGAGTATTGACCAATATCACTCACGACCATCTAGATTATCACAAAACCATGGACAACTACGCAAAAGCAAAAAAGCAACTTTTCAAATACATTCTTCACAACGGAAAAAATCACAAATACGCAATTCTTCCAACTGATGATTCTTATGGAAGAAAACGATTTGAAGAATTTGCTTTTGACAAAAAAATAAGCTACAGCATACATTGATCATCATTTCTCAAAGCTGAAAATATTCACGAATTCAAAGACAAAACTACTTTTGATTTCAACTATCTAGGCAAGATTTACCATATCACGACTCATATGGTAGGACTTTTTAATGTTTACAATATCCTCGCGGCTCTTGGAGTTGCTCTGGAAATAGGAGTCCCCGTACAAAAAGCCATCGCCGCCATCCAAGAATTCTCCGGTGTCGAAGGAAGAATGCAAAGAATTGATCACAAAGGAATCACCGCTTACATAGATTTCGCCCACACTCCAGATTGACTAGAAAAAGCATTATCTTACCTCAAAACCATAAAAGGCGAAGGAAGACTTATCACCACCTTCGGTGCCCCTTGAGTCAGAGACAAAGAAAAAAGACCAATTATGGGCCAAATCGCAGCTGATTACTCAGATATCGTGATCATTACCGATGACGACGCCGATACAGAAAATAGACTTGAAATCATCGACCAAATCCAAAAATGAATTTCAAATAAAACTCTAGGAAAAGATCTCTTCATCATTCCAGAAAGGACACTCGCTATCGAATTTTCTACCAATATTGCACAAACCAACGATATTCTTATGTTCGCCGGAAAAGGCCACGAATCCATTCAACTCACCAACACTGGCAAACGCCCTTGGAGTGATTTTGAAGAGGTAAAAAAGAGATTGAAGTAATTTTTATTTTTTACAATATAAGACAAAATGAATAACGCTTCAGATCAAGACTATCTACAACCACAGGTAAACCTTACAGAAAAACAACAAAAAGCACTAAAAACAATTACACAAAAGGAATTTGAAATAAAAGAAAAACAAAAAGAAATAAGTAATATACAAAACGAAATAAATCAAATTCTACTAGAAAACGATCTTCATCAAATCGATATAAGCTATTCCAAACAAGATGAATTATTCAATAATTTTAAAGTAAAATAAATCAAAAAATAAAATTCTGACCACATACATGACAATTTGATAATCCAGATTAAAATCTCAAAACCACTACAGAAAACTCACCAAATTAGAACATTTCACGCCACACAACATCACACAACACAACCAGATTGACCACTTGTGCGCCACTCCCATGTCGCACAAAACCTAGTTATGTGTCATATCCCCAGTAATAATACTCATTCAAAAAGAAAATGGATGGGCTTTTTTTTATTTTAATTTAGATTTATGTTAGAGAATAACCAATATTTGACAGAAAAAATAAAAAGAATAAAATATCAATGTTACTTATTGTCTGTAAACTTATTGTTAACATTAATTAATATGTCATTATGGAAATCAAACAACGTATAGGAAAAAATATTCGTAAATTTAGGCTTGATAAATGATATTCTCAAGAACAATTTGCTGTTATAAGCAAATTTCACAGGACTTATATAAGTTTAGTTGAAAGATGATTGAGAAATATATCTGTAGAAAATCTTGAAAAAATTGCCAATGCTCTTGATATATCTATAACTGATTTACTTCAATAATTTTAAAATCATGAAAAAAGAAGAAAAAATTTGTAAAGTTTTTTGAATAGAAGCAAAATTAACTTATTTAAAATTAGAAAAATCTGATAAAAAATTACGAAAAAAACTTTTTGACTCTTGGAATATTCTAAACAAATGATTAAAGAATTATAATGCTAGATGAGCAAATCTACCAGAAGGAATTAGTGAAGTTGCTTTTTGTTTAGCAACATGATCTGTAAGATATTTAGAAGCAAAACCAACTCATTCAAAAGAAAAAATCAAACAAAGTTTTGATACATATAACCTTAAAACACAAGAAACAGAACAAATTAAAGCCTGCTCAGTAGAATATGATTTAACAAGTTTTTGACCTAAAAGCAAACGAGATAAATTGTACTTTCTTGATTTTTATAGAGACTGAAAAATGGATTGATCTTTTGATGTATATCTTATCCCAAATAAATATATTACTTGAGCAAATGTAAATAAATGACAAAAGTTCACTGATCAACAATGAGAAAAAAGAAGACCTAGATTTTCAATTAAAAAAGAAATTATCTGACCAAAGAAAATTCAGCCAATTTTAAAGAATGTAAAAGTTTGGTAGGAGCAATCTTTATAGTAGGATTTATTGCCTCTAAAATAGAAACACCTATTCTTTCAAGTACTGGAACAGAAACACTATTCCCTGCTTGTTTATATAAATGACTATCAGCTAATTTTGGTAATTTAAAATTACTTGGATAACCTTGCATCCTAAATGTTTCTCTAGGAGTCATTTTTCTAATTCATTTTTTATCCATAATCAGTGGGACATTATGTCATCCTGTTCACATATTTGCAGTAAGAGTTGGACAAAGTCACATTTTATTTTCTCTTACATATTGTCTTCTCCATTGATATACTGTATTATATCTCTTCATTCATTCTACTAATTTTCCATATAGATGAGAATTATTATAATAATATTTTTCTTCAACATCTTCATTTAATAGATCTCTAAAAGAGACCTCTAATCAAATTTTAGAAGGAAAATTAAAACGGTTAAAGGCATTTTTATCTCTAAATCATACTATATATATTCTTTCTCTATTTTGTGGAACATTTCAGTATTGATGACTATTCAAAACCTTAAAATGCACATAATATCATAATTCAGCTAATGTTTCCTTTATAACTTTAAAAGTATTTCAATTATCATGCGAAACGAGATTCTTAACATTTTCTAAAAAAACAACACTAGGTTTCTTCTTTTCAATAATTCTTGCTACATCAAAGAACAGATTTCATCTATCATCTTCAAATCATTTTCTATATCAAGCTATACTAAAAGCTTGACAAGGAAATCATGCACAAAAAACATCATGGTCTGGTATTTCATTTCATGAAAGCTTAGTAATATCTTCAAAAAAATATCAAGAATCAAAAAGTTCTTTATTGTGTTCGTAAAAATTAAGACGATATGTTTCCATTGCCTTTTTATCTATTTCACAAACAGAAACACATTGACCTCACAATCTGCTAAGTGCTAAGTGAAATCATCAAACTCCTGCAAAAAAATCTACGAATTTAAACATATCAAACCATGAATTTATATAAAATCATATACACTAAAATAAAGATTCTGTTCAATTATTCAATTCTATTATTTCAAATCAAACACCAAATTCTTAATTTATTATTTTATGTTCTTTTAAAATATCCAAATAGTTTTCAACAGGTACTCATATTGAATAATATGAAGTATTAATATCAAATGCTCATAATTTTTTTTTAGATCAATCTGGCATCTGCTGATCTATTGCTATAGGTTTTATATCAGACAATATTCTCTTATATCATTTTACCAATCAAATCAAGGTTCAGTCTTTTGTATTAAATATTGGTCATCAACTATTTCATTTATTAAATTGAATTGTAAATTCATTATAAATAACAGCATCTTTTCACAGCCTATATCTTCAATTTATAACTCATTTATCAGTTCTTAAAATTATATTTCAAATATTTGGTTTTTGCATATCTCAATCCATAAATTCTAACTTACAATAAGGATATCAAAGAATACCAATATCTGTTCAAATAAATTGGGGTTCCTTATTTATTTTTACATACTCATTAGGAAGTTTAAATATTTTTTCACCAGATTGATAAAACTCTTTTTCCAAATATATTATAGATAAATCAAATTTCTCATAAATAAAAAGATTTTTTCATATATTTAAATTAAAAATTGAAGTATGTCGATGATCCAAATCATCATGTCTAACAAAATAATATAAAGATCAATCTTTATGTCATTTTCATCCATTTATTACATGAGAACAAGTTATCATTCTTCATTCCGAAACAATAACTCAAGTTCCTAAAGTTTCCCATTGTATTCAATCTTTTTTAGGATTTCATCTAACTATTAGATAAGTAGATTTTTTAACCCAGTCTACACAATCAACAAAATTAGAAAATTTAGTAGGCATTTTAGGTATTACTTTGTGTGATAATACCTTTTTCTTTGTTTTCTTTGACATAAAATAATTATTTTAAAAATTAAAACTATTTCCCCGTAATTAAATCATTTAAGGATTTTTCTGATACTTTTTTCAAAAGAGTTCATAGTTTCATATCTCCACGAACTCAAAAATCTACTCAATATTGTTTTTCTATAGTTTTTACAAAAGTATCACTTCTTTTTTGTCTAAGAGGTCATAATTTTGTACGAGATCTAATTCATCTCATTCAAGGTGCATCGTTTGTTTTGTTGGTCATAATAAATATTTTAGCCATATAAAAGCTTGATCTTCTTGATTATAATAAAAAACTTTCCAAAATCAAGGGAAAGTGAATATGGGTGAATAAATTAGTAAAAACAGATAAATATATCTTGTAATCATTCTCAAAAAATATATATTTTATATACAAATTTATACATTTCTCTCTTAAAAATGCTACAAAGAATTTCAAAAAGCCAAGAAAATGTACTGTCTTATTACAGAAATTATATCACACATCACAAAGAATCCCCAACATACGAAGAAGCATCAGAAAAATTAAAAATAAACCCAAGCGCAATCTACAAACACATTAAAAATCTTATTAACATGGGATATATACAAAAGGATGCTTCATGAAAATTATTTATACCAGAGAATTTTGATAAAGTACCTATTTTATGAGAAATAGCATGTTGAGAACCATTAACCGTCTATGAAAAAGTAGAAGATATGATAGATATTCCTAAATCAATGATGAAATGACCCTGACCTTTCTACGCATTAAAAGCTAAATGATCTAGTATGGAAGAAGCGAATATCTTTGAATGAGATATTTTGATAATCAGACAAGAAGACGACGTACTTGATGGAGATATTTGAGTAATAATCGAATCAGATAATTGAGATGAAAAAGCAACATTAAAAAAGGTTTTTCATACGAAAGCGTGAATATTAGGAAAACCACAGAATAGCAGATTTTCTAACATAATCATAGACAAAAAAAAAGCTTCAATTAGAGGAAAACTAGTAGGGATAATATCTCAATTCGAATAAAATTAATTTAGATTTATGTTATTTTAGTTTAGAAAACGCCCATCCATTTAAAAAAATATAGAATAATTAGGGGGTACGAACACATAACAGCCACTATCCTATATATTCGTTTCACTCATACATCGGATCAGTGGCAAACGTTATAAAAACTTTACCCCTAACCCATACCAGATGAAAAAATCAAAACTCATTCTCTCAATAAGCATAATTCTTCTAGTTATCCTTTGAATTATCGTAATCAAATTACAAAACAACAACACAAACACTCAAGAACCTATAACTGATTCCACAGTTTCTCGAGATAAAGCAATCGAAATCCTCAATCAATGAGAAATCGAAGAAGTCTTTCAGTCCCATAGTCTTGATGTGATTTTAAAACACAAAAATTGAGCAGAAATTTCTACCAAAGAACCAAATATCGACGATATTTTTGATGAAGTAAGAAAATGCGGAAATATATGTAAAGATATTATTCTAGCTACTGAGTAATCATCCATCTTTCCAAAATTTTCATAGCTGCCACGGTATCTTTGGCGTTAGTTTTTTTGTACGCGGTACCATCTTTTTGGATTTCACTAAGCATCGCTCACGCTTCAACTGACGTGTAATCCTCTCCTACATATTCCACAGGAATTTCTACAAACATCTGCATTTTTTTGACAAATGCTTTGATTTTTTCTTGGATCGCAAGCTCTTTTTGAGGCAATCCGACAACTATCTGAGAAATTTTTTCTTGAGCGATAATCCCTGCCAAACTAAAATACAACTCTCCATCATTTTTCATAAATCCAATAGGAAAAATCACTTTATCCGACAAATTTACTTTTGCCAACCCAAGCATCCTACTTCCTCGATCTATCCCAAGAACTATTGTCATATAAGAAAAATATTAACTAAATATAAATTGAGCAATAAAAAGAACAGCGTTGTCTTTTTTTATATCTTTCGCTGTCAATAAATATAAACAGCGAACATTGATCTTTTATTTATAATTTTTTCAACAAAACATCAAAACAACACAATAACAACACAACAATAAACAAATATATAACAAGTGAGCGCTTACATTTTTAGGTTAAGAAAACACAGAGCCAAGTATTTGTTTGTGTTTTCTACCGTTAAAAAAATGTAACAGTGAACGGTTATATATTTGTTTATTGTTAAAACTAAACCGCGAACGTTGATGTTTTATTTATCTTTTTATTGCAAAATAATACAACATATTTATCCAGAAATCGGATCAATCATATATTCTGGACTTACTGCAGAAACATCTTTCAATCACAAATCTTCTACACTGAAATAATTTTTCTCTCATTTCCAAAGCAAGAAAAGTCACTTCTCATCGTTACCAAAACTTACCATATCAAAATTTTCTCCCCAATAGGAACTATCTCACAACATATCACAAAAAGATTCTGATTCAAAAACAAAAGACTGACTAACAATCTCATAAGAATCCTTTTGGAAGTCATATTTCCAAACATTATTTTTCTGTCACAAATAAATATATCAAATCGACGGCAAAATCCCCTTTTTGACAAAATAACGATACAAATCTATCTTCGTACACGAAAAAAATTGCACCTTTTGCTGACGCAAATCCAGAAGATGGGCCACCAGATTCCAAGTCAACGCGCCAACCCTGAGGTTGGTAAACCCACCTGGCCCATTAAGCAAGAAAACCTGATCAAATGGAGATTTTTTTGACCAGTCAACCAAGGTTGGTCACAAAACTTTTTCAATACCATTTCTTTCCAAAAAAATCTCCCCCTTCTCATCTTTTATATGTACTTTATCACTCGAAATATTGCAGAACAACATTTTCAATACAAATGTTAGATTTTAAATATTATATAACAATAAACAAATATATAACAAGTGAACGCTTACATTTTTAGGTAAAGAAAACACAACTTTGTCTTATTGAGCGTAGTCGAAATAAATAGTTTGTGTTTTCTACCGTTAAGAAAATGTAACATTGAACGGTTATATATTATTTATTGTTGGAACTAAACTGCGAACGTTGATGTTTTATTTATTTTTTCTAATGTAGTAGTCAACGGTTATAACCAAAGATAAATAAAAATATCATAAGTGAAGCCATTATATTTTAGGCGTAAAAAACACAGAGCCAAGTGTTTGTTTGTGTTTTTTGCCGTTAAGAAATATAAACTGCGAACGTTGATGTTTTCTTTATCTTTTTACTACAAAATATTTTTCAATAATTATACACAACAATCAAACCATACTATATAAACTTTAGCAAAAAATACAAGACGACCATACAAAAGAATCTGATTTTTTTTGTATTTCCAAGTGATTGAGAATATAATTGAATAGATTTATACCTTTTCTAAAACTCTATGAAAATTCGCAAAAAGTTACTAGGATACCTTGCGGTTATTGGCTTATGATTTACTACATTTGCACCATCAACTATGATGGGAAATATTGTACATGCACAAGATACCACAACACAACAAACATCTATAGAAGAATGACGAAAGGAATTTTGGGATTTTATCGATTTATGACTGAAACTTATATATGTGGTTTTGCGACCAATGCTATTTTTGGCAGGAATCGCTATGGATAATTCTATGGTATATTGATCAATTTTCAATATGGACGCTCCTTTATGGGCTTTTTGGAATATGACCAAAAATTTTGCAAATTTCACACTGGGATTTATAGTACTTTTTTCGATTCTCAAATGAATTTTTTCTTCTTTTTGAAAAGATAAATGAAAAGACGCACGAAGTCCTATAACTGTAATAAAAAATACTTTAATTGCTGGTGTTCTTATACAAGCTAGTTGGTTTTTGACAGCAGCACTTATAGATGTATCTACTGTAGCAACATATTCTATTTGAGGAATGCCAACGGCTTTATTAAAAAACACAGAAGATACAAAAAAACCTTTACCAAAAATTCTACCAACACACAGTCAATTAGATTTAGATAATATGAGCACAATATGAGAAAAAGATCTTATGGTGCGATACAAAATACCGTTATCTTGAGAGTTTGAATGACAAACAATCAATGTTTCACCATGTTTAATTAGACAATTATGAACAAGTTCTTATATCGTAGGTAGACAATATGGTTGAACAACAGTTGATTTCAATCATACAAACAAAAAATATATAACAGGTAAAGAGAACCCAAGCAGAAACATCTGTGTATTTTGAAACAAAATCTATTTTTTCAACGAATTTCCAAATGTTTTATTAAGTGGTGAAAACAACTATTGAACAAGTCTTATGAATAACATTAATTTATTGTGAAGTGGTGTTGCAAAAGAAGTTGCAAATTGTGGGTTTTTCATAGATTTACGACAAGAAAAAAGCAGCACTGGTGTATGTTCACAAGAGAAAATAAAAAATTGACTAACAGAAGAAAATTTTACAAAAATATTTTTAACTACTCCTATTAATGCTGATAACGCAATATGAGTAGGCGGAGATAGTAAAGACAGTCGAATAAACCAAACAGCAGCGCCAACAGTAGCATATATTATAGAAGAATCCAAATGATTTATGGGTCCTTTGGCTACAATATACGTATCTATTATGGATTTTGCAAATTTGGGAGATACTTCACCTCAAAACAGCTCTTTGGGTAAAAATTTATGAGATTTATTGATTAGACTCTGAGTTGCTTTGTGAATGGCTTTTCCTTTGATTGCTTTGGCTGTAGTACTTTTTATAAGAATCTGATTTCTTTGGGTTGTAATTGCTGCTAGTCCACTAATTATTTTGGCAAATGTTTTCAAAGACACACTCAAAATAGATAAAATACTAGAAAATTTTTCTATAGAAAACATATTAAAAGCTGCGTTTGCTCCTGTTATTACTGTATTTGCTCTAAGTATATCGGTAATATTTATGACAACATTATCAAGTTCTGTTTCTACAACAAATATGGATAAAATAGATGTTATATCAAAGTTTGGATGAAAATACGAAGAATGACCAGATAAATGATTTAATTATATTACGTTTTTCTGATATACAGTAGCTTATCCAAAACAAGTATCAACATATGCTTGAGCCACATGAGACTGGTTTTCTTGGATGATTGTATCATTTTGTGGAATAGGAATTATGCGATTTATTTTGTTTGCAGCTATCAAAGCAAGTTGAACCATCTGAAAAGTATGAGAAAGCATAAAGAACTTCTGAGAAAATGTAATAAAAACAGCTCCTATAGTACCTATGGCTGGTGGTGTTGGTATTGGAACACTCAAAGAACAATTGATAGACTGAGATTTTGCAACAAAATATCGAGAAAATAAAGTTGTAGACCTACCAAAACAACAAGAAAATATGAACGCCTATCTAGAAGAAAGATTGCCAAGTATAAAAGAAGATTTCTGAAAAGATAGAACATTCTCAGATTCAGAAAAAACAATGGTAGAAAGTGCTATCAATACAAAAGATAGTGATAAAATAATATCAGTACTTGAAGGTCGTTGATTTATAGACAAAGACGCAAAAGACAAAACAGCAGAATTAAAAAAACTATACGAAGGAAGTTCAGAATTTAAAGATATAATATGATGAGTCGATAATAATTTACAAAAAAAATTATTCTGAGATGCTGAATTTATTTTAAAACAAAAACAAGCAGAAGAAAAGAAATTAATAGAGTCTTTAAAAGAAGAAATATCAGACAAATACGAAACCGAAACAAAACTAAATGAAGCAATTTGAAAAATAGAAGAAGATGAATTAAAAACAATAGAAAATTGAAAAACAATTAAAGAGGTAGAAGCAGAATGAAAAAAATTTAAAATTACAAAATGAGATGATGGTAAATTAAAAACTGAAGAAATTATATAACAAAAAACCATTTAGCCCCATAAAACATAAATGACTTTTATCAAACGCATAGCAAAACGATTAAAATCTCCACAAGGTATCAAAATAAGCCTAAGCATTTTGCTAATATCAATTTTTTTCTTCGCTCCAACATTCGCACAAAGCGCCAATACAGGAGAAGAAGAAACATTGAAAAACCTTCATTTATTTTTGGAAAAATTAACATGAATATTGTCATGGATTTGGGTTTTGTTGGCTAGTTTGGCGGGAAAATTTATGACAAACGATATGATATATTGATCTTGGCTAAATTTGGATGCATATCTTTGGAAACTTCGAAATATTTGTAAAAACTTTGCAAATTTTGGTTTGTTGGCGTTTTTGTTGCGATGAATTATAAGTTTTATCAAAAATAAATGAGAAAGTATACAAAAATTAATTACCCAAACATTGATAGCAGGTGTACTTATACAAGCTAGTTGGTTTTTGTTTGCAGCAGTAATAGATGTTTCTACCATACTTACAGCATCCGTAGCTACATTTCCGAGCAATTTTATAGATAAAAATGCAATACAAGAAAATGTAGTATTAAAAGAAGCAGGAAAAAATATGCACGCAAGTTATATCAAAATAGATCAAAATGGCGGAATATCAGAAATTGAGAAAGGCAAAGATCTAAAACCTTTTAGTGAATTTAATGAAAAAGAATTCTTGGAAAAAATAATGCCAAAAGATGATTCTATATCATGACCTTTGGTATATATTTGAGCTACTACATTGAAAATACAAGATGCTATAAATAAAAAAGTAGAGTGAGATCCAACAGCCAAAAAAGTATTAACAACATCTTTGTTACAATTTCTTATGATAGGTTTATATTGTATTACTCTTATTCTTTTGATAATTGCAAATGTAATTAGAGTAGCCCTTTTGTGGATGATAATTCCACTATCACCAATAATAATACTAATGATAGTCATGGGTAAATCAAAATCTATGGAATGAAAATGAATTCTCAAAAATTTCAACATTTGAGTTATTTTACATGCAATATTCAAACCAGTATTATTTACCGCTGTAATGTCTATGATATTGATATTTGTAGTAAGTATGCAAACAATGATGTGATGAAACAGTGAAACAGTAGATATTCAATGAACAACAATAGGTATAAGCGACTGAAAAGCAGTTATGGAAAATCAATGAATAAGTAGTATAACTATAAATGACTCTTTATTTAAAGAAGTTTGAAGTGTTAGTAAAAATATATTCTCTGGATTAATTATATACTTTGCTACTATTTTTATGCTTCGATATATGGTAAAAATCGCAGCAAAATCATGATGATGAACAATTTGAGAAACAATGGATAAAGCAACATGAACAATAGAAAAGATGGCAAGTACAGCACCAATATTTGCTTGATATTCTGCTGCAGCATTGCAAAAATGATGAAATCAAGCTCTTGAAAAATTTGGAAAAGCTTCTTGAATAAATCTAAATTTCTCATGATGAAATGCTGGTAAGCTAGATTCAGACAAAAGGCTTAGAAGATTTCTTGATGAAAAACTTTGAATTGTTACACGATACGATTCAGACTACGAAAAACTAATAGATTCTGATGATTTTATAGGGACAACCAAATCAATGATAGGTGGCTTAAACCAAAATTCTTTTCCTAAACGAGAAAAAATATTAAATGAAAAAATCAAAGAAAAGAAGAAAATCTGAATAGAAGAGATTGATGGTAAAAAGAATAATTATTTTAAAGAGGGAAACGAAAAATCAATAAAGACATTAAATACAGAATGATTCAAACTACTACACGAAAAATTATGATGAAAATTATGAGACGAACCTAAAAATTATGATTGATTCCTAAAATTAATAAGAGAAAATTATTATCACCCAAAGAAAGACTAAAACCCTTGCAACTTCACCAAGGATATATATAAGATTAAGGTTTTATATATGTCCTTTTTTTTATGAAAAAATTATTTATTTTGCTGGCTAGTATATTAAGTTTGGTTGGGCTTTCCGAGACATATGCTTATACTCCAACTAGTCAAGATATGTTAACATTGGTCCAACTAAAAGACACTCTTGATCAAATAAATTCATGAAATGTAAAAGATATGCGAAGCTTTATGACTCAAATCAAAAAAATTCAACCTATGGTTGCTCACGAACCTAGAGTTTCTTATTTATTACAAGAATTACATACTCACCTATATTGACAATTTTCTACAGAAAAAATTAAGACAAAAATTTCATCTAAATCTGGATGGAATGAATTTTTGGATTTATACAATACAGGAATAATTGAAATTGATATGGAAGACAAGTGTTTTTGACGATACAATACTTTAGACAATATTAGTTTTGCAAATAATTTTCCAACTGCACTTACTATAGCTATACGATACAGAGAAAGTCATTGTGGATATTATCTACCAAAAAATGGAGATTGACCTTTCCAAATACTTACAAAAGATTATTGAACTTGAGAAATTACAGAAGAAATTTTTACAGAAAGCGTGCAAGATTTTATAGATTTTTCTAGATCAAAGTTTGATAGATACCAAAGCAGAGTCCATCAAAATATAACATATACAGGCATAGATATAAAAAGTATAGTTTCTCATTCTGCTTTGTATAATTGATGATATGTTTCTGGAGATGCAGTTATACCAAACGCTCCAAAATATCTTTACGAATGATATGTCCCATACAATTCTTGACAATATGCTTCATGAACAATTAGGCACTGAGTCCTTCCAAAATTTATCAAAACTCTGGAATATGAAATTAATAATTATTATTAAAATTCTATGTCATTCTGACTTTATCAATTGGAGTCGGAATCTAATTTTATACCTCGAGCAATAAAAAGAACAAATAAAAGAAGGAAATCATCACTAATCTCTCTTTGTCACTCTGAATGATAACCTATTCTCTTTGTCACTCTGAATAATAACCCATTCTCTTTGTCACTCTGAATGAAATGAAGAGTATAAGAGAGCTTATTCTCTTCGACTACACTCAGACAAAGTTCTAATACTCAGAGGAATATAGATATTATAACTTAGAACTTAGATTTTTTTCTACCCTCTACGAACTACCAACTACCGACTTTATGACTTTATAAAACAACCCAATGCCAAAGAAAACAATTGATACCGAAAAGCTAATCACCTCTCAATTTTCCGAAAAAATCACTTTTCAGGGAATCAGAACGCATAACCTCAAAAACATAGATATCGAATTACCAAAAAACCAGATTATCACAATCACTTGAGTTTCTGGTTCCGGTAAATCTTCTCTAGCTTTTGATACAATTTACAAAGAATGACAATTTAGATATATCGAATCACTTTCTAGTTATCTCAGACAGTTTTTTAATCTTGGAGAAAGACCAGAAATTGACCATTGTACCTGACTATCCCCTGCTATAGCAATTGAACAAAACAAAAAAACAGGAAATTCCAGAAGTAGCGTATGAACAATTACAGAAATTGATGATTATCTCAAACTTCTATTTGCAAAACTTTGAGAACCATATTGTTATAGCTGCCACAAAGAAATGAAACCACAAACAGTAGAACAAATAATTACCGAAATAAAAAATCAATATACTGACAAAAAAATATATCTTTTACAAGAATCAGGAAGCTTTGAAACCAAAACCCAACTTGCAGAATTTGTTAAGAAAAATAGAAATCGTGTAGAAAAAGGTAGATGATTTACAAGATATCTAATAGTAAATAAACCACAAAATCAAGAAATAATCAGCGAAACTATAAACAACGCAGCCAAAATCAAAGCAAAAAAAGCAAAACCAATCAAAGAACACAACAATCTAGAACCTATCGAATATTTCTATTTAGAAACACCAAATGTTCCTGATATATATTTTCCAATAAATATTTATTGAATATACGATCGTATAACTATAGAAGAGATCAAAATTCCAAGAATCAAAGAAGATATTATAAAAATACTCAACGAAACCAAAAAATTTGGTATTTTTTGCTCAGAAAACACTAATCAAAACATCACACGATATACAGACAAAATGTATTGTCCAGAATGTAATGTTACATATCCAGAATTCACTACTCAACATTTTTCTCCAAATCGCCAAGAATGAGCTTGCCCAAATTGTCTTGGTCTTGGGGAAATTTTACAAGTTGATATGGATAAAATTTTGGATCCAGAAAGCCCTTATACAAAAGCTATTTTACCTTGGAGAGATTCCAATCTTTGACAATGACTTTTACAGAAATTAGCACAAAAATATAGTATAGATCCAGATAAATTTTGGAAAGATTTACCAGAATGGTTTCAACATGTAGTTTTGTTTGGAGACAACGAACTTTTGAGAATTCAATATAACGCAAAATTTATGAGTATCACTTATAAATGAATCGAAGAAATCATCAAAGATCAATACGCAAAGTGACTTCTTACTGTGGATTTTCAAGCAATGCTTGATATGAGAACCTGTCCAGAATGTAATGGCGATAGATTAAAAAAAGAAAGTTTAAATGTATTTATTTCAACAAAAACAAACAAAAAATCAGACTCTTTTGTCAAACATAATATTGCAGATCTACAAAAAATGCCATTACACGAATTGATTGATATTCTCAAAAATTATAGAGAAAAAACAAAAAAAGATGCTACATTAGTACAAAGAATAACTCATCCATTGATAGACAGATGCCAAACAATAAGTGAATTAGGACTTGGATATCTAATGCTAAATAGATGAATTGATACTCTTTCTGGATGAGAGATTCAAAGACTTAGACTAGCCAAACAACTTGGAAACAAACTCACGGGAATTATTTATGTTTTAGATGAACCAACTATTTGACTAGATGATAGAGAAATCCAAAGAGCAATAACATCTATAAAAAAACTCAAAGAAATGGGAAATACAATAATCGTTGTAGAACACAATGAAGAATTTATCAAAGCTTCTGATTGGATTGTAGAAATATGACCAGGAGCTTGAGACTTCGGAGGAGAACTTTTATTTAGTTGACCTTACAATAAATTTCTAAAATCAGATACGCTAACAGCTCAATATATAACAAACAAAAGAAAAGTTAATATAGATTTCGAACATCATCCAACAAATAAAAATATACATATTAGAAAAGCCAGCAAATATAATTTGCAAGATGTTTCAGTAGATATAAAATTTTGAAGTTTTACTGTAATTACAGGCCCTTCGGGAGCAGGGAAGACCACTTTAATGTATACTACCCTTTATAGATTTCTAAACGAAAAAACCAAATTTATACAAAGCTATATTAGACTTCAATTACTCAAAAAATGACGAAATCGACAAGAAATTTTAGCTGCTCCTATAATTCACAAAAGCGAATACGAGCATTACGAAAATCTTGCATTACAAGAGTTTTACAAGGATTTAGCGGTTGATACGATTACAGGGCACGAAGAAGTAAAAAATGTAATTTACGTTGATCAGACCAGCATAGGCAAAACACCTCGTTCGTGCCCTGCCACCTTTATTGGGACATTTGATCATATCAGGCAACTTTATGCTGGAACCACAGAAAGTAAATATCTTTGATTTAATGCCAGTTATTTTAGCTTCAATTCCAATAAATGAGCATGTACTGCATGTGATGGGTATTGATACAAAAAAGTTGAACTTCAATTTCTACCCGATACATATATTCCATGTGATCTTTGTAAAGGGAAAAGATATAAAAACGAAATTTTGGATATAAAATGGAAATGAAAAAGTATAGCTGAAGTTTTGGAAATGTATGTTGATGATGCTTTAGAATTTTTTAAAGAAATTGATAATATCAAAGAAGACTTGGAACTTATGAAAGATATAGGTCTTGGCTACCTCAAAATGTGACAACCAGCACATACGCTATCAGGATGAGAGAGCCAAAGAGTAAAATTAGTAAAACATCTTCTCAAGTCATATAAATGACATTCTCTCTACTTTTTAGACGAACCAACTGTTGGTTTACATATGGCAGATATAGAAAAATTACTCAAAGTAATCAGAGAATTTCTAAATAAATGAGATACAATACTTATGATAGAACACGATCAAAATATAATAAAATATGCCGATAGCATTATATATTTAGACAATGGAAAATTAATCAAAAGTTAGTCTAGACTAAAAACCTTGCTTTTAGTTTTAAAATATATATATTAATAGTTGCTGTTTTAAAAAATTTATGGTTATAACAGTTACACTGATTTATGGTGTATTTATTCAATAGATTGTCTTATGGTCATAAGAACTTTTCACAAGAAAAGAAACATCAAGAAAACCCTAATTATTTTGTTTTCAATGTTTATTTGAGTTATTATTGTAACAAAAATTTTCGATTTTATACAAACAGAAATTACAGAATCAAACAAAAATGAAAATCTTAACATTTGAAAAAATATTAGTTTTTATTGAGAAATAAGTATAGAAAGCAACTTTCCTATATATACACACAAAATTACAAACAAAAATTGAGAAATTATTTTTCTCAAAAGCAGCAATATAAACCTCAACAAATATATTTGAGAATTAGAAATTTATTGAGAAATAATAGATCACAAAGGAAATTCTCCAATAATAGAAGTTTCTTCAATAAAATTCCCAGAACAGAGCCTTATTATAAAAAATAATATATACTTTTTTGTCAAAGATATGCTATATCTTGATTTTACAAATCAACCAGATCTTTCAGCAAAAAAAGATGATAAAGAAATTCAAATTTTTTACAAAGATGAAAAAATATCAAATATAGAACGTTTTTTATGTAACAGAGTATTAAGACAAAAAGATTGTAATTATTTAATTGAAGATTATTGAGCTACTCAAAAAGAAAATTTTGATTCTTATCGATGATACACTTATTACAAGCACTGAACTGGTTTACGAACGGTTTTTGACGGGACAATGTTTGGTTATATTTTCAAAGATATAGAAGTAGATAATATGTTAAGTCTTTCAAATATTATTAGAATAGTAGACAAAAACTTCGTTTTGGAAAACAAAATAGAGACAATCAAAGAAACATGCGCAAAAAACTGAGAAATTATAGAAAAATTTAATACAAGCTCTATTCAATATGATGACGATAATAAAATCCATATAATTATAGAATCACAAAAGAGTAAAAATAGTTGTAAAATAACTTTTGATATACGAAATGAACGAAAAATTATTCAAACACAAATAATTAATAAATAAAAAAACCTCCTTAAGGAGGTTTTTATCAAAAACAATATTTATTATTGAATATTTACAATTTTTACATCAACTTTACCAGTTGCCAATTTCATTTTTCCAATTTCTCAAATCTTTTTTCATTTAATAGCCAATCACAACGGAGATTCTAAAGATATTTTAAGATTTTTTCAATCAATTCAAGTTTCACCAGTACCAACTATATCAACCGTATATTCTTTGTCTCATTCTACAGAAACGGTAACTTTTGTTCAATAATCGACAGTTTTATCTGTTTTTTTAGATGTTTTTTTCTCTTCTTTGATTATTTCTACATTATGAATCAACTCCTCTATTTCATTAATTCTTGTTTGAGCAAAATCTTTGTCCTCCAATGCAGACTTATATTCAAAGTTTTCTGAAAGATCTCACATAGCTTTCGCATCTGACAATCTTTCAAGAATTTTTGGAAGTTCAATTTTTTTGAGATCATGAAGTTCTTGAACCAATCTTTCATATCCCTCCCTTGTTAAATAATTAATTTTCGTAGACATTTCTTATAAATTTTAAATTATAAATATTTAATCTAATCATAAAATCGCATTATTAGATATTACACTCTCTAGAAACCCAAGAATTATTTTGAAAGAAATTCTTTAAAACGTTTAAACGCGTGGTTTACAAGATCTTCAACATATTTAAATCAGACTTTACTACTATAGGTAAACACTTGACCATCACAATCAAATAAAAACTTTGCTTCATATCTACCTTGTTTATTTTTTTGGATTTTATAATTCAAACGAATTTCTGCATCTTTCTTTGTATATACTTTCTGAAGATAAGCATCAAGTTTACCATCAATATTTTTATTTACAATATCTTTAATAACAGTTTGTTTATATCCAGGAACATTATAAAAACTATAAGACACTTCTACTGGTTTACCTGCCATAATATCTTGTTGATAAGAAGATAAAAAACATCATTACAATTTGATTATACAAAAGCCACAAAAAAATTCAACTACAAAGATTAAACAAGTTGTTCCAAAAACTTTTTCTTTACATCATTATCTTTTTGACCTTGTTTTATCAATAAATAACTCTTTCTAATTAATTCTCTTATATCCTGATAATAAATCAAACCAAGTACCTCCTGTAAATTAGCCCATTTATAAATACCTATATATCACTCAATTTGATCTATTGAAACAACATTTGGATCACCAACAAATTCCATCAAAAAATATGTTACATCCTTATCTATTGGTCACTTATTATCAATATTTCTAATCTGAGTTATTCAAAGCAGTTGTTTTAACTTAAGTTGATTTATAGGAATACCAGATTCTTCACTAACTTCTCTTATTGCTGCAACTTCCAAAGATTCATCTCATTTAATTTTTCATTTGGGAGAAACTCGTTCTATTTTACCAGAAAGAGCGTGTCTTTTTATCAAAAGATATCTTGGTTCTCCATCAACGGGATCAAGATAATAAATAATACCTCAGGCACTTTGAATAATATCTGACATTAACAATAAAAAAAATTAAAATAAAAGTTGGGCGATAATATCTGGTGTTCAGTCATAAAGACTTAGTATAGCATCTATCCTTCATTTATCTGCTGCTCATTTTTCATCATTCCTTCGTGGTTGAATTCCAGAAGAAACTATACTTTCTATTAAATTAAGCACGTTTTTTCTACCAAATTTTTTTTCTAAAAGATCAAATGTTTCTCTATTATAATCATAAACATCCAATTGTGGCTTCCTATTTTCCAATTCTTTTTGAGAATTGTTTATTTTTCACTTTAAATTTTTTAAAGCATTTTTAAAATAAGGTAATTTTTCCCTTTCTTCCAATTCCTTTTCTTTTAACCATTTTTCATATTGATCATATTTATTACGAATTTCTTGCTCCAATGTTAAAAGCTCTTTTTTTTGAGAATTATCATCATTTTTTTCCTCTTTATTTTCCTTATTATCTTTTTTATCTACATTTCTTGTCAAACTATTTTTCAACTGATTCAATAATCAAGAAAATCATCACTCATTTGTTTCACCTGGTTTTTCTATATTTTTCATTTCCTAAGACAAACTAGCTAAAAGCTTTTTCATAATTGCTGCATTTTGTTTGTAATTTACTCTTGTTGGTCAAATAATACTTATTACTCAATCATATCAATCTATTTGAATTTTTACATATAAACAAGAAATCATTACATCACTATCTTCTATAAAAACATAATAAATCTGATTTCTTTTTAGCATTTTACCATCCAAAAATTTTACAAGTTTTTTTTCTTCAATAAAACGAATGATATTTCTCGTAGTTTGATATTCATCTATCAAATCATCTCTAAGTAAATTATTAATTCCCAGATAATAATACTCATCATTTCTCAAAAAACCAACAACTACACCATCTGCAATAGCTCAAAGTGTCTCTACAAGATTTTTCATATTATCTCTAGCGCCTACAATTTCATCTATAGTTTCTTGTTCTTTTTGTGCAAGAAAATGTTCTATATACAAAGTAAGTCATTGAACTGTCGGAATTCTTCCAGAACTATTATATGGCTGATAAACCATTCATTGTTGTTCCAATACATTCAAATATTTTCTAAGTGTTGAAGGCGCATATTCCAAATCTCATTGAGAATGCAAAAATTTGGAACCAATAGGCTCTCATTTAGTAATATAAGTATCTATTACAACATCCAAAAGTGCCAATAATTTTTCATCATAATTCATGTTTATGACACTACACACATAAAAAAAATAATTTAGTATCAATATCAAAAAGAATATAAATTTTTACCCAAAATAAGCAAGAGAAAAGTCAACAAAAAACAAACCAACAAAAACAATTCAGACTTGAAAATATTAATTGTATTTATAAAATAAATCAGATTTTTTTATTGTTTATAATTATTTCTATGAAGCAAAAAATTTTCTTGGGTATCGGAATTTTAATTTGTAGTATAGTTGGTTTTTCTATTTACAACGAGTTTATGATAAACCACACTTATTATTATACTATGTTTGGTGACCGAACCAATCGAAAAATAATTATGCGATGAATTATTGCTTTGATGATACCTTTGTGATATATATTACGAAACAAAAAATTTTCTCTAAAAAAATTTCTAATAACTTGGCTTCCTCTATGATTAACTCTTTTTGGAATCGCTCACACTATAATTAAAGAATGAATAATCTGATCTTCTGGATTTGTAATGCTTATTATAAATATATTATTACTTTATTTTTTGTGAATATACTTAATCCTTGGAGTAACAAGCGTGTGACATATGATCAACAAACTCCGAATCCGCCTACCTCAAAAAAGAACTCAAGAATTATTTCTTAGTTTTGGTATATGAATATGAACTTTCTTAATTTTAATCAAAGCTTTGGCTAGTTTTACAATATTATACTGAGCAATAACTCGACTAATATTTTTATGATTATGAGTAGCTATTTATTTTTATAGAAAAGAATTATTTTGATATCAACAAATATTAGAAGAAAATATAGAAGAATTTAAAATAACATCACTCAAAAGAAATCCTTTTCTTTGGATTTGACTAATTCTTATAGCTATATCTCTCTTATATTATTTCTATTGATTTCAATTATCATTTATACCTTATTCTACCGCTTGGGACGCAAACCATGCATATATGTACGTACCAAAAGTTATAGCAGAAAATCATTGAGTTTTACGAGGAAACATTTGAATTGCCGCAACTCCTCCAGAACTACGACATGGCTTTATTACATTCTGGTTTAGTTTAATTTGAGCTATTAAATGATTTTGGCTAGGTCCAGATACTGTTGCTGTTTCTATGAATTTTTTGAGCTGAATATTTGTACTTATTTTGGGACTTGGAACCGTAAAAGAAATTATCAATTATTTTACCAAAAAAGAGACAATAGGAACAAAAATAGCTTTTTACCTATGACGGTTCCTTTTATTGTTATGGTTGACAAGTGGTATGTGAGCTTTCTTAGTTTTTGTGGACAATAAAACAGATCTTTGAGTAATGGCTCTTACTATTCTTGGAATGTTATCGTGATTTATTTTCTTAAATTACGACAAAGAACACACAAAAAGCAATCACAAAGAAACACTAAAATACATAGCTATTTCATGAGTATTTTTCGCTCTTGCCACAATGGCAAAACCAACAGCGTTTATTGATATAGTTTTATTTTGAATACTTCTTGTTGCATTACGAATAAATTCAATAATCGCAATCTGATTTTGAGTAATAGTGGTATGAATGACATGAATACTACAAATAGCAAATGCTAGAGATCTTATCAACCCAGAGACAGGCAAACGAGTTGCTATTATTTGAGCAATAGTAGTGATTATTGGAATACTATATTGATATTTCAAAAAACAATTTAAAAATCTGAAAACAACTTTGATTAATATTTGAATTTGGGCTCTTGGAATTATAATTTCATTGGTGTTATTTAAATGAACACATCTTCTTTATACACAAACACAAAATAATGATTTCAGTGTGTGAAATTTTGCAAAAGCATTATTATTAGCAGATAATTGAGACATACAAGAATTACAAGACCAGACAACCATCGATCAACAAGAAAAAAACAATCTTTCTCCAGAAGTATGTAAAATTATAGATTTTTCAGAAGAAGAATTAGAAGAAAATAAAAAAGAAGCAATAGTTGGTAATGAAGATGTTTGAAGATACGTATGATACTGACGAAAAGAATTTAGCAAAGGTAAATGACTAAATATTGGATATTGATTACTTAGATTATTTTATCCAAATGATAATACTTGTTATTGATTAAACAAAAATGCAAAGATTCTTTGTAAAAACAGTGATTTAATACTGTCTTTCAATATACCATGATTAAAATGAATTTTAGAATTATTAGATACAGATTCTGATTCTTATAAAATTTTAGAAAGAGCAATCAAAAATGCGGAAATTAAATGACAAATTGGTTCTATTGCTGAATATAGGGATGAGGCTTTAATGGTAAAACAATATTACGAAAATCACTCTATCAAAACAGAAAACAACAAAATATTCGTACCATACAGATATATTATTCCTCTAAATATTTCGTTTAATCGATCTTTACAAAATTTAAGTAGTTATTACACAGACATATGATTCATATGGTTATTCACTATGGTTTTTATAATACTTTGATTAATATATGGTTTTGTAAAAAAAGATAAGACATTGATAAGTATAAGTAGTATAACAATATTATGATGGGCTATTTGGTGGATGATATGATGAGGAATTCTTTGGTATTGATTGGGATTAGTAATTTGGACAATTCTAGCATCTATAATGTATATCAATGAATTAACCAATGATAGCACCGAAGATACTGACAAAAACATATTATATTTCTTCTTATTTTTGTTCGCTATTTGGTGAATAATCCAACTATTTTTCAATTTTATTAGAATTTCTTCACAAGGTTCTTGATGACCTTTTGCTTGGTACAAAATGAACACAGGTAAAAGTATAGAAATAGATAGCAATCTACAACAAAAAGAATCAGTTATAACAAGCTATAATTGGAAAGACGTTTTTGATTTACAGTTTCCTCATTACAACAAGTTTATTGAACTAGTAAAAGATAGACCGGATAAAGACTGAGTAATGATAGCATGAACTTATATACAATATTTTCTTCACAACCAAAGAAATATAAAATTAGATGGTATGCTATGACGATTACGAGAAGAAATGTCTGATAACGATAGTTGTAAAACTGTTCATAGGCTCAAAAACCAAAATATTAAATATCTTGTTGTCGATCCAAATATTTGAACTGTTGGAATGTGAGAATGAAATGAAACACTATTTCATAGATTTTTTGCAAAATTAGACTCAACAAATAAAATAGAATCTCATGGTGTAATAAGTATGTTAATGAAAATGAAACAAGAATGATTTCTAAAACTAATAAGCACAAATAATTTAGGTACAAAATATGCCTTAGAAATCGAAGACGAAAAATTTAGAGAATATTTTTGACAAAATGTATCTGATGAAGATTTAATTCTAATTAGGTCAAAATTAGCTGTTGCAAGATACTTTCCAGATGCCAATAATTATATTAATTTTATTGCAAATATATTTATCCAAAGAATAATCAGTTGAGAAGGGGTTTGAGATATAGCAGATGTTTACTGAAAAATCATTGATGAACAAAAAACAAAAGCTGCTATAAATACACTATTAGAATCATGACAAGTAACTCCTCAATTATTACAACAAACAACAGAAAATTTAACTCAAGATGAAAGATTGATTATCGCTCAATACATAAGTATATCCAATTTACAAAAAGCAAATAATGAAAGATTACAAGAAGCTATAAATGGTATTTTATGACAAAGTCTATGATGAAGTAGCCAAATTATTGTATTAGAAATATTATAAACAAGAAAAAACGAAAAGAATCCCCCAAAAAGGATTCTTTTTTATTTTATCAAAAAAAACAAAAAAAGGTTTGACTTTTGATAAAAAATATATAAACTCAGACAAAGCTAACAAATAAAAGTAGAAAATAAAAACAAAAAAAACTTAACATATGAAAGCATTTAAAAGTTTTTTGATAATGATACTAGGTATTGTTATCATATTCTCATCCTGCAAAAAAGATGAAGATGTAAAACCTATTCCAGATTTAATATTAGGTTTGGAAATGGATCAAAGATTAACGGCTTCTGCCGATTCCCTTGCTCTTCAAATAGGAGAAGGATGGATCGAAGAAGAAGTTAATGTTTATGACCCGATAACTGGGGAACTAATTATAAACCCAGTAACTGGGGAACCGGAAACACAAACTGTTCAAGTTCCTATTACTGCCGAAAGGCAATATGGAATAATTGCCAATATGGCGCTTGATCAAAATTGGCTACTCTGCAATGAAATAATAGAATACAAAAAAATAAACAAGCAGAGAATCCTATTCAGTTTTCCAAACGTAGAAGAAACTGAAATCATATCTCGCCAAACAGAAGATGGTGATACGTATGAGAAAAATTTGGAAGGTTTGAACGACTTATCTGCTGTTGCAGATAACGGACTAACCATAACCCAAATGATAAACAATATCTTCACAAATGCCGAAGAAGTTGCAGTTAAAGCCGCCATTGATTACTGTAGAGAAAGAATAATTTACTACAATACCAATGGTTCAAAATCAGGTATTTTAGATACCCCTTCGGATGAAGAAATCCGAATAATACTAGAAAAATACCAAAGAAAAGGAAAATAACCTACGCATAAGAAGGAGAAGAGAATAATCTTCTCCTTTTCTTTTTTACAAAAAAATTTTAAACAACATGACTTCAAACCAAAACTTCTTGGTTCTTACAATTTGTCTGAAACATAATCAACATGAATTCAAAAGAAAACTAGATGAGTCTTGTAAGAACTAGACTTTTTGATTACTTTTGTGGCAATGACAAAAGTAATCCCAGCGGAGCGAAATAATATAACGCAAACCAGAACAAAAAAATCAATTAGAAAAAACTTAAAACAATGAAGTCTGCTGAGGCATTACAAATTTTCTTTTCATTTCATCCAAAGTTTTTTCCATAGAAGAAAATTTTAAATCTCTTACCAAAACATCTTTATATTTATCAAAATTAATTTCACATTTTAAATCAGATAATTTCGTAGAAAATTCTGGTATCATACAAAGATCAACCAATCATCTACTCATATATGCTACTTCACGATTATCTTGGAGTTTTTGTTTGAGATCTGGAGGGAGATCATCGAGATGAGAGTAAATTCTATCCAATCATCCATACTTTTTTATCAGGTCCGAAGCTTTCTTTGGGCCAATTCCTGCTACTCCAGGAATATTGTCTGAACTATCTCCTACCAATGAAAGATAATCCAACATCAATGTCGGAGCAAACAAAAACTCCTGCATAAATTGCTTTGTATCTATACGATTATTTTTCATAGGATCAATACAAAACACATTATGATCAAGCAACTGCTTGAGATCTTTATCAGACGAATAAATATCTATAACCAAATCCAAGTCATTTTTATAAGTATTTACCAAAGTAGCTATAATATCATCAGCTTCATAACCAGGAATAACCAAACTTGGTAAATTCATATCTGCAATCATTTTTTGAGTAACAGGAATTTGTTGCTTAAAATCATCTTCCATTTTTTTACGATTTGCCTTATATTCAGAAAATGATTCATGCCTATGTGTCTTGGTTGGAGAATCCCAAGCAATCACGAAATAATCTGGCTTTTGTGCCAATATTTTCAATATCATACGAACAAATCCATAAACAACATTGGTATTTATTCACTCCGAATTTGGCAATGCAGGAAACGCATAATACGCTCTATAAAGAAATCCAGAACCATCCAAAACAAACAACTTTTTCATCAATAAAACTAGAAATTAAAACTATTTGACTTTATGAAACTGATAACTTAATGAATCGAGTAATAAAAAAGACAAACAAAAGAAATGAATCATTACCAACCCAACATCATCCTTAGCCAAAAAGCAGCCATACAATTCTAACTAGACTATAATTCTAAATACAATACTGCCTTAATGAGAAATGAATTTTGTTGTCTTTTATTACGAGAGAACTAAATAACTTATAATCTTAATAACTCAAGCAATAAAAAAACAAATAAAAGAAGGAAATCATCACCAATAGCTACGAAATAGCTCGATAGCTTAATAAGCTCTATAACCAACCTAACCTTGATATATATAAAATTTTCGATATAAAATACAAGTGTTGAAACAAAATCAGATTCTATTTATTAAAAATAATATATAATGCTAATAAAATCTCCAGAAGATATGCACGAATTAGGAAAAAAACTAGCCAAAGATCATAAAATTTTGCTATTACAAGGAGAATTAGGAAGTGGAAAAACCACATTAGCAAAAGGATTTGCCGAAGGGCTATGAATAGATACAAAACAGGTTCAAAGTCCAACATATACATACTTAAATATTTATGATAACAGGTTATTACACGTTGATATGCGAAGACTGAACGAGCACAAAGATTTAGTCGAAAAAGGAATTTTAGATCAAATAAATCAGTTTGATTACGTAATTATAGAACGACCTAAACACACTCACCTACTTTGATTACCAAGATCAACTACAATCGATATAAAAAAAACCTCTCCCACAACAAGAGAAGTCTCTATTATATAATAAATTCTAAGTGCTAAATACTAAAAACTAAGCTCTATAAAGAAATCCCATAAGTTTCCATAGATTGTTTGAATTGTTCTAAATGATAATTTGTTAAATTTTGTTTACATTCATTATTATCATCTTTTATTAATTTTAATATCACAGCAAAATCATTAAACTTCAAAACAAAATCTTCAATTTCAACTTGAGATAATGAAGAATTTTCTAGGTTTTTCAAAATATACAGAATAAAAGAATTTACAAGTTTTTTCATTTCATTTTTTTGAAATTTTGGCATAGTCAAATCGATCTCAAATCATTTAAGTTGAATTTTAACTCTTGTGTATTCGATATCATTTCTACATTGTGTAAACTTATCTATTTCTTCCCTAAATTGATCTTTAATTGTTTCTTGTTGGCCAGTCAATTCAAAATTTCATGTCGTATTCAAAAAAGTTGATCATGACGAATAAGTAACTAAATTTTGACCATATAATGTTGCCAACAAAGTGTAAGAAATATCTCAAGAATTATTACGTTTTAATTCCAAAGCTGCTTTACCTTCGTTTCAAGCGACATCTTTTACTACAATTCACATATCATAATTAGTATTCAATGATAATGTTGGCAAAGAAAACATATGATTTGTAGAAGATCATGTCATAGAAAAAGCCCATCAATTAGTAGTATTTTTTATTATAACAAATGCCGTAGCTGTTGTGATTTCTGATGTAGTAAAAGAAAAATCATATCAAGACAAATTAAATCATGTTATTTGAGGATATGTTGAATCATAAACCAATTGTGAATTTCATGTCATATTTCAAATATTTCAAGCCAAATCTTGATAAGAAATGTCATAAGGAATATTTCCTGAGGAAAGATCCAAAGGCAAGATATAATTATAAACATAATGATTTCATGATAAACCAGAAAACAAAGCTTGACCAGTAGATATAATTACATTAACTCATGTCAAATTTTCTGAAGCATCAAATTCTATAATCAAAGATTTTCATATACCTACAACTCAAGAAAGTGCTCATGAATAAGACAAAGATATATTTGAAATTGTTGGAGATTCATTATCTATAGTAAATTCATTTGTTTGAGATAATATAGTATCAGGCTGTACAATCCGTCTTATATAATAACCTGTCCATGAATTAATAGCAACTCAAGAGTATAATCCAGGATTTAGTATTTCAATTTCACCACTAGCATTTAAACCTGTTTGTAAATAAAATCATGATCACAAAAGCGTAGTATCAAAATTATATTCTGTCACATATCATGGAACACTTTCCAAAATAATCCATTCTTCATTATGATCGTAAAGTTGTATATCTACTGTTTCATTTTCACAAATAGAAGATATTGTCCAAGACAAATTCATAATTCCAGAATAAAATAATCCACTTATATTTGAAGAAAAACCTGAATAATCACAGGTAGAAGTAGTTTGGAATCAATATTCTTCTTCTGGCTGTGTTGGTTCTTCTTCTGGCTGTGTTGGGTCTTCTTCTGGCTGTATTGGTTCTTCTTCTAGCTGTGTTGGTTCTTCTTCTGGCTGTGTTGGTTCTTCTTCTGGCTGTGTTGGTTCTTCTTCTGGCTGTGTTGGTTCTTCTTCTGGCTGTGTTGGTTCTTCTTCTGGCTGTGTTGGTTCTTCTTCTGGCTGTGTTGGTTCTTCT
>JAQUVI010000003.1:83251-165211 GCA_028693445.1 Candidatus Absconditabacteria bacterium
TTCTGGCTGTGTTGGTTCTTCTTCTGGCTGTGTTGGTTCTTCTTCTGGCTGTGTTGGTTCTTCTTCTGGCTGTGTTGGTTCTTCTTCTGGCTGTGTTGGTTCTTCTTCTGGCTGTGTTGGTTCTTCTATAATTTCTTGTGCATAACTAGAATTAGGAGTCCCTGTATATAAAATATAACTTGCTCAAAAAAGCATAATTATTTTAGTAACGAGAAATATTCAACCCAAAAGTCATCATAAAAATATATATTTATGTTGATGTTTTTTTACATGCGCAACTACCTTTTTTGCATGATGAACAACATGATGATTAACCTTTAACATAATTTAAATATAATAAATAAAAATTCTGACTACAACAATTATAATCAGAATTTTTATTTTGTCAAAAAAACGAAAAGATTTTTTATTGAGTATTTACAAATGAAAACAAGGTTTTAAACTGACTAATAAATTGTTTATTATCTTTGGTTTCTATATTTTGAGTATTATTTTGTAAAGGTGTTGTTACATCTTGTTTAAATCCACGAAACAAAACAGCAGCAAATTCTCATCTATTAATAATATCAGTAGTACAAAATGTATGTGTTTGATCTAAATTCAATAAATTACAAATTTCTTCTTTTGTAAGAAATTTATTTGGAAAAAACATTTTCTTCCCCTCTTTCTCCTCAATCATTTGATCAATCCATCATTGTTGTTCTGCATATGCAACATAAGAAGCATATGAAGTATTTTGGGCTACATCGAAAAACCAACCACGCAAAGGAAAAACAATTGGAGATAATTGAGCTTTTGATTTTGCAAGACGATATTTTACCATCATAATAACAAATTCATACCTACGAAGATAATTGTCTGGATAAAATTTTTCACGATTAACATCAATAACTCCCAAATCTGCCAATGCCAAAATTTCATTAACATAAGGATTTTCTTGTATATCAATCAACAATAGTGGATCATCTACCTGTAATCCGGCTGTTCATTCGAAGAAATTTTGATCTGATGACAAA
This sequence comes from Candidatus Absconditabacteria bacterium, assembly GCA_028693445.1. Taxonomy (GTDB): domain Bacteria; phylum Patescibacteriota; class Gracilibacteria; order Absconditabacterales; family Absconditicoccaceae; genus UBA5124. The sequence goes on from JAQUVI010000003.1 coordinate 84,268, forward strand.
GAAATGATTTCTTTGAAAACCCCCTGTAATCTCTCTGATAATCTAGTCACAAAAATTGAAATATCTTTCTTTTCTGTATCAATTGGTTGAGAAAAATCATCTCAAGCAGCAAAGACACTTGAACCCAGAAAGAAAATTCATAAAAAGGTTACCATGCTAAAAAATGTTTTTTGCATAAACCTTTTTTTAAAAAATAATTTTTTCATACAATAGCTTGTGGGATAAAAACCTTGTGTAGTAATATTTGCCCATAAAAGCGTGTGTATTATAACCCGTTTTTTTAATTTGTCAAGTCAATTTACAAAAATGAATTATTCAATCAAAAAAATTCAAGGTATAGACTGTATTTTTGCACCTATGCAAGATAGTAATTCTATCACAATTGAGATTATGTGCAAGGCTGGTAACCAATATGAAACAAAAACGACAAATGGAATAAGTCACTTTTTGGAACATCTTTTTTTTAAATGAGGAAAAAAATACCCGACACCAAAATCTGTAGCAGAAGCCGTAGATAAATTTTGATGAGAATTTAATGCATATACTGGTGATGAATATGCTGGATATTATGTAAAATGTGCTCCTGATTTTGTAAACAAAGCAATCGATGTTTTATGAGATATGATGATAAATGCACAATTTCCAAAAGATGAACTAGAAAGAGAAAAATGAGTAGTCATACAAGAACTAAAAATGTACGAAGATAATCCCATGGCTCTAGTAACACAAAAACGACAACAACGATACTTTGGAGACAACAATTACGGACGACCAACAATCTGAACTATAGAAAATATTCTGTCTTTCAATCAAGACATGCTTTTCCAACACAAAGAACAACTATATACCAAGGACAATCTCATAATTATAATTACCGGTAAAATCAAAAATCAATCTGAAATAGAAGAACAACTAGCTCCAATATTTCAAAATTTACCAGACAAAAAAACTTACGAAAAAACCCCTTTTCCAAATTATAAACCATCAGAAAAATCAAGTTTTTTTGACAAAAAAACCGAGCAAAACCATCTTGTTATATCAGCTGATTGATTTAAATGAAATGATAAAACAAGATATGCTGCAAGCGTATTAACAACTATCTTAGGGGGAAATATGTCTTCTAGATTTTTTCAAAATATCAGAGAAAAAGAAGGACTTTGTTATTATATCAGTGCTTCACATCTCAGTTGACAAGATGACGGAACATTTATGATGAGAGCAGGAATTGACAAAGAAAGATTTGATTTTGGTATAAAAAGAATTTACGAAGAAATCGAGATAATCGCAGGAGGAGATATTTCGCAAGAAGAATTCGACAACACTATCGGATTCAATATTGGTCAACTCCAAATGGGTATAGAATCCTCAGATCAAATGGCAAGTTTCCTCGGTGCTCAATATCTCCTCTACGGCAAAATTGAGACTCTCGATCAAATCGTCCAAACCTATAAAAACCTCAAAATTGAAGATATAAAAGCAATAGCAAACAAATTAAATAAGGAAAATCTGTATTTGTATTATATTAAGTAAATTTTTTGAAATTAGATAACTCACTCTTTTTCTTTTTTTAAAAGTTCTTTTTTTTCTTCAATATCTAAATTTAAAATACCAATAAGTTCATCGACTGTCGTTTCCTTAAAAGTTTTCCCTTCATTTTTTGCATAATAGTTTGATATAGCTTCTGATAAATCTGACGTCAAAGAAATTGAAATTCATTGACCATAAATTTTGGTTTTTCAATTAATTTTTTCCTTAGATTTAAGTTCTTCTAATTCATAAATAACACTATTTATATGATCAATTTTTTGTTGAAGCATAATTAATTCAAAATACATAAAACGACACCAATTATACAAAAACAGATCTTATTTTCAATAAGATATTGACTTTACAAAAAATAAAAATATAAAACAAACATAAACTAAAATTTCAAATAATATGAAACAAAAATTGATTCATCCAGATTTTAGAAAAACAGCTAAAATCAACCCGTTTGATACAGAATATCAGAAACTACTCAAAAAGATTCTGACAAAAGGTGTGCAAAAAACCGACAGAACAGGCACAGGAACAATCAGTATCTTTGCTCATCAAATGAGATTTGATCTAGCAAAAGGATTTCCTTTGCTTACGACAAAAAAGCTCCATATGAGATCAATCACTTATGAACTTTTATGGTTTCTAAGAGGAGATACCAATATCAAATATCTCAACGACAACAAAGTTACTATTTGGGACGAATGGGCTGATAAAAATGGTGAACTTGGACCAATTTATGGACATCAGTGGAGATGTTGGCCAACTATTGATAGGAAACATATTGATCAAATAACCCAGCTGATCAACGATCTCAAAAAAAATCCCGATGGTAGACGTCACATTGTATCAGCATGGAATGTTGGAGAAATACCAAAAATGGCTTTACCACCTTGTCATGTATTATTCCAATTTTACGTAGCAGACGGAAAACTATCATGCCACCTTTATCAAAGGTCATGTGATACATTTATTGGTGTACCATTCAATATTGCATCATATGCTTTATTGACAATGATGGTTGCGCAAGTAGTTGGTTTGGAATTGGGAGAATTTATTTGGACAGGTGGTGATACCCATCTCTATCTCAACCATCTAAAACAAGCTGAAGAACAACTAACTAGAGAGCCTAAAAAACCTCCAGTTATGAAAATCAATCCCGATGTAAAAAACATCTTCGATTTCAAATTCGAAGATTTCACATTGGAAAATTACGATCCGCATCCGCACATAAAAGCGAATATTTCTGTTTAAAAAAACTATTACAAAAAAAACCAGCATTTTTATGTCTGGTTTTTTTATCACTAATTCTTAGAAATCCCCTTCCATCACAATCGGGCAATGATCACTTCCCATCACATCATCCTGATGAGCAACACGACTAACCAAAGGCACAACATCCTCAGATACCCAGAAATAATCTAATCTCCGCCCCACATTTCTTGGTCTAGCCCCTGCTCTATAACTCCGCCACGTATATTTATCTTTGAGTTCTGGATTGAAACGACGAAAGAGATCCACATAGCCATGAGCCACCATTTTGTCCATTTCAGCTCTTTCTATCGGCAAAAATCAGATTGAATTTTCATTTTCTTTGGGTCTAGCAATATCAATTTCACGATGACATATATTGAAATCTCACGTAGTGATGATTTTTTTACCTTTGGCGCGTAAATCATCAATATATTTCAAAAACCTCTCGTAAAATCATAATTTGTACGATAGCATCTCAGTTCCATCAGCTCTTTCTCATCAATTAGGAAAATATATATTCAACAAAACAAAATCTGAAAATTGGATTTCTACTACTCTTCCATCTTCATGGAAATGCTCCACTTCAGCGAAGGTTGATTTAATCTCATGCACATCCAAACTTTTTTTCCAAAATGTAGCAACACCAGCATATCCCGGTCTTTGCCCAGCATGCCAGATATACAGATAATCCTGCAAAAAAAACCTAAGCTCGACAGGAATCTGGGTTTCAAATGCCTTTACCTCCTGTAAACACAAAATATCAGGTTTCTCCTTTGAAACCCAGTCCAAAAAACCTTTTTGCAAAACAGCACGAATCCCATTAACATTCCAAGAACAAATTTTCATATTTCCAATAATTTAAAAATCATAAATTATTCTAATTGAATTGTTTGCGTTATGTAACATACGATATCTATCAATAATTCAAGTTTCATAAGTACGTTGCAACATAAGCATTACCCAACCCCTAATTTCAGGCATTTCAGGATATTCTATCATTTTCATAATTCAATTTTCATTTAATGCTTGTAAATGTTTTGTATAATACAGATCACTGTTATTTCAAGAAACATTGTAAGTATCGCCAAAAATCAATCTAGATAAAATAGTTCCAAATTGAGCTCTAGTTACAATATCATTTGGACGAAAAGATTTTTGAGGAATAATTCAATCAGATTCCAATCACATCAATCAAAGCTGACAAATTATTTTACTATAAAACTTCATTTCAGAAGATTGATCTTCCATATCATTATATTGATCACATCATTCTTTTGTAATATCTGAATATAATCATACAATAGTAACAGCATATTCAGTTATCATTTTTGCAAGATGTTTTCTCAAAAGATTTCATCTAATATCAGCATTTTCTATAGGGCACATAGTTGTTATTCAAAATCCATATGCAAACTGGAAAGCATCTATAAGTTCTTGTGGATAATCATCGTTTTCTACAGGGCAAGAATTTGCCGAACCATGAAAATCTCAATCACAAATACCATCATAATAACTATAAGAATTATCTCCATCAGGACAGTTATCTTTCTCAAAACGAATTCACCCTCACCAACCTCATCAATCCAAAGATCAATAATCAAATATTTTTTGTAAAACCAAAGTGGATCAAGAAAGAATCGCTTTTACATTATTTCCCATAATACGAAGATTTGAAAGATCAAGAAAATCAACCAATTGAGAAGATCCAGATTCTGATTCAGTCCCTTTATAAATAGACATTCCCTGATTAATTAAACCACAATCAATATATCAGGTACCATCAGATCACAAATAAAAAACAGGATCCAAACCACCTTCAACAATAACAGTATTTCTTGCAAACAATGAAGAAATATTTTTATATCGGATATATTTATCATCACAACATCCAAGCTGAGAACAACTTTGTCTAGTTACAAAACTATAGTCTGAAATAATTCATTGATTGCCTACCATATCACGAACATTTACACTCACACGAATAGTTCACGATGCAGGAAAATCTACATGATTATATACTTCGACCATCCAGTTGGGCTGTAACGCATTACTACTAAGTCCTGAAAGATTCAACATATTTCCGCTAAAAACATATGGCCCATAACTTGTTCCGTTGATTCCACTAAGCGTTACCACAATACTCCCCGAATTTACCCCAGCCCAATCATCTTCCACTCCAAATCTAATCAGCGTATCATAGTTTACGAAAGAATCATTAACCACTGGAAACCTAGTCCCCGCAATCAACGTCGGACCTTGAGGATTATTAAAATTATAACTTATATTTCTTTGTAATCACTTACGATCTCTAACTTGTACAGACAAATCAATTCTTTTTTCTATACCATAATCAAACAAAACTCCTGATGGAATTGAGACATTGTAATTTTTATCCAAAAATTGCCAAGTTTTGGCACTTGGAGTAGCGTAAGTTCATGAAGTGAATATACGAGTTTGTCCATTACCAGACAAAGTTATTTGCAATGTAGAAATATTTATTCCGTATTGCGTATCTATTCACCAAATATTTCCTGTCCAAACATTTCCACCTGTCCAAACATAAGGAACACTAGAACTTGATCAACCAACATCTGTCAATGAAAGAGAAATTCATGAAAGATAAGTTTGTTTGATTGCTCAATTAATTGGAGTTGTTAAATAAATATTTGGAATCTGAGTATCATCTATACAAGGTTGTTGAAGAATATTATAAGATCAAGTTAAACGCGGATTTTGAAAAACTGGATTTATTTTATTAACTCATCATACACTCAAGCTTGTTTTAATAGTACTACCATCATAAATAATAGCAAAAATTCATGTATAAAAATTCTGATTATAATTGGGAATAAATTTAATAGTTCAATATAATCATCAACTACCATCATATCAAACTGTTCAATTATTACGATCAAGTTGAAGAATAGTTTTATCTTCATCAACCCAAGAAGGGCTTTGAGTTGGACTAGTCCAATTAGAAAATGTTTCAGTAGAAGCAACAAATAAATCACTTTGAAGCTCAGAAGCTAAATTAGAGTTAGAATAAAAAATATTTATTGGATCAAAAAGCAAACGAAGTAATCATGCAGTAGGTTTTTCTAACTGTGTATTTATTTTAACCTGCAAATTTTCAACACATCACTGTTGATAAGGAAAAGTAGGTGTCTCAGAATCAAAATAATAATATTGAGCACCTACAGAAAAAATTATTCAAAATATAATATAAGCAACTAGGAAACCAATTTTTCTCATACAGTACGTTTATTTAATACCAATAAAATCTTTTTACGATATATGATAGCCAATACAAAAATCAAAAGCAATACCAATATAAGAATTCCATAAGACCAAATAAATGTCAGAATTTTAGATTGTTTATAATCTTCATTTATTTTATTAATTGTAGCGCTTAAACCATCTTCATAAGAAGTTCCTGCAAATCATCAAGAAATAACAGCAGCAGCATGTATACAAGCCTCCTGATCTATAACAAAATTAGCTTGTCATACTTTTTGTAACTGATCAACTCCACCATAACTCAGGTTACTATCAGTAGTAATTCAATCACCCAAAAAATAAATTTTTATAGATGCATCCATATCAGTAGGATTTGCTTCAAAATATAGTGTTCAGATAGATCATGATCAAGTTATAACTTGTTCTGGAAACACAGAGAAACCAACTATATGAACCAATCAATTTGTTCTAACTACAGGAGGAAAAAAATAAGGGAAAAGAGATGTGTTTGGAATAAAATCCAAATATTTCATAGAACTTTCCAAAATAACATCAGTAGTAGAAACATTTTTACCCATAGCATCTACAAATACATCAACAACAACAGGACATCATGGACCAAAATTTTGTCAACTAATATATGAAAATCATATTTCTTGAGCATTAGACTGACTAACAAAAATAGACAAACCCCAAACAACAATACCAAATAAAATCAGATTTTTGTTTTTCATTTAAAATACATTTAAAAAGTAAATATTATTGAACCACGATTACACCATCTACAATAGTAAAATTTAATCCTGTAATATACAATGCATTACCAGAATAAACAGATCCATTAATTATATTATCACTTGAATCATATATTTGTACATTACCTGTCAAAATAGCTCATGTCCATTCATATCAGCAAACCAAAATATCGTTACTTATACCTGTAAGATATGGATATGGAGAGCTAGTATTTGTACCAGTAACTATCAATGTAGTTCACGTAAATACAAAATTACCAAGATTAATTCATTCCAATATGTTTATATTCAATATTTCACTACATCCAAAATAAGTACAATCTGGTCTAGTAGTAAATGTAGTAACCCTAGATCAAGTACTTCAAGCCAAATCATCAACAAAAGTATTTATAGTAACCAAAGTATTAGCAGGGAAATCCCAATTAGGTAAAAATTCCACTACATAGCTACCAGAATTACCAATACCTTCTGCTCAACCAGAAAGAGTTATTGTCAAATCACTTCATGAATAAATATAACCTGTAAGTAATTGAGTAGCTCAAGAAAGGATTGTAGGTATATCAATCTTTATACTTCCAGTATCAATACCAGCCCAAGTATCTGAAAATTTAAATTTAATAGGCAAACTTTTTGATGGACTAACAAAAGTTGATCAGTTAATATGAGATATTTCAGTAATTGTTGGTTTAACTGGATTATTGAAATAATAAGTCGCACTAGTTCATGTATTTACATTTCAACTTTCATTTGGATTATCTGTAGAATTCAAAACAACACTAACCCTTTTTTCTATTTCATATGGAGCTGGTGGATCAAAAGATACATTATATCATCTACGATTATTATTCCAGGTCAATTGATTACGAGATCAATCTCAGTTCCAATCAGTAATATTTAAACTACTACCAGACAAAACATAAGACCAAGATGTAGAACATGTAGGACAAGATACCGTTGCTTTTATTGTCCCACTATTTACTCATCATTGATTATCTACAGTCGTTGGTGCCAAAACATAGTTTGATAAAAGCATTTCTTGTCAACTATACCAATAATGATTTGTTCATCCAACCCAATCATAAGTCAAAAAAGATATAGTCTGATCTAAAGGAATATTAGAATTAGCTGAAGGATTTAAACTAGTAAAATTTGGTGCATTTGTATCAATTGTACAAGGCCAAGTAACAAAATTATATGTAGCATCAACAACAGAAGCCAATATATCACCATTTGCATCTACACCGATAATAAATTGACCATCATCAGTTCATCCTAATCAATATGATATAGGCCCTCAATCAATATTTACAAATTCCAAAGTTGTTGATAGAATATTTGAAATAGTTTTAAACCCAAAAGTAGCTGCTGAAATATCTCAAGTTCATGATTGTCATACAGCAAAATTACCTCACATCCTATAACGATTTCATCACTCTATTTGAGAAACTTGATAATCTGTAAAAGGCGCATTAACTGATCAAGTAATAATCTGAGAATCAGATGTATTAAATTTCAATGTACTTTGAAAAGCATTGTATCTTTGTCATGAAGAATTCAATCTCAAATTGATATCATAAGTACAATGTAATTTTAATTGCTGTCCAGATCATGGATCTAAAGAAAAACTAGGATCCTGCGCAAAAGAAAAACCAATAAATCCAAACAAAAACAACGTGTATAGAAAGTAATGTAAATAACGAGTCATGATAATTTTACAATAAAAAAATAAAGAAAATATATTACCAAATAAACAAGGAATCAAGAGAATCAACAAATTGATCTTTAAGTTGAAAATTTATACCAACTACTGCAATATCTGCTCCATTAATAGATCAATCACCATTAATATTTTTTGGATCCAAAACAGATATTCATCATTCTACAAATCCTGATCAAAAAACTATTACTGATATATCATTTCAATTGATAACAAAATCATATTCTCAGTTTGTATTCTTTAAATCTCCAGCTATTTGATATCTATATCAATCATCTACCAAATTACTTTTTTGTTGTGTATCATACAAATTAGATCAAGTAGTAAAATCAAATTCCATAACTTCTCATTGAGTAATTACTACCCCACTCAAATACGATGCAAGATGTGATTGTCACTTATATACAATATAATAAGTTCAAGAAGGAACATTGTCCAACCATTCAGACGATCCTGTAGAAGAAGATTCTATAGATCAACTAATAATAAAATTTTTATCTATATCATACAATCTAAGTTCTCCTATATTAGCAAGATTTCATCATGGACGACTTCCCGGAAATACTTTTATCACAAAATTACCAAATCTAACCAAAAGTATTGTATCTCCATTTTCTCAAGTCAAATAAGCAACTATATTATTACCAGAAAAGACTAAATCAGATATATCTGTAAATTGCAAATAACTTGCATCTCCAGAGAAATTTCAATGACCAGAATAAATTAATAATCCTTCATTTTCCGTACCACAATACAAATATCAAGTTTGTGTCAAATCTTCTCAAGTCAAATATGCATTTATACCTCCAGATACATATAAATTTGATAATACATAAGGAGTTATAATTCACTTAACATCTATATCTATTGGATTACAACATTGAAATTCACTACAATCAGGTCTTGTAAAAAAATTATAATCTGAAATTGTATCTACATTGCCTTCCATATCTTCTGCATATACACTTACACGAATAGTTCATGATGTTGAAAAATCGACATGATTATTAATGTCAATATACCAATCTGGCTGATTTGCTATACCAACAATACCAGAAAGATTTAAATCAGATCAACTAAATTGGTATGGTCCATAGTTAGTTCAATTTATTCAACTCAAAGTAACAACAATACTTCCAGAATTAACTCCTGCCCAATCATCTTGTATGCCAAGTCTTACAGGAGTACTCAAATTAACATAAACAGCTGATGCTGATGGACTTCTAGAATCAGAAATTAATGTAGGTCAAACCGGATTATTAAATGTAAATGATAATACAGAAGATTGATTGTTATTACGATCTTTTACACTACCTGTTATAACAATTGTTTTTTCAATACCAAAATCAAAAAGATCTTCTGGATTAATATTAACCATATAATTTGATATGTTGTCTTGCCAAGTTTTTTGAACTCCAGTAATCAAAATACCATCAGAATTAGTATAAATCTTACCAGTTCAATTACCATTAATATACAATACAAACGTTTCTGGATCTATACCATATTGATTAGATATCAATCATCATGCATTTCATGTCCATACTCCACCACTCCATACATAAGGAACATTTCAAATTCAAGAAACTCACGAAGCATCATTAAGATTCAAAATAACTCAATTTGTATAAGAAACCTTAGTATTTATAGATGGAGTATTAAGTGTCATAATAGGATTATTTGTATCAGCAACACAAGGTTCTTGTAAAAAAGAATATGTTCATGTTAATTGAGAATTCTGAGAACTAGAATTTATCTTATTTACTCATCATACACTCAATGTAGTCATTGTTGTATCTCAAAACGCATATACTATAGATACAACACCTGTTGAAATATTATACAATGGCGTAAATTTTAAAAGTCAATAAAGACCATTTGAAGAAAAACTTGGAGTTGCTCAATTGTTACGATCCATTTGAATACGAGTATAATTACTACCAACAACCCAAGATGGTGTTTGATCAGGAGACGTCCAAACACTAAATACCTCTGTTGATCATAAAAACAAATTTGTTTGAAGAACAGTAGAAATATCAGAAGTATTATAAAAATAAGCCAATGGATCCAATTGCAGTTGCAAAAGACCAGCAATTATTCCTGTTCATTCTGTATTAACTCTAACTGCTAATGTTTCCGAGCATCATTGTTGATATGGATAAGTAGAAGTCTGTGGTGATGTATTAGTATCAAAATAATAATACTGACCATCAACAAACATTCATACTACCAATAAACAAATAGAAGCAAATAAAATCAGATTTTTTTTCATAAAAATATTTAAAAAAATAAATAATTACCAAACAAACAATGTTTCTCCTCATTCAATAAACGAATCTTGTAATTGAAAATTAATTCCAATTATAGCTATGTCTGCTCAATTTATAGCGCTGTCTCAATTAAGATTTTTTGGATTCAAAACAGATATTCATCATTCTACAAATCCCGATCAAAAAACTATTACTGATATATCGTTTCAATTTACCAAAAAATCGTATTTTCACTCAGTATTTCTTAAATCTCAAGCTATTTGATATTTATATCAATCATCTACCAAATTACTTTTATTTTGAGTATTATACAAATTTACACCAGTCGTAAAATCCAATACAAATTCTTCTCACTGGATAATTTCCACACCATTCAAATATGAAGCAAGATGTGATTGTCCTTTATATATTATATAATATGTATTAGATGGTATCAAATCTGATAAAATTCAAACACCCAATTCATCGGTTTCCAAAATTCATGAATAAACCAAATCTTTTGAATTATCATAAAATCTAATTTCCCCATAATTTGCAAAATTAGATCATGGACGACTTCCCGGAAAAATCTTTACACTAAATGGAGTACAATTCAAACCAGGACTTACATACAAAGTAAAAAAGTTTGCTTTACCTTCAACAACATCAAAACTTCATATATTAGTTTCTGTTGGAGCTAATTGTAATGCACAAGCATCAAAAGTTCAACTCGTACAAACCGGAAAATTAAAATCCACACTTCTACGTTCAGTTGATAATGGATCTACAGAGAAATTTCACATATTCCAAATCAGATTTTCTCAAAATTCTTTGCCAGATATCATATCACATGAAGTTCTACCATCAGCTGTTTGCATTTGAGAAACAAAATCTAGTTTCAATGATTGTGATTCTGTTGTCGGATTATTAATATCTAGCCAAAAACCAGTTTGTCATTCATCAACAGTTATATTCATTTCCAACGTTTTTCCTGTTGTTGTTCAATCAAAAAAAGAAAGATTAGTATATCAAAACCATGAAGCAAAAACACTTCATCAAAAAATAATAATTCCAAAAGCTAATAAAAAAATATTTTTAGACATTCAACAAAGAAAACTATAAACATATAAAAGAGTAGTTGTTAGGACAAGCTTTTCAACAAAATATCCACAAAACAAATAAAAAAAGCAAAGACAAACATAGACAAAAAACAAAGAAATATAAGATAAGACCATACAAACCTTACAAAACAGGTTAACTGATATTTTTTGGTTATCAAATAGTATTTAAATAAGACAGTTTACGACAAAAATTCAACATTAACAAAAAAAACAAAATGACAAAAAACAAAAAAAATATATAATAATAGTAATAAATTTGCAAAAAAAGCTTTTGTCGCTATACTAATAACAATATTTTAATCAAAAAGCTATCTTCATGGACAAAAAGAATTATCGATTATTATCAATTATTTTATTTTCATTGAGTTTTTTTTGATTTACTACAAATGCTCAAAATACTCAAGGGCAAATTGCTTTAGAAATCAAAGCAGGATTTTTAACAATAGCATGAAGTTGAACTTTAAATATATGATCTGTTTTATCAAATCCAGAAGCCGAAGAACGCATCGTCCCTATAGAGAATATTTTACAAATCAAAGATATTTCATGACTTTGTGGTGAGTATTATACAACAATGCAAATATCAAATTTATCAAACTGATCTTCAGAAATTACAAAAGAAAATATAAGCGTAAATTTACAACCAATTATTACATTACTTGGAAAAGAAAATCCAAGCTTATCTCTTGGGCCAACTATCAATAATCAACGATGATCTATTGAAAATCCAACTACATATATCCACAGATCAATAGGAACAAATTGTTGAACTATAGGACAATATTGAAGTACATGAGACATAAAAATAAATATTCCTGCAAATCAACCAGCAGGAACATATAGAGGCAAAATATATTTTCTTTTGATAGATAATAACTAGAATTTAGGGTTTAGAACATAGAGCTTAGAACAACGAAACAAATATATAATAAGTGAGCGCTTATATTTTTAGGCATAAAAAACACAGAGCTAAGAATTTGTTTGTGTTTTTTGCCGTTAAGAAAATGTAACAGCGAACGATTATATATTGTTTTGTTGAATATAATTTAGTTCTTAGCTTTTCAATTAAAAATATTTAAGTTTAACAATAAAAAGAACAAATAAAAAGAGAAAATCATCATAATCAACATAAAACAAATTATCTCCTCAAAACAATTTTCAAAAGCCATCTCAGCACAAACAAAGCAACAAAAAATCACAGTACTCAGAAAATCAACACCCATGGAACAAGGATAATATTTTTATCATAAGAAAAATCTATTTTTTGCTTATACTTCTCTGGCACATAAGACAAATCCAATCTTGTATCTAATACAGAACTTCCTTGAAAAAAGAGGTTATAAACTCACTTATAAAAGGGAATATCAGCAAAACGAAATTCAATCAAAGAAGATGTTCAATACTCTATTATTTTTGATGAAGTAACAAATCTTTCATATCCCAATATATTGGACAATCTTCAAGTATATTGCAAAAATTCCGGCAAAACTCATGAATTATCAAAAGGAAGCAAAACAACCAAAGCATCATCTTTCTTATCTATATAATGACTAACCAAAGATTTATCAAATTCAATATTTCTTTTAAATTCCCCAACAACATATCCATCCATAAAATTCGCTTTACGAACAATAACATCAAAAGAAGATCAATCTTGTTGAATCATTTTTTTTTGATCCAAAATATTATAAACTAAGCATCAATTTACTTGTCCAGAATATCCCAAAGGAAAAGAAAGTGTTCAGGTTTTTTGAACAACAGATCAAGAAGAAAGCAACATAGTTTTTTCCAAAAAATCAACATAAGGACCAAATAAACTTCATTGATGCGAACATGCTTTATTACCAATTTCATCATTTGTTATTTCTCCATCTACAAATCATAAAGAAAGAGAAACTTTTTCTTTACTAGTATTTGCAATCTCCAAACAAAATTCATAAGGGACACCGGCTTTAGCTACAAAATTCATATACTTACCATCTGCTCATGTTGTATTATTACAAAAAGATACAGAAACATCTCAAATAGACTCTGCAAAAACCGAAAATCATAAAAACAAAAACAAAAAAATCAGAACTACTATTTTTTTCATCTTTATCACAACGATAAAATTATTTTTTATGAGTTGTCTTTTTTGTTATCACTTTATTCTTCCCACGAAACATAGGTATCAAAACAGAAAGCAACAATAACCCACATGCAACCAATCCTATTATTGATATAATACGAGTATTTTTCTCTATAAAAAACAAAATATCATTAAACCATTGAAAACGATATAGACCTCATTCTACAGAAATTTTTATATTTCCTGCTTTACGAATAACCAAATTAAATGGCGAATTCGCAGAAAGCTTTTCTGTGGTAGTTAAATTAATAGCAAAACATGCATTATATTTACCAGAAGCTATTTCATTTGCTGACAATACAAAATAATCTATACGTTGTTCTTGTGGTCACAAAACAACCGGCTCAGAAAAAGCAGCAAAATTCGACACAAAAACATCTCAAATTAATTCACCAGCATTTGAACAAACCATATTACCATTGGCATTTATAGAACCAGGAACAACACTTCATACAATTTCCAATGTATCATTAGATTGATTAACTATAGCCACACATACTTCTTTTTTTTGATTTGGCCTCATTGTCAGATCAATAGTAGAAGTCAATTGATTAGCTCAAAGTCATTCATTACAAAATTTCAAAACTATTTTATTAATCTGATTATTGTGGACAAGTCACATATCCAACTGATCAGTCAATTCTTTAGTCTCTGTAGTAACATTGTTTTTTACTTCATTTTGTGCAAAAACGAACGAACTCAATATCACAGAAACAATAATCAAAAAATATTTCATAATTTATATAATATATATAAAAACAAATCAATCATTGAAAACCTGGGTGCAATAGAATGGTAATTCAATCTATCATTCATTGCGAACGTAGCTTAGCAATCCAGTTTAACATTCTACTCAACCTTATCAGTTGTGCAATATGTCATTCCCGCCTGCCTACCGGACAGGCAGGCTTTGCCAGTTGGAGCGAATCTAACTATATAATCATATATCTACTCAGACTTTTTCTTTTTTGGAACAATAATTTTTACAATCAAACCAAGAATAATCAACGCAAGAATTACATATACCCAAGAAAAAACAAATAAGGAAGCTGTTTCTTTTATAAGAATAGCTTGTTTATATTTTTCATTTATACTCGATACATCAAACTCAAAAAATGGTTCTCCAACAACAGAAACTCTAGTCGAAAACAATCATTTATAAAAAGGCACAATACCCAAATTTACAGACACTTCATAAACATCTCCTGGTAATAATTTTTTTGGAGTCACATCAAATGGTCTTTCAAAACCAAGAGGATTGTATAGTTTTCCCGACAAAGACACATTTTGAGTCAGGTTTCCATTGTTTTTCACTGTAAAATTCAACATCAAATCTCAGTCTTCATTTATATTTGCTCAGATATTTTTATTTGATGAATATATTGATCAAGTAACAGGAATAAGCTGGATAGTGTTGGATATAGAATCTTCTGATCAAACAAAAAGATTTAAAAATGATGTTTTACGTACTACTAAATTAAAAACACCACCCATATTTTCCACTTCCGGCTTTCCCAATTGATAAGCCAAACATCCATAATACATTCCTATCATACCAACAGGAGCAATGACTGTTTCTTTTAAAACAACAGATTGATTTCATGAAATAATAACAGATCTATTAGGATTATCAATTAAGAATTTTGCAAAATCATTGGATGTATCACAAATTTGATTTCATCATTTACTAAATGATGCTTTTGGAAAAGAATATTTCATCACAACATCATCACTAGATTTATTTTCTACATAAATACAAATTTCTTGTTGTTGTCATGGTTCTATCATAATAGTATATTTATTGGTCAAATTACCAGTACCATCATTACAAAAATTCAAAGAAACGTCTTTTATTCCTTCTTGCGCAAAAGAAAAAGAAAATAACATAAAAATACCTATCAACAAAAGAAAATACTTTTTCATATAATATACAATAAAAAATTAAAACAATACTTACTTGTAATATTCATATACAAAATTGCAATCCCAGCATCTATTTTTCTCCTGGTTTCTATCCAAAACACTAGAAAAAACAATTGACAAAAGCCAAATTTCTTGTTTTGCAAAATTATTATAAAAAAGTATTCAAAAATTTGACAAAAAAACAATTTTCCAATATAATTAGATGTACAATAAAGAAACCAATCTTTATACAACAGTACATTTTACTTATTTATTCTTACAAAAATGAACAAAAATTTATTAAAAATTGGAGCCTTGGCTCTAGGAATGTTCGCATTTGGATTAATGCTTAATGCAAACGCTGAAGAATTAGGTGAAGTATCTTTGACTATTAATTCTGGAGAATCTGTATGTATTTACGGAACTTCTTTGGATTTAGGAGCTCAAAATGTACAGTTTGACACTGCATACGAATTTAGTGGTAATTTTGGTACATGGTCTTGTACAGATTACATTGGAGTTACAGAAGGATGGGTTTTAGATATCGCATCTTCTGATCTAACAAATGGTCTTGGAAATACAATTTCAGGAGCAAATGTTCAAATCATGCATGAGACACCAATCGCAAGTTGAGATGTGAATTGTACAGGTGGTGACTCTACAACATGGACAACTATAGGAACAACTAATGTTGTAATAGAAAGAAGTCCAGGAACAGATGGTGTTTGTTCAGTATCTGTTGGTGCTCTAGATTTAAAAGTTGATGTACCTGCTAACCAAGCACCTGGTGCTTATACAGGAACACTTACATTAACAGTACCTAGCTTCTAATTAAATTTTAAAAAACCTTAGTACTGTTGTAAAATATCAAAAAGCGTCGAGGCATGTCCCCGGCGTTTTTCTGTTATTATCTCTCAGTTATTATAAAGTGGCGATAAATAAATCGAGCAATTAAAAAAACAAATAAAAGAAGGAAATCATCACTAAATCAACTTTATCTGTAGCCAAAAAGCAGCGATATAATTATAACTAGACTATAATACCAAACATGATACTGCCTTGATGATAGATGAATTTTATTTGTTTTTTATTGCGAAATAAAAACTTAAAATTATCCACCCAACCATTCCATAAACACCTTATAATCATGCTGTATATCTTCATCATGTTTCAACTTTTTTTCGATATTATCTACTGCGTAAATTACTGAAGCATGGTTTTTACCACCAAAATAATCTCCTATTTTTTCAAAGGTCCAATGAAAATGTTTTTTTGCTAAATGCATCAATAATTGTCTTGGTACCGTCACTTCTTTGGTTCTTGTTTCTGATTTAAGATCTGCTACAGAAATAGAATAATAAGACGCAACCATATCAACAAGCTGTCCAAAATTTTGAGATCATCTTATATTTACTACTTGTTCTTGTTGGCGAGTGGAATCTGGGGTATATCAAAGTGTCTTTAGACACTCTACAACATCTTGTTCGCCAAGTTCTATATTGAGAATCTTTTTTCTAGTAAGCAAAATATTCAGTGCTCATTCGAGCTCTCTCACATTATCTTTGATATATTTTGCAACCATATTAAGTAATTCAAAATCCATAGACTCACCTTTTGCTGCAAGCTTTGTTTGCAAAATAGCTATTCTTGTCTCGATATCTGGAGATTTAATATCTGCAACCAATCCCAGTGCAAAACGACTTTTAAGTCTTGGCTCTATATGTAAAAGCTCTTTTGGCGGACGATCAGAAGAAAGAATAACTTGTTTCTTTTGCGACTGAAAATCATTGAAAATCGTATGAAAAATTTCTTGAGTTTTTTCTTTATCTGCCAAAAATTGGATATCATCTATCATCAAAACATCTACTCCTTCAAATTTTTTGTAAAGATTGGGTAATTTATTTGTTCTAGTTGCAGATATTATCTCATCAATCAGCTTAGTTGCTGGAAAATAAACAACAACTTTATCTGGATACATTTCCATAATTTCATTTCATATTGCTTGCATCAAATGAGTTTTTCCAAGCCCTACATTTCCATAAAGAAATAGTGGATTATATGCAGTTCCAGGTTGCTCAGCAACGGCTTTCGCCGCAGAAAAGGCAATTGTAGTTGCAGAACCTACTACAAATGTATCAAATCTAAATATCGGTTCAAATAATATTCCAAAATGCTCAGTAAGTTCATGTTTAACATCTTTTTTGGACAACAAAGAAGTCTGGTTTTTATCATCAGTTACTTTGAGTATTTTTTTGAGATTCAATAAAAGATCGTTTCAATTAAGAAATGGCGGATATACAATAATTTTAATACCAAACTGTGGATTATAAAGAGATTCTATTGCTTCCTTGATAGACTTTTGAAAAAACTTTTTTACTTGAGTAAACACAAATTCATTGGAAACACCTATATAAACCATTTTTTCTTTTTCATCAATATCTACAATTCCCACTTTATTGAGAAACGAGAAGATTTTTTTGGGATCATTAGAAGATGCCAACTGCAAAATCACCTTCTCCCATAAACTACGAAGATAAGTTATTTTTTGAGGATCATATTGTTGAGCCAAATCTATCAACATATCAAACAAAGAATTAATATAAAATTAGAATTTAGATTTTAGAGCTTAGAGCTTAGAACTTAGAATTTAGAGCTTAGGACTTAGATTTTTCTACCTACTACCAACTAAGTTCTACCAACTACCAACTAAGTTCTACCAACTACCAACTAAGTTCTACCAACTACCAACTTGATAGCTTCATAAGATTTTTTCAAAATATTTTTATCAGAATCAAAAGTCAACAATTTCATAGCATCTTGAAAGTTCTTCCAACAATAATTTTTGAGTTCTGCCTTTTGCAATACAATAGAGTCATCATATACTTCTCCCACAAAAAAGCCAACCCTTTTATTTATCAAGCCACCCTGCCTATCAGAAAAAGAATAATAATGATCAAAATAAAGATTTGGAATAACATCTATATCAGACAATCATGTTTCTTCAAAAACCTCTCTTTTTGCTGTTTGCAAAGGCGTTTCTCAAGATTCTATTTGCCCTTTGGGGAAAGATCGATGTCATCAAAGATGCTGAACCAACAAAAACATATATCATTTTCCATCCTTAAAAAAAGGAATTATACCGTACGAATATTGCAAACCATCCAATTAAAATATAAAATATTACAAATAAAAAATCTGACTTTTTATTTCACTCAAAATTGAATCAAATCACGGAATAGATTTTTCTATATATATTTGATCTTTTTTATCCAAAATAATATAAGAATTTTGATAATTCTGAGGCTCATTTTTTAATCAATAAACCAAAGCTTTTTTGGCAAAAACAGTATTAGTTTGATAATCATAAAGTTTTCCAAAACTATCTCCAACCGATACAAAATCCTCCTGAGAAATCTTTCAAAGTAATAATTCTTGGAACATAATAAAAACAAACCCCTTTTCAAAAAAAGAAATCAATTTAACATTTGGCTTTTCAACCAATTTTTCTGCCAAACTTATATAGCTACTATTAAACGGAATTTGAAGCAAATCCAAAACCAAAGTAAATATTTTTATCATATTGCTTTTTAAAAGTTAAAAATAGAAACAATAATCTGATCAAAAATTTTTTGTTTTTCTTCACTATCAACATCAGAAATAGTATCAAATATAGATTGCAATCCTCATCTAATTACAATTCACTGTGATTCTTGGATAGAAAGTCATTTCGCCATCATATAAAAAAGTTTATTCTCATCCAAAGTATGAATTTTGGCTCCATGAGAAGCTTTGACACGATGCGAATGCACATCCAAAACAGGACGGACAAAAAGTTTTTTTGGTATTCACAAAAGGAATTGTTCCTCTGCCAGATGTCCTTCTACATCTTCCACATCTTTACCCACAACAATATTTCCATCCAAAGAGATATCAGAACCATCTTTTACCACACAAAAAAGACGTACATTCGCAAAACTTTTATTGGCCAATAACGAAGTTACTACTTGGGATTTTACATCACCCACAAAAATCCCAAAAACCTCCAGACGCGAACCACTTCATTTTATATTAAATTTTATATCTACATCAGAATTATCGACTACAAAAACATATTTCACATCAGCATCAGAATCCAAATCTACGATTTTTTTACCAGAAGTACTAGAAAAAACATCAAGCACCTGATGCTGACCGCCTTCTCAAAAATTTATCGGAAAAAAAGCATTATTTAATAGCATAAATTATTCTTCACGTGATTTAATTAAATTAACAAGATCTTCTTTGGATACTGATGGAGCGACTGATTCCTCTCAAATTTCATTTTCTTGATTATCCAAAGATCCAGAAAAGCCAAAAGAAGTGTCATCGCTTTCTTCCAAAGGACTTGCTTCTGGTAAAAAATAATCATCTTCCAATAACCCAGACAATTCTTCTTCCAAAATATCTTTTTCCAAAGTTTCTTCTTGTATTTCTCAAGTTTGAGACTCATTATCCAAATGTATAATTTCCTCGACTCAAATACTATTTAAATACTGTATATATTCCACAAAATTTCATTTAAATCTAATCAAACCAAACAAAAATGCACCCAATAATGAAAAAAGCAATATCCAAAGCAAATACTTGATAAATTTACCCAAAAAGCTTGTCATTACTATTTCAAAAAAATATAAAAAACAATTTCAGATTTTCTTATAAACTTTTTACAAAAAAAAACAAACACAAAGCAAATACAAATGGCTTGACAAAAACCAGTAAATAATTAAAATAATAAAACATTTATACAATAACAAACACACATGAAAAAATTCTGATTTTGATTATTTCTTTTGGGTTTACTTTCTTTGGCAGGTACTACAACTCACGCAAATGATTGCAAACAAGTAGAATTTCCAAATTGATGAAGAGTTTGTGTAAATATCGAAAAAGAAAGTTCAGATACTTTCCAATTAGAAACTGATATCGAAAGAGGTAATGGAACACTACGATGCTGAATTCTTCTTGAAACAGAAAACAAACGAAAAGAAATCGCTTGATGCAATAACGAATTTGAAGTATACAACCCTAAAGAACAAAATTTTGTATTGTATATCAGATTATGATCAGAATTTCCAAGTGACCGAGAAGGTAAGCCAAACAACAAACCAGAATGGCTATCTCCGCAATGGATGTATGATTTTGACGAATGAGAACGATCATATTGATCTTCTTATGATGATGATGACGATGACGACGACGATGATTATGATGATGTCGATAATTTCTATGTTACTACTGATGATTATTCTCCTGATACGTATCAACGAGTTGATCTTAGAATAAAAGCTCGTGACGATGACAACAATACTGTTGAAGACTATACCAATAATGTTGAATTTGTTGTTTATTATAGAACTTCTTCATCTTCTTCTTGGATAGAAACTTCTTCTTCTACGTATTTCGAATTTGATGATGATTATGAAGATGGTTATGATTTCTCTTCTTCTGATAATGGTGATGTAACATTATCTGATGCTATCAGATTCAAAAGAGATTATGAATACAAAGTTGAAGTTATTGATGAAGACGATGATGATATCTCTTGATATAAAGTCTTTTATGTTGGAGATGATGACGATGACGACGACGATGATTATGATGATGTCGATAATTTCTATGTTACTACTGATGATTCTTCTCCTGATACTTATCAACGAGTTGATCTTAGAATAAAAGCTCGTGACAATGACAACAATACATTAACAAATTATCGTGGTACTATAAAATTTGAAGTATATTATAGAACTTCTTCATCTTCTTCTTGGAGAGAAACTACCTCTTCTACATATTTCGAACTTAAATCTTCTTATGACAATACGTATACGTTCAGATCTTCTGATAATGGATATGCAACACTTTATGACGCTATCAGATTCAAAAGAGATTATGAATACAAAGTTGAAGTTATTGATGAAGACGATGATGATATTTCTTGATATAAAGTCTTTTATGTTGGGGATGATGACGATGATGATAACGATGATTATGATAATTTCTATATTACTACTGACGATTCTTCTCCTGATACTTATCAACGAGTTGATATTGGAATAAAAGCTCGTGATGACAACAATTATACATTAACAAATTATCGTGGTACTATAAAATTTGAAGTATATTATAGAACTTCTTCATCTTCTTCTTGGAGAGAAACTTCTTCTTCTACGTATTTCGAATTAGATAATCAATATGAAGATGATTATACATTTAGTTATTCTGATTATGGATATGCAACTTTATACAATGCTATCAGATTCAAAAAAGATTATGAATATAAAGTAAAAATCATAGATGACGACAACGAAGATATGTACGGAGAAAAAATATTTTATGTAGGAAATGGTTCTTCTTGAATAGATTGATTTACTTCTACAGAAATAGAAAATATTCAGAAAGTTTACAATATACGAAATGAATTAATCAATAGTTTAAAAAGATCTTCTAGTAGTTTAAGATACAATCAAACACGAATTAATTTAAGTAATGATCTCAAAAAAGAAATGGGAAAAATCTTGGATGATGATGACGATAAAGAATATGATGATTATGAAGAATTTTGAGCAGCTTTCAATTATCGATATTCATACACACTCAGGAACAAATAAAAAAAAGATTGCAAGCAAATATAAAATCATTAAATATAAGCTATGAATATTTAGTTCATAGCTTTTTTTGATGAAAAAAAAGACAAAAACAAACACTAAAAAAACCACAAATCGTGGAAGACCTCCCAAAAAATTTGTCTCCAAAAAACCTCAAATCAAAAGAGATAAACCAGGGAGACCAAAAAAACACGAAAAAATAATACTACCACAAATCCCAGAAAACAAAGAAAATAAAATAAAAGATATTATAATATGGATTTTATTTATTATATCTTTTTTGGTTTTTGGATTTTCTGTATATATAAGCCAAAAAGAAAAAATAAACTTGTTTTTTAACAACAAAAACTCTGAAACAAAAACGCAAGAAATTATTGTCGAAGAACAACCTATTGTTGAAAAAAATATAGTTGCAGAAGAACTAGTAGAACCAACTCCAATTATCCAAGATCAAAGATATTCTATTTTACAACAAATATATTGAGCTTTTCAATCATCAAATTTTGATGAATTATATAATTATACAGACAACTCTCTCAAACAAAGTTCTGTATTCAAAACATATTTCTCTAGAAATCGACTCCAAAGATTTATCGACAATATAGATAATCAAAGTATAAACATCGAACTAATTGGAATCGACGAAGAACAATCCAAAATTTCATACAAACTAACATACTCTATAAAAAATGAACTGTTTATAGAAGAACGAGAAACTACTTTTGTAATCAGAAATAACGAACAAAAAATAGTAAAAATAATGTGTATCACAAAAGGTTGCTCCACAATGCCATTTTTCAACCCAGGGAAATATTTTTAATTTGAATTTATAAATTTAAAAAATCAAGAAAAATAAACAATCTTTTCAAATTAATTACAGCTGGAATGATTACGTTGACTAAGCAAGCCACGGCCAAACAAAAATGGCGGACTTGTTTGGCCTAGACCTTTTTGGCTACTTTTTGCGGCAATGGTAAAAAGTAGCCCAAGCGGAGCGTTAAATATTTATATATAAAGTATATATATGGCAGAGATAGAAGATAAATATACAGATATATTACAGGATGTTTCAGCTTTTTGGAATAAGAATCCAAACGGAATTCTCGTAATTCGAGGTGCTACCGCCACAGGCAAAAGTAAACTTTCTATCCTTTTGGCAAAAGATATTCCAAGCGAAATTATTTCTGCAGACAGCAGGCAAATTTTTAGACATATGAATATTTGAACAGACAAAGTCCCATTAGAAATCAGAAATCAAATACCTCATTATCAAATAGATATTGTCGATCCTAACCAAACATATACAGCAGGACAACGAAAACAAGACACACAAAAATATATAAATCAGATTTTAAATAATAATAAACTTCCTATTATTGTATGATGAACTGGATTATATATAGATACTATTTACAAAAATTTTTCACTTCCAGAATCTTCTCCAAATCGAGAACTTAGAAAAGAACTAGAAGAAAAAGAGAAACAAGATCCTTGATATCTTTACAAAGAACTCAGTAAAATTGATCCAGAAGAAGCACAAAAAATGCATCCAAACTCAATAAGATACTTGATAAGGGCTTTGGAAATCTTTTATACAACATGAAAAACAAAAACTGAAGGATTCTTCCAACAACCAGTAGAACAACCCTTATTTTTACTTTGATTACGAAGAGAAAAAGAAGAAACCAACAAAAAAATCAATGCCAGAATCAAACAAATGTTTCAAGAATGATTAATTGAAGAAGTTGATTGATTACTCAAACAATGATACCAACCAGATTTACAATCTATGCAAGGTATTGGATACAAAGAAATTGTTGGCTATCTTCAGTGAGAATACAACAAAGAAAAAGCTCAAGAACTCCTCAAGAGAAACACACACCACTTGGCGAAAAAGCAACGTACCCGATTTAGAAGATACATCGCCGAAGGCAAAGCTTCGCCAAAACCAAACGTAACTTACAAAACTTATTATCTATAAATCAGAAGAACACCAAACAAAAAAACATTATTTTTTAAATGAGCGTTTTAAATTTTAGGTAAAAAATACGGCCGTAGGCAAAAGATACATGAAGCCGGTTTGCTTTGTAGATTTTAGCATTTTTTGCCGTAAAGAAATTTAACAGCGAATAAAAAATAATGTTTTTTGAGAAAAGTGTTCTCTTAATTAAGAGTCACTTGAATATTATTTGCAAAATCATGCCAAGCTGGATCTATTACAGAAACTACAAAAGTTCTACCATCTGAAACAGGTTTTGCATAATATTCATAAGGTAAATCTACATTTTCTTTGATTTTACATTCATATACAATAACTGAAGGTTCTGAGTCTATCAAGTCTTTTTTTGCATATTCAATAACCTTTGTTGCAACATAACAATTAATTCCAGCTGTATCCAAATTTTCGGAAACAGAATCAGATTTATATGATATTTTCGGAGATGGAAACGATATACTATGTCCTCTGCTTGATGTAAAAACAAGAGGTTTTTCTAAATTCAAAGAAAACTGATCAATATTTGTATCTACCAAACTAGGTTTATCTATTATTGGAGTTTCTACAATTTCATCTTGATCATCTCAAGTCAAAGTATTTTCTTGATATACAAAAGATTTAACAGTTCAAAATGATGGTAAAGAAAGATCCAATAATATTGTACAATCAGCTGTTCATTTTTCCCAAATTCAAGCAAAAGTTACAGCAATTTTACCTTGGTCCATAAACATTGTTGTTTTTTTTACTTCATTCATAACAATATTTCATTCTTTACAAATACTAGATATATTTGGTTCAATGACGTTTTTTATATATTCATTTGTAGGAACCACAAGATACTGATATAATTTTACTATTTCTTGTTCATCAACATCATTTATAAAATAACCAAATAATTCTTGATTAGCAAAAAACCAAGATTGGATTTCAGATAATTTATAAAAAACTGTTCAATATTTAGTGGTAAAAATCTTTTCACTTGAGTTTTTAAATGTTGTTGAAAGTTGTTTACAATCAGTATTATTATTTCATTTTTTACAAGAGAAATAGTCTATTGTTATATCTTGGTTATTAGTTAATGATTTTATTTTTAGATTATCTTTGCCAGTAGCCGTTATACTATATTCTTCAAAGAAACTAGGTGGTAAATAAAGTCACATTTCTGGTAAATATTGACCTGAAGGCAACATATCTCATGTTTCTATGCTATCATCAATAAGGTTTTCATCAATTTGATCAATAATCTGAGTCACATCTATAATAAACAACCCTTGATGTTCTGTATCAACAAAACCATCTACAAGAATAGTACCAGAATATTGATTTAAATTAATTGTTTTACTTTTTAACCCAAAAACACCACTAGATAAGGTAGAAAGTTTGTGAGTATGCGTTACAAAATCTCAATCTTGAGTAATAATTCATTCTACAGAAATTTCTTCACCCAAAATAAAATCAGTAGTGTGCTCTGTTTTTTCTAGAGAAAGACCAAAAAACTCCTCTATTTTATCCCATTTACTAAAAACCAAAAACAAAAAGAACACAACAGATATCAATATAATCCAAAATGTATTAGGCGAACCGTGTTTGTGTGCAAAATTAGTAGGTAAATCTTTTGACGTAAAATGTTTTTTTTCCATTATAAGAAAGAAATAATAAAACGTAAGTCAGACAAGTTTAAAAAAAGAAAACACATTTTCAATACAAGAATCATATCTATATAACATTTTATCATTTATGGCTATAAATTATCATCAAAAACAACTATTTTCTTTACATAAAGCGGTTTTGAGCGTATAATTAGATGATTTATTTATTATATTTATCAAAACAATGAACGAATGAGTTATAGGACAACAAGCAGAAGTTGATGTCTCTGCAATAGATATGCTAATGGATAATGTTGTAGTAACATATATTATCAAGATATTTTGAGCTATCTTGGTTATAATTTTTTTGTTAATGATATCAAAAATCGTTGCCAATATCGTAAGTAAAAGAATCGTACAAAGCAGTACAGAATGAAATAAACACATAGATAAAATCTGAAAATTAATTCATGATATTGTATTCTATATTTTGGTAATTTTTTCTTTTTTTATTGGATTTGAAATTGTTTGATTTAATGTTGGTCTTATTATAGGTTGAATTTCTTTTTGAGTATGATTGGCCTTCAAAGAAATATTAGGAAATATGATTGCAGGAATGATGATGCTTTACACAAAAGAGTTTAAGTTGGGAGATATAGTAGAAGTATATGCAGACCAAACATATTTTGGTAGAATAGAAGAAATAACTATAAGATATACAATTATAAGAACTTTGGATCTCAGACAAGTTGTTTTACCAAACATGACGTTAATTACTGTTCCAATCAAAACATTTAGTTCTGAAGATCTAATAAAACTAAAAACAACATTTAAAGTACATTTCAACACAGACATACCAAAAGCTATTGAAATAATTTTGGAAACAATAAATAGCTTTTCTTTTGTAAAAGAGAAAGAAAATTCAAAAGTTTTCTTCTCACAATTTTTAGAAAGCAATATAGAGATCAAAGCTTTTTTCTATTTCGACCCTAAATGTGGAATAATACCAGATATTGCCATATGAGAAATCAATTGAAAAGTAAATGAAGCATTCAAACAAAACAATATAGATATATCTTACGATATGGTTACTTTAACTTTTGAAGAACAAAAAGCAAAAACAGATATAATCCAAAATTTACAACAATAATTTGTAAAATAAACCATGAAAGAAAACATTATTTCAATTAGTTTAAATTATATACAACTACACTGACTAGAAATAGCAGGTAGATTGTTTTCTTGAATTGGTGTTTTTATATTGATCTACATAATAATTAAATACATAATAAACAAAGTAAAGAACAAAATAGAATGAGAATCCCTAATTTCTGATGATTATTCCAAAAAAAATTCTAAACTAGTTGGTTCAATACTGTTTATATTGTTGATGATTTTCAATATTTTAGCAACATTTGAAATAATCTGATTCAACACCGCAATAATTATGTGATGAATATCATTGAGTATATGATTCGCTATGGAAACTACTATTTGAAATCTAGTTTCTTGAGTTTTTATTTTAACCAACAAAAAAGTAAAATTAGGTGATTTTGTGGAGTTTTTATGAAAATTAAAAATTAGATGAACCATCGAAGAAATAAACATAAGATACACAGTTATAAGAAGTTTTGATAAAAGAAGAATAATCATACCAAATAGTGTAATAGCAAAAACACCTATCAAAACGCTTAAATCAGAGCCCTTACTCAAATGAGAAATAGAATTCAAAGTGTCTCGCAAAACCTCTTTCGATGATATAAAACAAACATTTAAACAAATCATATCTCAAAATACAAATCTAGTATACCCCGAATATAGTTCAATAATAATAGAGTCTTTTTGAAGTAAATGATTACATTTAAAGTGATACTTTTTCTGCAGCCCAGCGAAGAAAATGCCTCTAGCTATCGCCAGAGAAATAAGAAGTGAATTTGTAAAACAACTGAAAACAAAAGGAATAGAAATTCCCTACAAACATATGACAGTTTCAACAGAATAAAAAAGACTCCCAATTGGGAGTCTTTTTTAATTCTTATTTATCTTTTAATGAGTTCATATACTCATTTTTCCACTCTTTGGAAAAGATTTTTATATTTTTGAAGATTCAACATCACTGTATTTGGACTAACCATCTTTTCTTTCAACATTTCTTTACATAATTCTTTAACGTTCATAGGTCTATCATTTTTTTCAAAGATTCTCACAAGAATTTCTACAACTTGACCACCTTGATATCCCCATTCTCTAAGTCCATAAATTCCAAGACCAAGATTTACAAACATATCATTATTTTTTACAAGTTCATTGTGAACAGTATTTACTTTAACATTTTTTGCAGGGAACCATTCCATAATTTTTGATGGAAGTTCTTGAAAGTGAATAGGTTTATTCAATCTTCTCATTGTATATAATATTTTCAATTTAATTGTTTTTGGGTTTACATCAGCAAATTCAGGTAAACCAACTTTTCAATCAAACACATTTATTTCTCTAATAGATTCAAAGAAATTTACATAAAACAAATCATTTTTAAGATAGTGAACATCTTTATAATCTTTTGCAAAACTATCTTTTACATATCAAATAAATTCGTATAAATCCTGACTTTTTGCTCTCTTTTTGAAATAAGCATCTATTTCCAAAACCATTTTTGTAAGAAGATCTTCATACAAAGGCTCCAAATAGAATGCTTTATTAAGATATTTATTTCTTTTTAGATAGGTAACATCAAAATCTGATACTAAAATAAGCTTAAGTTCTTGTTTAGAAAACTTAAAAATATTTTTATTTACCATCTTGGAAATCAAAGTATCTTCAAGAAGGAAACCTCAATGAACATCAAGAATTTTTTTTGCTTCATTCAAAACTTCCATGTATATATCATTTCATACAATCAATCTTCTAAATCTCATCAATGCTTGAGTTTCTATTTGTCTAATTCTTTCACGAGTCAAACTATATTCCTTTCAAATTCTTTGCAAAGGAGTTTCTCTATTTCCATCTAAACCAAATTTTTTCATAAGGACAAGTCTTTCTTTTGGTTTACAATAAATTAGGACATCTTTCAGATTAGTTCCTTCAATATCAACTTTAATCCTTTTGTCATCCATTTTTACATTAAAATTCATTCCAAATATATAAGAATGTAAAAATTTATATTTTTCAGTACCATATTAACGATTCATAGGCTAATGTCAAGCGTATTTTCGAAAATTTGAAAATCCAAGTGATAACTATTGTATTGCAAGATTTGTGATTTTTTCAATATTTAAACACACTTCGCTTTAGATAGACTAGACATTATTGGGTTTGTTTTTTGTCTCTCTGAGCTTTTTAAACTTTGTCTCTCTGAGCCTTTAGAGCTTTGTCTCTCTGAGTGAAACGAAGAGAATAAACTCTCTTATGTTCTTCATTACATTCAGAGCGACAAAGAGAATATCTAATCTACACATTAAACTTAAATATCATCACATCACCATCTTGGACAACATATTCTTTACCTTCTAATCTTACCAATCATTTTTCTTTTGCTTTTGTCCAGCTTCCATACTCCAATAAATCATTATATTTTACTACTTCTGCCTTTATAAAACCTCTCTCAAAATCAGTATGAATTGCTCCAGCTGCCTGAGGTGCTGTTGATCAAATTGGTATAGCCCAAGCTCTTGATTCCTTTTCTCCCGTAGTAAAATAATACATCAGTCAAACTTTATGATAAGCTAAATTAATCAAATCATCCAAAGTAGGTATATGACCAATATTATCAATTTCCAAAAGTTCCTTGATAAATTCTTGTTTTTCTTCTCATTCAAATTCCATCATTTCTGATTCTAATTTTGCACAAACAATAGAAACAGGGCTTTTTAATTTTTCTTCAAACTCTTTTTGGATATCAGACGAAGATCAAATATCATCTTGTGAAATATTTATTGCATAAACAAACGGTTTCATAGTCAAAAAATTATATGGTTTAATTAGTTTCCATTCTTCTGCAGATAAATCATTTCTAAGAACATGAGCAATTTTACCTTCTTGTAAAACTTTTTGAATACGAGCAAGCGCATCAGCCAATTTCACATCTTCTTTGTTTGTTGCTATTCTAGATCTCTTTTGAATATTCGGTAATGTTCTTTCTATTTGTTCCAAATCTGCCAAAATAAGTTCGGTATTAATAATTTCTACATCTCTCATCGGATCAACACCTCATTCCACATGTACCACATCAGTATCATTGAAATGCCTCAATACTTGTACAATAGCATCTACTTCTCTAATATGCGACAAAAATTTATTTCCAAGTCATTCTCATGCACTGGCACCTTTCACAAGTCCAGCAATATCTACAAATTCTATGGCTGCATACACAGTTTTTTGAGAATTAGACATTTTCGATAATCGTTCCAATCTCTGATCTTTTACATTTACAATTCCCACATTTGGCTCTATCGTACAAAACGGAAAATTCTCTGCTGGCGCAGAATAAGACTTCGTCAATGCATTAAACAACGTCGATTTTCCAACATTCGGCAATCCAACAATCCCTACTTTCATAATTATTATAACAAAATTTAAAATTCTGAATTTTTATATTATTAAATTATATTAAAATCAAATAAACACACAATTCAACGTTTGATCTTATAACAATCTTATTATAAAAAACAATCAAAAAAAGTGCCCCAATAAAATTGGGACACAGAAGCAAAACAAATTTATGATTTTTAATTCCAATGAAAAAATTAATTCAAAATTTTCATTAAAACTTACAACATGCTTATATATAATATATTATATTAAAATCAATAGATTTTTTTAAACAGAAACAGGATTTGGAATTTGAGGAACCTCAGCAGGTACTTGTGCTTCCTCAGCAGGAACTTGTGATTCCTCAGAAACTCCTAGCCTTGCAGCCATCTCAGCATCTACAAATTCTCTTTTTCTACCATACTTTTTGGCTGAATACTCTTTGAGAATCGGAACTATTTTTGGATTTTGATAATCTTTGGTATAAATCGCATTCATACTAAACACACGAGTTGTCGAATTATCAATATTCAATTTTATATACGCTTTATAGTTTGCAATTCCTACAATATCTTGTTGTGACAATACTGGCTGATATTCTTTTTCCAAAAATTCAGCATCAGGCGCACCGACTTTAAATGATTGCATTGTTCCAACGTTACCAAAAACCGCTGCTTTCACATCTCATTTTCCTCATTGATCACCACCAAGTCATTTTGCTGGTTCAAGCTGAGCAATATATTGATGAGCCATAATCAAACAAAGCCTATACTTTCTAGCTTCAGATAAAATATCCGCAAAAGTTCCTGACACAAAGTTTTGGAATTCATCGACATAAAGATAAAAATCTTTTCTTTCCGATTCTGGAATTTTTGCTCTCGCCATAGCTGAGGTATAAATCTTGGAAACAATAATCATACCCAAAAGTTGAGCATTCAATTCTCAAATTTTACCTTTACTCAAATTAATAATCAGAATTTTTTGATTGTTCATAATATCCTCAAACGTAAACGCTGATTTTGTTTGTCCAATAATATTTCTAATCAATCTATTTGTATTAAACGACACAAATTTAGCAGAGAAATATGGAATAATTTCAGCTTTTTCTCTATCTCCCATAGAGTTAAACGTCTTTTCCCATCGATTTCTTACTGTAGGATTGGTTACTTTTTTACATTTATATTCTCTATAACTTTCATCTGTAAATAATCTTACTACATCAAGAAGTGTTGGTCTATCATCAAAATCTTCAAGCAAGGTCAAAGATCCATATTTAAAATATTCCTGGATTCTTGGACCAAATATTTCTGGACCAAACATTTTCAAAAATATTTCTGTAGCATCATTTACTACTCTATCTGCATCATCAAGACTTTGTATCTCATAAAGATTTAATCACATTGGTCTGTCTTCATTTCCCGCATCAAAATACACGACATCTTTTGCTCTTTCTTTTGGAATATAAGCCAAAACATCTTCTGCTAAATCTCCATGTGGATCTACAAGACAAATACCGTCACCGTTCCAAATATCTTGTCTAGCTATTGTTTGTAAGAAGACTGATTTACCGGTACCTGATTTTCCTATACAATAATGATGCCTTGTTCTATCATTTCTTTTCATATATACAGGAGAATAGTTGTTTCTATATATATTTAAACCAAGCAATACTCAATCTCTAAAAATTTTGTATCAATTAACTTTTTTATCTACAATCTCTTTTACAAATTTGTGTCAATCTTTTTCTATAATTTCTTTTCATTGTAGTTTTTCTGGTTTATATTCTGTTACTGGAATTATTTTTTCTTCTTTTTCTATTTTTGTTCAAACAGCTCGATGTTTTGGATATTCTTCCAAAACAGCACTCAGATTACCTCATTTATAATTTTCAGCCAATTTTCCAGACATCACATAACCGCCAAAATCATTTAAAACTGGTAAATTATCTGGAGCTGGTAATACTTTATATTGCATCCAAGAAACAATAGGCGAACGATTGTAAGCATTATCTGGAAAATGAAATAACGAAGCCAATTCATTTACTCCAAAATAATGTTTTTTAAAGAAAAAACTAGTAAGTCCAAACAAAGCTGCAAATTTCCATAAAGAAAGGAAAAAGAAACCAAACACATCATGTTTTTCATTTTGATCTTTAAATTCGTTACCATATTCATCACCATATACATTATACGAACTCAACAACATATCCAAATTCATTTCTAATTTACTTTTATCATCAGAAGTTGTGATTAGCATAAGTCATCATTCATAATACGGCAAAGACGCTTCTTCACCCATACTATTAAGATAATCTTCTTTTGCCTTTACCATACGCACAAAATCTTTTCCTCAAACTTCATTTCATTGCTGTTCTTGAGGATTTTTATCTTTCGGTCCATGAATCAACAATCACAAAAGCTTAAAAGGATTTAAATAACTAAAAAAACTTTTAATTTTATAATGAGGATCTGTGTATTTTTTATCGTTTCTATACAAACCATTTGATCGTTTTTGAGCTTTTTTATTCATCCATTCACCAACTGGTTTGATAGGGATTACTACACTTACCGTATCATATCTAGAAACTTTAGCCATTGCATCTATCAAATTATTTATTGGATCATCAGACATTTGTTTATAAAGTCTTATATTATATACCGATTTTTTTTTTGGCACCAATGGCATAATATCAGAATGTTTTTTCTTAAATAATTTTGGTTGTTTTACAACTTCTATCGAACAATCAGAATATTGAGCAGAAATTGCTCCTTCTACAACTTTTTGATATTCTGGATATGTTCCTACTATAAAAGACAACAATCAATCTTCATAATGATAAATTAGATTTACTTTTGGTTTATAAAATAACCAATGAAGAAATGAATCTTCAAAACTTAATTCTCATAATTTATGTAGATTATGAAAAACCTGAGACATACGTCCAATTTTCTCTTTCATATCTTTTGCTATTTCTTTTTGTTGTTCACGATCTCATTTTCCATCATTTCTAGGAAGCATAACTTTTAAATAAACCATCCTATGTGCATTCAAGACATCATAAAGAAAATGAAGAAGTTTTCTAACAAACTTAAACAAAATCAAACCCAAAATCAATATAGCAATACTCCACAAAATATAATTTCCCCAAGACAAAAATTGTCAGATTCCAATATCATCCCAAAAAGTTGATTGAACTTGAGTAGCAGTTTGTATAGGTGCTGCAGAATGAGTTTGTTTAGTCGCTTCTTTTGGCGCTACATAAGAAGATTTCTGAAAAATAAAAGTTTTCACATTAGTAACTCATCACATAAGATTCAAACATTCCGATTTATCTTCTCACCAAGCAAGACTTGTAATTTGAGAAATATTTTCCCCCAAAATAGGATTTTTTTCATAAACTGCTTGGAGATTCTGTTCACACTGAGTCAAATTCATATTATTTTATAAAGTTATAAAGTTGGTAGTAAGTAGAACGTAGTTGGTAGAACGTAGTTGGTAGAAAAATCTAAGTTCTAAGTTCTAAGCTCTAAGTTCTAAGCTCTAATCTCTAAGTTCTAATCTAAGTATACCCAAAAAGCTCAAAAAAGCCCAAAAAAACACACAAAACACAAGCAAAAAGACTTGCGTTTTTGTAAAAACAGGATGAAATATAAAACATTATTAAAAACTCAACAAACAAAACAGATTCTATTATTAAACAGATTCACCAAAATTTGACAGATTTATTTTTTCGATTACAATTAAAATAAATTTAAATTTTTTACATCAAAATTTTAAAAAATGATTATAAAAGAAAAAACAAAAGCCACAGAAAAAGATCTAAAAAATCAAACAACAAAAGACATGATATACATCAAATGACAAGAAGAATGAAGAAAAGCAATAATTTCTATTTTTGGCGATATAAATTCTATAGAAAACCAAAACAATAAATTAATCTATCACAAAAAAAACATAAATAACAAAAATATAAACAATATTTGAGAAATTATACAAACAACAAACGATTATTTAAAATCAATCTGATTAACAAATTATAAAAAAGATATTGAATCAGTAATTATAACTATATATAAAAATACAATCAGACACTCAATAAAAGAATTACAATCAAATATTAGCATCTATGAAAAAAAAGAGGAAAATCAAAACTTTATTTGCGTAGAAACTATAAATTATATAAAAAAAGAAGAACAAAAAAATTACCTAGAAAAATTATTAAATGATATAAACCAGAAAGAAAAAGAAGAGATTCACGATGCCTTTATTAAACAAATAACAGATAGAGAACTTTGAGATCCAACAAAATGAGTCTGACTTTTAAAAATAGGGAAAAAAATAAAAAATGAAAACAATCCAAAACCTTTCAAATTTCAATTCAAAAAAACTGAAATAAATTGAGAATCAATACGATTGGCAAAAATAACATGTAAAATAGCTATTTCAAAAACAATAATAGATAACAATCAATCTAAAAAAACAAAAGAAATTTTATCAGAAAACAACTAGACATTCAATAAAAAATAATTATAATCAACAGCAACTTTATTTTTATCAAAAAAAAATGGTTAGCAATCTTTTGGATAAAACTGTTGACAATTTAATTTCAAAAATACAAGGGCTTCCTTTGGATGAAAAAGATTATTGATTCTCAAGCAAATGGAAAAAAACAATCTGAGAAACGATTTGAACACTTTTTCAACTTATTGAGACAATATGAACAAACCAAATTACAGAAAAAAATATAGAAAAAGTAAAGAATACAACAAACCAACAAATAGATAAAATATTAAACGAAGACGCTCAAAAAGCGCTGCAAGAATTCCGAGAAATAAAATTTAAAATAATACAAAATACATTATCAAAAAACATAAGCATACTAGACAGAATAGATGAATTATTTGAAAAAATCAATAAACAAGAAAATGATTTAGAAGATTTAATTATAAATTTCCGAAATCACAAAACAATCATAGAATCAAATCTAAACCTGTTCTATTGAGAAGAAAAAAAAAGTTTAGTAACAAGACTCAAATTTTATCAAGACCAAATAAACGAAATATTAAAACAATACAACTCGACTCATAAATAAAAATAATTTATATTAACAAAAATTTAAATTCAAACTGAGATAAAAAACCTCAGTTTTTTTTCTAAATAAAAAGTCAGCCAAAATTTGACAGAAAAGCTTTTTTTATATAAAATTAGATATAGTTTATTTATTACCCCCTTTATTATGAACAATATACTAGAAACAAAAACTCCAGATATCAATAAAATTCAAGAGTGAAACATTAGTTTTGACAAAGACACTTATAAACAAATGACTTTGGATGTTCTTATTGAAGAAAAAGCAAAAGAAACAGAAGAAAGACTGACAAAAGAAAGAGAAACGATCAAATCATGAAATTTCGTGCTTACTAGAAAAAATGTAGCAAATGGAAACAGTGAAAGAAACGAATTATTGGCTCATATTGATTTTTTAGCATCAGAATCTGAAGACAAAGCAGAAAGGAAATTTTATAAAAAAGTGTTTAATATATTGGAAGAAATGGCAAAGAATGTACAAAAAGATAAATATTATATGAAAAAATGAGAAAATAAAGAAAACAAAAAATACGAAATTTGAGAAGTAAGTATAATATCAGATGAAAATTCAATAACAATTACTACATCAAATTATACCAAAGATAATATATCTCGAATACCAGAACGTCTAAATGAACTAAACAATATGGATGAATGACAACTCAGAGAAGAATACAAAACAAAAATGAATGAATGAGGTATTTCAGAAAGGTGATGAGCATGATTATGATTTATCGATATAATTAGAAAAAGTGGCGGTTGAAAATTAGAATGCACAATAAACGAAACAGATAATCCAGAACTAAAACAAATAAATTTCAGTATTTCCATACCAAAAGAGTCTTTGGTTACACAAAAAGAAACTGTTGCCGCATAAAAACAACCAAAAAATAAAAATTATATAAAAACAACTGGATTTATTATAGAAAATATATATAAACTAGTTGTTTTTTTATAATAACGATAAAAATGAAGCTATCAAAATGACAAGATAAACTAATTGATAACGATCTTTGACAAGCATGAATCATTGCTGAAAAAGTATGAATTTTTCTTGGACAAATAAGATTTCTTAGCAAAGAAACCAATATTAGCAATGAAAGCTTAAAAATATTATTACAAACCAAAGAAGAATTATTATCAGAAATTCAAAAATCATGATCAAAGAATCTTATATATGCAATCAAAAAACCAGAACAAGAAATAATAAAATTATTAAAAGATATGTTAATTAATCAAGATCAAAAAAAACGAAGAGAATTAACAAATTTATGTATGAGACGAGATTTTTTTTCCGATGAACAAAAAAAAATAGAACTAGAAAATATCAAAAATATATTGAATGACCTAGACCATTTATCAGAACATATAAAAGATGAAAAATTATTAAATAAAATAGAAAGTTTTAAAAAATATTTAAAATCTATGTAATATAATTTTTTCTTGCATTTCTTTCTCCAACTTATATACTCGACACTATGAAAAACTCTAATATTTCAGTCGTGATCTAATAAAAGGAGAAAGATACAACTATCTCCTTGATTTCACCATCAAGGATTTTTTTTAGCTTAAAATTTAGGACAAAATGACCAAAAGAGAATTTCCAGCTAGTTTCGATCATACAACTACCAAACAATTGTATGAACAACGAGAAGCCAAAAAATTATTTACACCAAACGATAATCATAGCTATGATGGTAAATTTGTAGTACCTATTCCACCGCCAAATGTGACAGGAATCCTCCATTTAGGACATGCTATGACAATGGCTCTAGAAGACATTATGATCAGACACGCTCGCATGAACAACAAAGAAGCTCTTTGGGTACCAGGTACTGACCATGCAGGAATCTCTACCCAAGTAGTAGTAGAAAAAAAAGTTGCCAAAGAAGAGGGTAAATCTAGACATCAATTCGAAAGATCAGAATTCATAAATAAAATCCGAGACCGAGCAAGTTCTTGTAGATCTACGATTGTAAATCAGACCAAAATGATGTGATCTGCTTGCGATCGATCAAGAGAACAATTTACCCTTTCAGAAAAGCTTTCTCGTGCAGTTAGAAAATCATTTGTAAATCTAGCAAACGCACAAAAAATATATCAATCAAACTATATTATCAACCGATGTCCGAGATGTCAGACAGTACTTTCTGACTTAGAGGCTGAACACAAAGATACGGTAGGAAAACTTTATTATATCCAATATTTCAATCCAGAAAAAACAGCTAGTATCACGGTTGC
Organism: Candidatus Absconditabacteria bacterium; assembly: GCA_028693445.1. GTDB lineage: Bacteria > Patescibacteriota > Gracilibacteria > Absconditabacterales > Absconditicoccaceae > UBA5124. The sequence continues at coordinate 122,249 of JAQUVI010000003.1, forward strand.
AACATCTCGTCCAGAAACTATGTTTGGAGATGTGGCAATTGCTGTGCATCCAGAAGGGCAACGAAAAGAGCGAATTGGTAAAACTATTTGTATCCCAATTTCCAACAAAGAGATACCTGTGGTTTCAGAAGATACTGTAGCATTGGATTTTGGTACATGAGCTCTCAAAGTAACTCCAGTACACGATCCTGTCGATTTTGCCCTTGGACAAAAACATAATCTCCCTCTAGATATTTTTGCATTTGATAAAGCAGGAATCTGGACAGAAGTTGCTGGTGAATTTAGCGGAAAAGATAGCAAAAAACATTTCGCAGAATTTATAGAAGTTTTGGAACAAAAAGGACATCTTACAAAAGCTGAAGATTATCCAACCACAGTTCCTCACTGCGAAAGATGTAATACTAGAGTTGAACCATTAGTTTCCAAACAACGATTTGTAGACGTAAAAGAATACGCAGAACAATCTATCAACGCCGTTAAAACATGAGAAACCACAATTCATCCTGCAAGATTCAACAAAACATTTTTCGATTGGATGGAAAATATCAGACCACGATGTATTTCTAGACAACTTCGACGATGACATAGAATTCCAGTTCGATACTGTGAAAAATGACACGCTCATCCTATGGACGAAGACGCTTTTTTCGAAAATATCGAGCAAACAGACGGATTTGTGTTGGGACATATAGTTTTCAACCTTGTTGCTGATGATAGATTAGAAAAAACATTCTCTATCGAAAAATTAATAGAACTTCTAAATACAACAAGTCTTACTCCACAAAATGGAACAATCGGAGATATTTATCACACAATTTACAGTACAAAATTCAAAGATAATCAAACATTACTCAATCAAGTAGAAACAATCAAAACAGCAATTCACAACAAAGATACAAATCAGATTATATTATTATTAAAAACATTACCAAATATCGTAAGTACTGACGATGGACAATTTATATTAGAATTTGCATGTAAAACATGTGGAAGCACAGAAATAGTACAAGATAACGATGTATTGGATACTTGGTTTTCTAGTGCATTACGACCTTTCGCGATTATGGGACGACCAGAAAATACAGAAGATTTAGCTGAATACTACCCTAGTGAAGTACTAGAAACTGGATACGACATCCTCTTTTTCCGAGTTGCAAGAATGATGATGATGGGATTTGCCAACACTGGGAAATCACCATTCAAACACGTTTATCTCCATGGTCTCGTAAGAGATGGAAAAGGGAAAAAAATGTCCAAATCAGCAGGAAATGGAATCGATCCAATAGAACTTATAAACAGTCACGGACCAGATGCTCTCAGACTTAGCCTAATCACAGGTGCAACACCTGGAAACGATCTCAAATATTCGTTGACAAAGGTCGATTACTCGTCCAGATTTTTGCACAAACTCCGAAATGCCTGCAAATACGTAGATATGAAGTTTGAAGCAAGCGAACTTTCTCGAGAAGAAGAACGTGATTTCATCAAAGCAAACTTTGCACAAACAACAGACGCAGACAAGTGGATTCTAAATATTTTTGATAAACATATCGATCAAATCAACCAATATTTCAAAGACTTCATGTATGGTGAAGCTGCAAGTAGCATTATAGAATTTGTTTGGAACTTCTTTTGTGATTGGTATATCGAGATCACCAAATCATCTCAATCACCTGTTACAGCGCATATTCTTCGTTACAGCATAGGAACTATTCTCAAGATATTGCATCCATTCGCACCATTTGTTACAGAAACATTACGAGATTTATTTAGTTTCAAAGGACATTTGATCCAACAATCACGACCAACATCATTAAACCAAGAACCAGCTCGTGATACTTTCAACCTCTTCACTCAAGTTATCTGAGCAATTAGAAATCTGAGACAAGATAACGATATCAAACCAAACGAAAAGGTTAATATTTTCATCAAAGGCATCGCTGACAAAGACGCTTGGACAGAATATGTTCCACTGATAACTAAGTTAAATATGGCACTTTCTATCACGTTTATGGATGATAACCAAAATATGGAAGACAACGTTTATATCCAAGTGGTAGAAACATTGACCGTAGGTGTCCAGACACATCAGGAGATCAATTGGGCAGAAATTGAAAGCAAATTAACCAAAGAAATCGACCAGTTATCCAAGCATATAGAAAACCAAGATCGCATGCTCAACTCAGGCGACTTCCGCTCCAAAGCCCCTGCAAATGTTGTAGCTGATAGGGAAAAGAGTTTACAGGAAAATAGAGAGAAATTGGTTAAGATGAATGAGGAGTTGGAGAATGTTAAAAAGAATAAATAACGAATCAGTCATTGCGAATAAAAATGAAACAATCCAAAATACAGAGAAACTGCACGGTTGTGCAGTTTTTTCTTTTTATAAAATTTAGTAAGACATTAACTAAATTTTACCTTTATCAGATTGACTTTTATAATCATTTCTTTATGAAATTCATATTTATTTATTAAAAAGAAGCATGACAGAAGTAAATAAAAGAATACACTTTTTTCAAGTTTCTATTTCATGAGATAAGTTTGAAAATATTTTGAAAGAAATCTTAAAACTTGATGGAGAAAATATGTATTTTTGATACAAAAGAACATATTTAGCAGACTTAAATGAAAGACAAGAACGAATCGAGGGAATCTTTAGAGAATTAAGAACCGAAGATATACCTGCTAAATGAAAAATTGGTAAAAGAGAGGTTCATGAATTATGATTATGAACTAATGAATGATTATCTGAGGCAACACATTTCATTTACTTTAAATCAAGCAAGATATTGGCTATTGAATACAATTTTCATTGAACTAAAGCAAATGCATTAGAAGAATATATTAATCAAAAAATAAAACTTTTGCCAACAGTAAAAGATATTATGGTAACAATTAATATAATTTTAAGAAAAGATATTTTAGAAATAGTTGCAGATTTATCTCAAATAAAAATGGTAGAATTTGGTATTTCAAAGAACAATATCAATGCTGTAAAAAATTTAGATGAGAACTTATTTGATGCTTTAAAGAGTGCATCAGAATTTTGAGATACAGAATATATAGAGATTATTTTAAAACCAGCACATAAATCAAGAAATAGAATAATGGGAACCGACAATACTGCCTGATTCATACAAAAAATAAAAAACTTTTTTAAACACGATCAGTGAAACGATACTAAATTCAAAATCAAATGAGTACATAAGAGGTCATATAAAATAGAATATTTTGATTTATTAGAAAGTAAGGTAGAATCAAAAGTTAAAGCGGTCAAAATTTGAAAATCAAAAATGTTAGATTCACAAAATATGTTTTTACAAATAGTTGAAGCATTCAAAGATCGTAAAAACTATCTTTTAAAAATAATTCAATAATAACCATGACAAACAATTTCTATAAGCAAAATTTTATAATTATTGAAACAGCAATTTCATTCGTATTGTGATTTATAATATATTTAATAGGAAATTATTTCCTTTCTTTTAATTCAATAAATGAAAATTTTGTATTCACACGAATACAGTCATTAATTGGATTATTGTGATTTTTAATAACAACACTATCCATTATTTTTTCTTTGAAAGATTGACCAAAACTTGAAAAATTACAAAAATCATGACAATATCACAATGTTATTAATATCTACATAAACACAATAAAACGGATATGAATTCGAATTCTAGTACGATTATGAATTAAATTTATTAATAGTGATGATGTTAAAATAGTAGATTGACTGGTGTTATCTATCAACGTAACACTTCTTTCAATAAAATTATTCCGCTGTATTTGGATTACCAACAAACTATTTACATTAACAATACCATCTAAAGATAGTATTTAATTCTTTAAAAAAAATGGAAAAATTTGAACAAGCAATGAAAATGATAAAAGAGTTACAAATAAATTTAAGTACAGCTTATGAACACTTTTTAGTTCGAGATGCACTAAAAAAATCTATTGCACCAAATATAAAAGGAGATGAAGCAGAGAACAATTTAGACATAATAAATAAATTTATAAGATTTTTCTGAACAACTTTTGAAGCACATAGAAAAACATTTGCGTTAGAACTATCAAAATTTTTTGATAACGATAAAAATTCTTTGTCTTTATATAAATTAATAAACTTTATTCATTCAAATATAAAACAATTCAATAAAAATAATTTTATTCTCTATAATAAAGATAGAAACATATACGACCTGGCAGATGCATATAAACCAATAACAAACAAAGTATTAAGTAATATAAAAGCCGAAATTGAAGCAGAAGAAAATTTAATAAAAAAACTACGAGATTATAGAAGTAAAAATTTAGCTCATAATGATATAAAGACACAAGAGATTAGTTTGTTTATATGAGAAATTGATGAATTATTCAAAAAAACACAAAAACGACTAAATACTATATCAAACAGAATAAATCATGAGGAACGGCGATGATTATGAACAGATACAAACACAGAAAACTGTATTTACTCTGTTATTGATAAATTAAAATAAATTATCCTTTACCCCAACCCCTCCCTCAATGCCCTACAAACACACTCAATTTAGCTATCTAATGCTAGTTGTTACCCTAATCGTACTAGCACTTTTCGCATGGTCGTATATAACAGCTTCTGCTGAGCCTGTTTCATACAACTCTGGTCCAAATTTTGCTATCACTAGCATAATGACGTTGATTGTTTTTCTGCTTGCCTCCTTCATATCACTCCAAGTACGTATTGATGAAAAATATGTAGCAATCAAATTTGGTTATGGGATTTTTAGGAAAAAGTTTTCGCTCGATGATATCCTATCCGCCAAAACCGTAAAAAATCATCGATATTATGGATGGGGAATTAGAGTATGGTTCTGGCCCAAGATGTGGATTTTTAATGTTTCTGGTTTTGATGCAGTTGAAATAAAAATGAAAAATGATAAGATATACAGGATAGGGAGTGACGAACCCAAGAAATTAGAACAAGCAATTCTGAAGGCTATGAGATAAATCCTTACTCCTCACAACACCTGTGAGGTTTTTTATAAATAATTCATCTTGATTTTACTTCAGATTTACGATATAATTCCACAAATAGACAAATTTATCAATATACTATACTAATGCCAAAACTTATGATTAGAAATAGCTCAGCAGAATTTCTTATTTTCAGTTCACAAGCTGGAGAAGATGGAATAGAGGTTCGTGTACAAAATGAAAATGTCTGGCTTAGTCAAAAACTTATAGCTAAACTTTTTGATGTTGAAGTAAATACAATAAACTACCACCTTAAAGAGATTTTTTCCTCTTGAGAATTAGAGGAAAGTTCAGTTATTCGAAAATTTGGAATAACTGCCGAAGATGGCAAAGTTTACCAAACAAATCATTATAGTTTAGAAGCAATTATCGCCGTTGGTTATCGTGTAAATTCTCAAAAAGCGACTAATTTCAGAAGACGAGCAACACAAGTTCTCAAAGACTTCACCCTTCGCGGATATGTTTTGGATGATGTAAGACTCAAAAATGGAGCATATTTAAATAAACAATATTTCAAAGATTTGATTCTGGAAATCCGCGATATCCGTGAAAGCGAAAGAAATTTTTACCAACAAATAACTGATATCTATGCAACTGCTTTAGATTATGATTTACACTCTCCCACTACCAAAGATTTTTTTGCTATGGTTCAAAACAAACTTCATTTTGCTATTCATGGACATACTGCAGCAGAAATAATTGTAGATAGAGCAAATCACAAAAAAGAGCATATGGGACTCAAAACACGAAAAAAATCTCCAATAGGAAAAATACTAAAATCTGATGTTATCGTTGCAAAAAACTATCTCAACGAGAAAGAAATCAAAGCATTAAATAGAATTGTAACCATGTATTTGGACTACGCAGAAAACCAAGCAGAAAAATGAATTCCTATGACAATGAAAGACCGATCAGAAAAACTCAATGCATTTCTCCAATTTAACGAGGCAGACATCCTTGAAAATCTAGGTAAAGTAGATGCAGAAATGGCAAAAGCGTTCGCAGAAAGTGAATTTGAACAATATAAACCAATTCAAGATAAACTTTTTGAATCAGATTTTGATCGTTTAGTAAAAGAAGCTAACAAGAAATTAATTGATAAAGAAAATATATAATACTCAAGGAAAGCCTTGATTGAATAATTTAAAGAGAAAATTTATATTGTCAAAACAGTTAATAAAAGCCATAATAGTACTTTTTACCGGCTCCGGTAAATATGAGACGTTTTTTCAACTTCTCTTGTTTTCCAGCCACAAAACACTATCAAGAATTCATATAATTATAGATCCAAAATCTAACGTTCTAAATACTAATATCCAAAATTATGTCTCTCTACCAATCCCCAATCCGAAAAACAATCCAAAAAGATATATACAACAAACCAACCTTTACCATAAACCTCTTCGGTAAGGACTATTTTTGAACAATCAAAACCAAAAAACTCGGACCTATTACCCTCAAACGATATCAGATTCTATGAATTGAATTGCCAAAAGATCACAAAGAAATTAGCAAGGCTATCCAAGAAATAAAATCCAAGTTTTGACATCATTGGACAGATATTTTTTTCCAACGAGGTATCACATCCACAATCCAAACTTTTAATGTCAAAGACATAAACAATGAATTATCTAACTCACTCAGAGATACTAGACTAAGCCTTCGTTCAAGAATGAGAGAAGACTACCATCTGATCCATTCATTTAGAGAAAATTTGCCAGAAAGTGGGATTGTTTATGACCTAAGCAAAACTGACGAAGAACTCATCAAAGATATGAATAAAGCCTCTAGTTTACGTACCAAAAAAGCCATCAAAAATGATATTGGATTTAGAGCAATCACAGAAGCTGAATACGATAAATTTTATCATAAACGACAACAAACTGCTGGTAAAAAATGATTTCATACCATCACCAAACATCAATATCACAAACTCGTTAAACATCTCATAAGTACCCATACAGGAAATGTTTTTATCACAGAACATGAATGAGAAATTTTGTCTGGTGCCATCTGTATTTTCGACCAAAAAAATCTAGTTTGTCTCTACAGTTTTGCTGACAGAAACCATAATAATATTTGATGACAACAATACCTCAAATTCAAGATATTTACCTGGGGAAGAGCCGAGTGATTTGCTACATGCGACATGATGTGAGGCGCGCCAACCGGCTTCCCAGAACACGAACTCGCCAGCGTCAGCGCATTCAAAGAATCTATGTGAGGGATCAAAACTGAATATACAGGAAATTTCGATATCGTCCTAAATCCTCGACTCTATAAAATATTTAAACGAATGTTTACTCTAAGAAAATAAATTGACTTTTATAAAAAAATATTTATAATTAAAGAGTATTTATTTCAATAAAAAACAATACAATGAGAAACAGTTATTTCAATAGTTTTCAAGAAGAAACATTGGGTAACATATCAGATTTAAAAAATTTTAAAAATATAAGCAACTTTATAGCTCATAATTTTCTTAAAAAGACAAAAAAACAAGATATGATAATAAGTAGTAAAGAAACATCAAAAACAAGCAAAATAGAAACAATTAAACAATTAACAACTAAAGCTGAAAATACCAAAGAAACTCTTGAAAAAACCTATAACATAATAAATAAACATATTTGGAACCTAAAAACTCGACTAGAAACAGAAATAAGTAAATCATGAAAAGAAATAAAAAATTTAAATAAAAAAATAAAAAAATCTTCTTTGGAAAAACAAGAAATTGGTCAAATGATAGATGAAATAAATATTAATATAGAAATTATTAAAAACGACGAAAATATAATTAATAATCTTGATGAATTAGAAAGAATGGAAGAAGAACGAGAAAATTTTATAAATATAGCAGAAAGTTATTTACCTTACGAACGTAAAGGAAATAAAGAATAATTATTTATAAAAATAAACTATGTACGATATAATTATTATTTGAGGATGAGCTGCTGGGCTTTTTTGTGCAGGACAACTACCCAAAGAAAACAAGAAAATCATCTTAGAAAAAACTGATAAACTTTGAACAAAAGTTCTTCTTTCCGGTTGAGGAAGATGTAATTTTTCTAATGCAAACATAGATCCAATAAACGATTATTTTGGACAAAACAAAAAAGCACTTCCAAGCCTTTTTCACAAATTTGGATCAGATGACATGAAAAAATTTTTACAAGAAAATTGAATTGAAATACAAAAAGAAGACAATGGAAGATTAATTCTCAAAAGTGGAAAAGCTGAAGAACTAAATAATCTGCTTATCAAAAAAACAATAGAAAACAACACAGAAACGAAACTAAATCAGGAGATTATCAACGTTTCAAAAAAGGAAGATCTATTTATCATAAAAACAAATGAAGATATTTTTGAAACAAAAAACCTCATAATTGCAACTTGATGAAAGTCTTTTCCTCAAATCGGAGCTACTGATTTTGCTTTACAAATTGCACAACAATTCTGATTGGAAACAACTAAAACACTTCCAGGACTTTGTGGTATAGAAACCAACGAAGATTTTTCAATGCTCACATGAAACAGCATTAAATCAACAATCACACTCAACTATCACAACAAACCTATTTTCCAACAAACAGGAGATTTATTATTTACTCATCGATGACTATCTTGACCTGGGATTTTCAATATAACAAATGCATTAGCTGAATTCAAAATACAAAAAAAAATCTGATTAAATGTCATTGCGAGTGAAATGAAGCAATCCATCTGATTTTCCGATTTCACGATAACAATTGTATTCAACCCAACTACGGCAATCAAAAAAATCACGAATCATTTTCATGGGGAACAAATAGCCGAATTTACGATAAAATCTCTTAGACCCCGAGAAGAAGCAAAAATAATGGTCGGCGGAGTCCATATGAAAGAAATCCTCCCAACTATGGAAAGTAAAAAGACCGCCTGACTCTACTTTATAGGCGAGGCGCTGGATATCACATGAAAGACATGAGGCTACAACCTCCAACGATGCCGGACCAGCGCCTTCGCCTGCGCCAAATCTATAAAATAAAAAAGGTGCTACGATTCCACAGCACCTTTTTTCAAAATAAGAAATTATTTTCTTTTTACTTTACTATAAGACCTAATTGCTTTTAGATTACTTTGAGTTCTATATCATTCTGGCAATAATTCAGACAAAGTTTTGATTTCATAATCTCAATCAGTATTTCAATTTATAAGCCAAACTTCTTGCCCAGAAACTTGTGAAAAAAGCATTATATATTGCAAACAAGCTCCACATGTAGGAGTATGTCCAGAATCTATCGTACAAACAGCAACAATATCATACATTCAATGAGCAACCATATTGTCTACAGCACAACGTTCAGCACAAGTACCAAGACCACTAATCACACTTTCTATATTACATCATCCAAAAATTTCACCATCTACAGTCAAAACACTTGCTCAAATTTTGTGCATAGAACGATGTGAAAAAGCAAATTCACGAGTTTTTTTTGCAACAGAAATCATTTCTTCTATTTGTTTTTTTGTCAAAGGACATTTAAGTTTTTTTTGCATAATAGAGAAAAATATATAAATTAATTATCATTTAGCGCATCTTTTATCGCTTCATCAAAAGCTTCCAACAATTCCGGATCGTTTTCTACTCATTCTTCTTTGAGAATATTTTTAATCTGACTTATTTTTTTGTCAGTTTCACTCCACTCATCAGCACCCATAACACTGAAATCAACTTCTTGTTCTTGTGTCATCTTTATTAATTATAATTCTAAAAACTAAGTTCTAAGCTCTAAGTTCTAAGCTCTAAGTTCTAAGCTCTAAGCTCTAAGTTCTAAGCTCTAAGCTCTAAGTTCTAAGTTCTAAGTTCTAAGTTCTAAGCTCTAAGTTCTAAAGAGTAAATCCAACTTTCTTGTAAACTTCAGCAATTTTTTTGTTTGCCAATTCATTTACATATACAGCATTTTTTTTCATCAAATCAATAATTTCTTGATCACTAATCTGTGCATAACGCTCTTGAATAGGTTTCAAAAAAGCCATTATTTTTTCAAAGAGATAATCTTTTGCTTCTTTATAACTAAGTCATCCAGCTTGATATTTTTTTCTCAAAGACGTATCTTCATCTGATGTTAAAAACAATTTACACAAAGCATATACATTACATTGATCAGGATCTTTGGGTTCTTCAACTGTTTTGGTATCAGTTGCTATTTGTTTAACTCTCTTTAGAACTTGTTTTTCATCATCCAAAAGTCAAATATAATTATTGTATGATTTGGACATTTTACGTCAATCTATTCAAATTATTGTACCAACTTCAGGTTTGATATAAGGCTGAGGCAATTTAAAAGTTTCTCAAAATAAGTTATTAAATCTTTGTGCTATATCTCTGGCATATTCTACATGTTGTTTTTGGTCTTGACCAACTGGCACCACATCAGCATCATAAAGCAAAATGTCTGCTGCCATCAAAATTGGATAAGTAAAAACTCCTACACTAATTTCTTTGGCTTTACCTTTATCCAAAGCTTCTTTGTAAGAATGCATACGTTCCATAAATCCCATATGTGTTATACATCCAAGTACCCAATTTAGTTGAGCATGTGCTGGGACATCAGCTGGATTATAAATCACGAATTTACTTAGATCCACTCCACAAGCCATATATATTTTCAAAACATTTAGGCTATTATCATGTATTGCTTTGCCATCATGTAATCAAGTCAATCCATGCATTATCGCCAAAAACAAAAAAAACTCAGCATCAGGAAATTCTTTTGACAAATCTATCATAGGCTTAACAGCTCCAAAATAGTTTGCTAAATGAATTTGACTATCTGTAGGTTTTATTCAAGTAAGAATTCTTTTTTTCATAAAAACATATAAACAATAAAACAAATATCTTGTATATTTTTCCAAAAAAAAAGCAAAGGAAAAAGGAGTTGATAAAAAACCAACCCCCTTTCAGTCAGAAATTAATTCTCTGACATTGCAAACTCTTTGGCAAACTCCTCAGCTTGTTCTGCGGAATACCTGTTCATAAAATGTTGAACCCTTTTTTCTATATCCAATTCGTCAGCAACATAAAGTTGTTGACACTCCTCTTCAAATATACAGCCGCAATCAACAACTTTAGAAACAGAGTCATCAATTGTCTCCACAGAAGAAGATAAATCAGAAGGATCCGCATGAGCACAAAACATTCCATGTACACTTATTGGATCTTTTTGTAAGGCAATTTGCCTCTGAATGAACGACTTCTTTTCAGAGCATGTCATTCTCTTGTAATGTTTTCCCATAGTTATTAGATTTTTTTAGATTATCAAAATATCATAATCATAGAAAACCCTTTTTCAAGCAAAAACACCATTTTAAAGTAAAACATATATAATAAGCTATTCCCAACTAGTCAATTTTTTATTTGACAAAGATATCAAAATCAATACATTCAAAGATGATTACTCTTGAAAACATATATATAAAAACTATTCTAAAAAATATAAATTTTATTCGTTTTTCAAAAACAAATGACAAAAAAATTTCTTTTTACTACTGCAATTGCTCTAGTAACATTGATAATAACATACACTCAGGCAAATGCCGAAGCACAAATTATCATAGATCCTGTAACCAAAACAATCACAATTACTGGTATTACACTAAATACAGGAATACAAACAACGGGAACAATTCAAACATGAATAACAAACACCGGAGTACAAGCAACAGGAACAAACACAATACAAACCTGACTAAATACCACAGGAACCGAATTTGAACGCGCTCTTTCTTGGATGTATGTCAATTGATTAACCAAATATGACAATCAAACAGACTATAGAATGTATGATCCACTTACTAGAGAAGAAGCAGCAAAAATGTTTTCTGAAGCATACAATGTTCTTTGATATACAAAAGAAATAAAAAATACTAATTGTAATTTTAATGACAAATGAATATTTAATCCAGAATTAGTTCCTTTTATCCAAAATGTATGCCAACGAGGAATTATCAAGTGATTCAACAACAATTACATGGCTCAAAAAGAATTAACAAGACCAGAAGCTATGGCAATTTTAATTAGAATGTTCGAAGGAAAGGTTTCATTTGAAGATCAACATCCACGATGGTCAGATTATTATATAAAATGAAAGGCTCTTTGACTAACAACATTAAGTAATAATAATTTTGAAAAAGAAATTTCAAGATATGAAATAGCTCTTTATATCTATAGATTACAAACAATTGCCAACGACTCATCACTCAAATTACAATCGCAACTCACATTACAAAATCTCACAGGAATCGCACAGACATGATCAACCACACCTCAAACGGGGACAGAACCATCATCAGAACTTGCTCAAAAATTTTCAGCAATAGCAAATTCTATTAGCGTAGAAAATGACCCAGAACTTCAAGAAGCAATCAGATGGATGCACGATAACTGACTTACAAGTTTTTCGACAATATGAGAATATAGACCATTCGAGGTTCTTACTAGAGAACAATCAGCAAAAATATTTGATGTATTTGCAAATGTATTCAATTTTTCACAAGAAAAATTAATTTGAACATTACCTATAGAATGCCAATTCAAAGATTTAACAAAAGCCGATCCAACACTGACTACACACATCCAAAATGTATGTAAAATGGAAATCCTCAAATGATGAAATCAATTATTTGATCCCAAAACTATATTAACTAAATGACAATTTATTACTGCTCTAATAAGATTGGTAGAAGGTAAAAAACTTGACGAAACAAAAGATCCTCGATGGACAGCATATTATCAAAAAGCATTGGATATGGGAATAGTATGACCTGCTGATGCGATTACTTTTGATAGTCCAATTACTAGATACGAAGTAGCTTTATTTCTTTATAGATTTAGAGTGAAATTCCAATTAATCAATAATCTAAACACCAATACATTGGAAAATATGATTTTCAACACCGTTCCATGAACAATTCAAACAACATGATGATTGCTCTCTTGAGAAATACCAGAAGCTTTTAAATCTGACATTTTCATTGATACCAACCTTCTTCAAAATGCAAACTTTGAATTATGATATATAGAAATTTTCAACACAAAATACAAAGTTATCAAAAGCTCAACAGAAACATATTTTAGCAAAAATTTTGTACGATATTGAGATGTTTATGATATTAGTACTGATCAAAAAATAGGAACAATAAACTTTATTGTAAGCAATAGAATTATTTTGGAATGAACCGCAAGAATAGAAGAAAAAATATATACAATTACACAAGCACCAAATACTACCGCTTACTACCAAATCAAAAAGAATTAATTATTTAATAAGCAAAAACAATCCATGGAGATCAAAAAAATCAACACTGAAAAACTCCTCAACATAAACGGAACACACAGGCCGTTATCTTTTGATGAATTTATCTGACAAGAACATATCAAAAACGTACTCAAAACAGCTATAGAAAGTTGAAAAAAGAGAAAATCGCATATTGGTCATATTCTTTTTTCTGGACCAAGTGGATTCGGAAAAACAACTATGGCAAATATAATTGCCAAACAATCTGGTGTTGGGATCAAAGCTGTTACAGGTTATGCAATCACAAAACCATCAGAAATTATCAGTATACTAAATTCATTGGAACAATGAGATATACTTTTTATCGACGAAATCCATAGACTCAAACCAAATATAGAAGAAGTTTTATATATCGCGATGGAAGATTTTGTGATAGATATGGTTATGCCCGAATGATGAAATGTTAGAATTCCTATCAATCCTTTCACCTTAATTGGGGCAACAACTAAATCTGAATCACTTTCACAACCGATCAAAAATAGATTTGTGTATAATTTTCATTTTATGGAATACGATTCCAAAGAAAAACAAATAATAATAGAAAAATATCTTAGACAATACGCGGTGGATTTCGACCCTTTCATCCTCTCAGCTATCGCTGCCAAAGTTGACGCAGTTCCCCGCGAAATCCACAATCTTTGTATCAAACTTAGAGATTTTGCTATTACACAAACCAATCATAAAATCATAAATCAAATATGTCTCGATGCATTCTTGCTCCATAGCAAAATCGACGAATGAGGTATGACTCCTCTGCATGCAAAATATCTTGAAATCCTTCGTAACGCCGACAGACCACTTGGTATCAAAACCATCTCGGTACAACTAGGTATCAATGAAAAAGCTGTCGAAGAAGACGTAGAACCACTCCTTCTCAAACTAAATAAAATAGAAAAAACCGCAGCCGGTAGAATTATCATCTAAGTCATTGCGAGCGTTAGCGTGGCAATCCATCTAAATCCCTAATGTCATTCCGACCTAAAGGAATTGGAGTCGGAATCTAATTTAAAATATCTTTTACCTCTTACTTATTATCATGAAAAAACTTTTTTCTTTCATTCTTGCACTGGCAATCCTCGCACCACTCAGTAGCTTTGCATTCAAAGCAGATGCTGGAGAAAATCTCAACATTACTACACCTATACAAGGCGATTATTACGTTGCATGAGGAAATGTAAATCTCAACACGACAACCAACGGTGATCTAGTTATTGCTGGTGGTAAAATTTTCATCAATTGAGATATTAATGATGACTTACTAATTGCTTGAGGAGAACTATTTATCAATGGGAATATCTGAGAATCTGCAAGAATAGTTTGATGAGAAATTATAATAGAAAGTATTATACAAAAAGACTTACTTCTTGCTTGAGGAGAAATCAACATAAAAGAAAGATCAAATATCCAATGAGAAACCAAAATAGTTGGTGGTAAAATAAATTTTGCAGGTATTGCAAACAACGTAGAATTTATTGCGGAAGAAATTATTTTACAATGAACAATCAAAGGTGATGCAATACTAAAAGCCGAAAAAATAAAAATAGAAACCGGAGCAAAAATTATTGGAAACCTTTATTATGAAAATCAAAATAAAAATGATGAGCTAGAACAAATTGTGTCAGGACAAATAACATTTAAACAAGAATCTTTCAGTAGCAAAAAAGAAATTTTATGACTATTTAGCAGCTTTGCAGGGGCAAGACTAGCATTTCTAGTGATTTTTGGACTTATTCTTCTTTTCACTGCTCATCAATACATCAAACCTTCATTAACAACACTCAACAAAGAACCTCGAGAATCATTGGGATTTGGTGTCTTGGTTTATATAGCTCTTCCTATAATATCAATACTTTTGGCAATAACAATAATCTGAATTCCATTTTCATTATTGGCTATAATGATTTTTATTACATTGATGATGTTCGCTAAACTTCTCAACGTTTATTTCTATACCAATTTCCTTATAGAAAAACGAGGTTGATACAACAAACTAAACAATCGAAAAAAAATCTGAATTCTTTTGGGATGTTCTATCCTATCAGCAATTCTAAATGGTATCGACATGATATTCGCATTCTTCGCACTAGGAGCTATTATTAGAACTCATATTATCAAGAAAAAATAATTCTAAGTCATTGCAAATTATGTGTGACATCTAAGTCATTGCGAATGAAATGTGACATCTAAGTCATTGCGAGCGAATGCGTGGCAATCCAACTCTCAGTTATTCCCGCTTTGTCGCGAAGCTGGGGCGGGAATCTAATTTAATTAATAAAAAATTTTATGAAACAAATCATAATTATAGGTTGATGATCGTGTTTCACAACAAAAGAAGCGTTTTATAATTCTCTCAAAACACGAGAATATAATCCTTTTGAAAAAAGCAAAAATCGAAGATGACGAATTACAGAATAAACAAAAGAAACTCATCAAACAATGATTCCAGAAATGCCATGTAAACAAAACGCTAATTATGTAGCATGGAAAATACGGTTTGAAAGACATTTTCTTTTTCTAAACAATGAAGATACTATTCTAATAGGACATTCTCAATGAGCCGTTTTTCTTACAAAACGGTTAAGTGAAAACCAATTTCCAAAAAAAGTTAAACAACTTCATCTTGTTTCAAGCGTTTTTGACGACAATAATCTTGACGAAGAAACTATTGGAAATTTTGCTTTTGATCCAAAGAATCTAGGAAATATAACAAATCAATGTGAAAAAATAATACTTTATCATTCAAAAGATGATGATATTGTCCCTTTTAGACATAGTGAAGAACTAAAAAAACATCTACCAAAAGCAACATTTTTTATTTTTGAAGACAAAGGCCACTTTAGACAGGAGGAATTTCCAAAATTATTGGAAAATATTAAAAACAAATAGGTTTTATTTAAAATTATTCTTATGGGAAAATTTTTTACTATTAAAACTCCTGATAATCACATCATATACTGAACATTAAATTCAAAAATCAAATCTGACAAACTTGTTATTTTTGTCCATGGATTAAGCGGAAATCAATCAATACGTATTATTTTCAATGGAGCAAAATTTCTCGTAAAAAAGTGATTTGATACTTTTAGACGAAACCTTTATAATTCTTCAATAGAAAAAGCTAGAGAATTAAAAACTGTCTATATCACAGACAATGCCTGTGATATAGAAACCCTTGTAAAGCATTTTAAAAAAACATATATAAAAATATTTGTTATTGGTCATAGTTTATGATGATTAGCTATATTAAAAACAAATCCAAAAAACATAAATAGCGCTATATTGCGAGATGGATCATTAGATCCTTACGATTGAAAAAAAAATACACTTTCAATAAAAAACAAAATTGTTACATAGGAAAATGAGGTATCGAAATACTAGTTTCTAAAAAAACAATAAAAGAACGATTAGAGAGCAAAATAAAACTTCTAAAAGATTATATACTACCAACGAAAATAATTTGTGCAGGAACAGGAAGATTAAAAAATCAACGAAAAAAATTAATTCCTTTAATAAAAAATAAATACGAATATATAGAAATACCCAAAGCAAGTCATAATTTCTGTGAAGAATGAGTAGAAGAACAATTATTCAAAGAAACATTAAAACGATTAAAAAAATTTTAACTAACAAAACTTTATGCTTCGAACACCACCACCCATCATCAAAATATATGAAGCACTTGGTGCAATTGCAGACCAGAGAATTGAGGTGACTCATGGGATTTTCGTCGAAGCAAAAGTTTATTCTTCGAGTAGAGAAAAATATTATACCGTTACTTACGATCCAGCAAACAATGCTATTATGCTAAATGATAACGGTTCATACTGGAAAGGATACCTCGGGTATCCTGGGATAGCTATTCTTTTGCTGACAGGGTTTTTACCACTCCAAAAAGAATATTCTGAAATACTCAAAGATATTCCCCGAAAAGAAATAAACACCAAAAATAATAATGATTTTGAAAAAACTCAAAAGCAAATTGACACAATGATCATCGAAAAATGATGAGATATACAAGCGTTCCACAAATATATCCAGAATATAATTGATGAAATAACAAAAAAACCATTATCTTATTTGGGAAAGAAAATACTACCACCAAAAGGAAATTAATTTTATCTATTTTAAAAATCATACACTGATGTCCGACCAAGAAATAATCAACAAAACATATAATGCAATTTCTAAATAAATTTCACGCAAAATGGAACAATAAAAAACAAAAAAATCCCGTAAAACACGGGATTTTTATATCAAAACAACTTTACCAAGTTAATGTGTAAACAATTCCATTTACTTTCTTTTCCATTCGAACATTTGGTTGTCTAATAACATCAGCTGGTTTGAATTTCTCAAACAATCCCAGCATAATACCAGCATCGAAATCTTCCGGATACGGAGTGTTAATTTCCATCTTGATCTCTTTTTTTGGGGATCAAAAGAAAGAAATTTATACTCAACGATAAACCCGCCTTTGTGATTCATCTTATACGCCTTATCAAGCATTTCAAATGCTTCTTTAGTTTCCTTAATCTGAGGTGGAAACTTAGCATTTTTGGGGATAGCCTTCCCAATAAGCTTCAGAGTTACGATACCAACTTTTTCAGATATCTCCTTAAAAGCATTTAACCAATCCTGTTGGATATACCATTGGCCTGGCTTAGGATCATTGATACCATGCTTCTTAAGAATATCTCTTCGAGAATCTTCAGAAGCAGGAACTGCTTTTACAAAAGACAATATTGTCTCCCCATTGACTTTTATCGAAGCACTAGATGCTTCAAATTTTTTCATCACTGCCATAATTTTATTTTTTTATTTGTTAGTAATTATTTTATTTGCAGAAACAGAGATATACAAAAACAATTATAAATTGCAAACGAAAAATAATATTGACTTATTAATGTTTTTCTATACTATAAATAAGTTTATAAAATAATATTAAATTATGATAAATACGATAAATATAAGTGAGAAAGATTGAATAGATAAAAAAATGCGAAGCGAAATAATAGATATTTTAATTAAAAATGCTGATTTAGATAGAAATTTTCGTTTTAAAAATTTTTCAGAATTAAATAGTAATGAATTAGAATACTTATTTGCTTTTTTTGAAAAACATTACAAAAAAATTAAAAATCATTTCAAAAACTGAAATTATTTATTTCCAGACAATTTTAATGAGTTTAAAAAAATACAATTGGGTAATTGTAAAAACACATATTCAGAATACAAAGACGTTTTGCTAAAAGAACTATCAAAGAACAAAAAAAAACTCTTTTTTGAAAACATAAGTAAAAATAAAAACATTGACATAAAAAAAATTGGATATTTTTTAATAGAAATAGGTAATACTTCTCAAGATTATATATTATGAAGAATAAACAATCAAAAGGAATTTGCAGAAAACATTCAAAAAACAGGAATGTCTGAAATAAAAAAATTGATATACATAATTAATAACATGAATGACAATAAAAAAGTCATTACATTATTGGAAACCTTGTGAAAAGATTTATGAAAAGTACTAAGCAAATATGAAGAAGATGTAATAATATATCTTTGCAAAAAGATGGAAACAAAAGATATTATCAAATTTTTTGATATAAAAACTTTTTGATTTAATCAATTAGAAACTACCTTGCATTGTAAATATATAGAAAAAATATTTGAGATAATAGAAAATATATGATCAGAATCTTTTTTATTATCAATTCAAAATGCTAAACCAGAATATTTAGCAAAATTAATAGATGGAACAACTATAAAATGAGCTTCTGATGTCTTATTAAAGAATGACCGAATAAAAGAAATTGAAAGCAATAAAACAATTGAAGAAATTATTTTGGAAACAAACCATAATATTTTCAAAAAAGAAAAAACAAACAACAAAATAAAAACCAACAAAAATAATATGATATGAGAAAAATAATTCATTCAACACTAGTTTATTGTCCTATAACAGGAGCAAAACATTTTTCAATAGAAGTTATTTGTTCGGAAAAAATTAATATTCAAGCCGAAAACCTAACCAAAAAAAATATTGAAAATAAAAAAACAAGAAACCGAACAACAAACAAATAAAGAAAAAGCCGCGTATCGCGGCTTTCTTTTTAAGAAAAACTAATGTTTCATTTCATGGTAGTTTCTGGTATACTATCATCATCTTTTCCACCTCTAGATCATCATATATCATTTTTTCTTTCTTCTGAAATTGCATATTTCACTTTTTGAACACCCTCATCATTTCCATCTTTCATAGTCAATGACACCTTTTCTCTTTCTTCATCAATTTCCAAAACTTTCACTTTTACTCTTTGACCAACACTTACGACTTCTATAGGATTGCTCACATAATGATTTGCCATCTGTGATTTATGAACCAGTCCATCACTATGTAATCCAATATCCACGAAAGCACCAAAATCTGTTACATTTCTTACAACTCCTTCAAGTTCCATACCAATTTTAAGATCAGTAATTTCCAAAATATCAGATTTAAAACATGGAACTTCCAATTCATCACGAGGATCCAATCCTGGTCTTTGTAATTCTTTGATAACATCTACCATAGTTTCATATCCAATATCATATTTTTGAGCCCATTCTTTGATTTGATGATCAGCATATTTCTCTACTGCCATAGGCAAAGTCAATGCTTTTTTTTTGATTCCAAGTTCTGTTTCAAGAAAAGCATATATTTGTTTATGAATTTCTGGATGGATACCTGTTGCATCCAAAACCTCTTTTCCTCACTTGATTCTCAAAAACCCAATTGCCTGTTCATACGCTTTTGGTCCAAGTCCTTTCACTTTTTTAATTTGCGCCTTCGATTCAAAAGGACCATTTTCATCTCTATAAGCTACTACATTTTTCGCTACTGCTTCACTAAGTCCCGCAATATATTGCAACAATGTATAACTCGCAGTATTTACATCAACTCACACTGCATTTACCACATCTTCTACCTTTTCATCAAGTTTTTCTTTGAGATATTTTTGGTCTACGTCATGTTGATATTGTCATACTCCAATCGCTTTAGGATCGATTTTTGTAAGTTCTGCCAATGGATCTTGTACTCTATGTGCAATACTAATTGCTCCTCTAATAGTTACATCCAAATCAGGATATTCCTCTTGAGCAAGCTTAGATGCAGAATATACAGATGCCCCAGATTCAGAAGTTATCATATACTTCACATTCAATTTATATTTTTTGATAAATTCATTTACCACTTTTTCAGATTCTCTCGAAGCCGTGCCATTTCCGATCACTATTAAATCAATTTTATAATCAGACACTAATTTCAATAAAGTTTGTCGACTTTCTTCAATTTTATTTTGTGGTTCTGTTGGATAAATAACGGTTTTTGCGAGGAATTTTCCTGTCTTATCGACAACTGCTAGCTTACATCATGTTCTAAACGCAGGATCAAATCCGAGCACGGTCATACCTTTGATCGGAGGCGTTAATAAAAGGTTCTTTAGATTTTCTCCAAACACTTTGATCGCAGCTTCGTCAGATCGTCTTTTTTTATCAGATCTGAGTTCTCTTTCCAATGATGGCAATAACAATCTATCCAATCCATCTCTAATTGCTTCTTCCAAATACGAAACAGAGCTTTTTGCTTGTTTTGGCACAAAAAAGCCAACTGCAGATTCCCAAATTCTAGCATCTGACAAAGTCAATTTCAAAGAAAGTTGTTTTTCTGATTCTGCTCTAGTCACTGCAAGATATGCATAAGACGGCATTTCTCATAACTTCTTGGAATACGATTTATAGATTTTATATACTCAGTTTTCTTCAAAAGTTTTAGTAGCTTTGGTTCCCAAAAGAGCGTTAGTGTCTTCCCAAGTTTTGATTTCATCTCTCAAATCCGCATGATCAGATACATCTTCTGCTACAATATCTTTTGCTCCTTGAATAGCTTCTTTGATATCTTTCACAGAAGTCTTGGCATCACCAGTATCTTTAATAAATTTCTCCGCTTCCGCTTCGAATTCCTCTTTAGTAAAATCAGCCTTCGCCAAAATCTTCGCCAACGGCTCAAGTCATTTTGCCTTGGCGAGAGTTGCCTTAGTATTCTTCTTTTCTTTGTATGGACGATAAAGATCCTCAACTCTCGCCAAGGTCTCAGCTTCCATTATTTGTTTTCTAAGTTCATCAGTCATCAAGCCTTTTTCATCGATCAAACGAATCACATCCGCCTTTCTCGCCTCCAAATTTTTGGTATAGGTATAAATATCATTAAAATCTCTAAGCTGCTCGTCAGTCGCTCATTTCGTCATTTCTTTACGATATCTGGCAATAAACGGAACCGTATTTCCTTCATTCAAAAGTTCTATAATCGTCGTAATTACTCATCTTTCCATTCCCGTTTTGGAAACTATCAACCCGATCAAATCAGCCATTTATATTTATATATAATATAAAACCACGATGTCATTCCGACCTTGTTGCGTAGCTGGAGTCGGAATCTGTTCTAAATTTCAGCAAATCAGACTTTATCAAATCCAGCCTTGATGTCAATTCAAAAATTTTTGACAAAAAAAACATTCTGTGTATAATTGAAATTGAGATGTTGAGAAAATAGCCTATGATACAATTAAGATATTATTTTAAATTATTATTACAATAAAAAATGTCAGAATTAGAATTATTAAAACCTATTGAAACAAACAACGAAAATGAAGAAACAAAGATTGAACAAAAAGATTATGAAGAAGAACTATTCGAAATGATGAATCAAAATTCAGAATTAGAATGATTAACAGAAGAATATGATGAAGAACAAGTATTTGAGAAATTTACTCAAAGAAAAGAATCTAAAAAAGAAAAAACATCTCCTCAAAAAAAGAAACTTAAACAAAATACTCAAAATCATCTCAAAGAAGTTTTACGATAAACAAACAAAAATGAAACTACTTACTTTCCCAGAACTTCGCCAGTTTTCAAATTATGATTGTTGACCTTGCTCACTACAAGCAGTTTTGGCATATTACAACATTGATATCAAAGAAGGTGAAATTTGCAAAAGAGCAAATACAACAGAGGAATGAACAAACATTGAAGACATGGTTCGTATCGCAGAAGAAGAAGGAATAAAATGTGTTTCAAAAAAAATGACTATTCAAGAAATTACAAAATATTTAGAAAAAGATATCCCTGTAATTATAGCACTTCAAGCCCGAAATTAAGATAAAAATATAAATCGAAAAGAAACACGAGATGACTGACATTACGTTGTAGCAATATGATATGACGAAAATAATATTTACTTCGAAGACCCTTCAAGTTTTAAACGTAGTGTTTTATCTTATCAAGAATTAGAAGATAGACGACATGACGTAAGTAAAGAATGAGACATATATGATCATCACGGAATAGTTTTTCTAGGCAAAAACCCAAGTTTTAAACTGGATAATTTCGAGCATATGGATTAATTTTAAAATAAAAAAGACCCCAATGCATAATTGCATTGGGGTATATATTAAGTAATAATTTTCAGTTTAGAGGAGGCTAAATAAGCCTCCTCAGTTAAACAATGTTTCAATATGGCCTCCCTTCTGGGAGCGCTTTTTTTTGTCTCCGGTAATGGGCGAGCCCAATGCAAATAAACGGGGCACCCGGTGCGGCGATCTTCCATAATTAGAAGTAGAGCAACCGGAGGTTGAAATTTGGATGGCTGGAAGTGGGCAGCCATCCTTTTATATTTACTTCGTATTTCTTCTTACAGCCCCGGCAAATAGCTCGGGCTTAGCGTCGGATGAAGAAATTCCCATGCGCCCCTATTTGGCGCGATTTACCTCCAATAGCCTGGTTGGTTCCAATTTTTAAATTTTTAACGGAACATTTTTAAAATTATTTTTTGTGCGGATGGAGGATTTTACCCCTGATCGGTTGGGGCGATAATCGGCAATATTTTCCCCTTCTGGGGTTTGGAGCAAGCTTCATCTGAGAAGGGCTCCGGATTTTTTTCGGCATATACGGCTTTTTTATTATTTTTTCTGATTACAAACGGCTATTAAAAGCCCCAGGACTGCGACAATGCACAGCCTTAATCAACTGCATAAAAATTTTTCGCATATTTCCAAACCAACACTTTTTTATGTTGGTGAGATCAATATAATTATTTACACACAAATGTCAACACAATTTTGCACTTTTTTTATGTATTACAACAAAACCAATTCCTAACCAGATTTTTAATTGTTTTTCTTTAAATTTTTTTTATAGTAAATCTAGAAATCATTAAAAATTCAATATTTAAAATCTAACATTATCAAAATTCACTACCGCACCATCATTATCTCAGATGTTCACCTAGGTACTCCTGATGCAAATCACGAGAAACTTTTTGAATTTATCACAAACAACACTTGTGATCACCTAATTCTAAACTGAGATATTATTGATGGCTTATATTTAGGATTTTTTTCAAAACGACCTCAAAAACACAGACCAATCATAGAATATATTCTCAATCTTTGAGCAGAAAATAAAGTAAAAATAACTTATCTCAAATGAAATCACGAAAGATTTTGGAAAAACCTCCTTCCTATAAAAATCAACAACATCATTTTCGCTGATGAAATAATTTATCAATCAAGGAAAAGAAAATATCTCATCTGTCATGGACAACAATTTGACAAAGAATATTGTTGCGGAAAAATAATTAATACGATATCTTTTTTATGATGAACATTCCTTTTCTGGCTCAATAGAAAATTCAACAAAAACAGAAAAAAAAATTGAAAAAAATATTTTTCTTTAGTTTCAAAAATTAAAAAATTAGCAAAAAACATTGCCCTTTGATGACCAAAAACATTCGAAAAAAAAGTAATCAAAATCCTTAGCGAGAAAAAATGCGATGGGCTAATATGCGGACATCTCCACAAACCAGAAATCAAACAAATCTGAATATATAATTATATGAATTCCTGAGATCGAGTAGAATCCTGCACCGCTCTAGTCGAAACTAATAATAATGAACGAAAACTGATAAAAAGTTAATAATTAACATAAAATCCGAATCAAAGTCGCTAGCACAGCGACATTTTTCGAAATATAAGTAAAATGGAAAATTAGGCTGTTAGCCAATAGGGACCCTTGGAACTGTTGGTGGGTAATTGGCTTGTTTTATTGAGCGTAATATGGAAAAACATCTGGCGAGAGCTCTGCTAGCGACAAAAAGGCGTTTTTCCATATTTTGTCGCCCAACAAAATATGGTCCCCGCCGGATAGGCAACAAAAAAACAAAAAAATATTTTTAATTCTACCTCTTCACCCTTCCATGCGGCGTCCCTTCCACGAATCCCGCTTGGGTCTGCACACCAATGATCGCTTTTTCATGAAACTCAGATAAATTCGCAGCCCCAACATAAGTCATCGCACTACGTAATCCTGCAACAAATTCATCTACAATATCTCCCACACTTGATCTTCCTTCTTTGAGATATATTTTTGACGTTGAAATTCATTCACGAAACATTTGTTTTCTAGCCAATTCAAATTTTGACAATCATTTATTTCTAAGCGTTACAGCTTTTTTGGAAGCCATTCCATAATTTTCTTTGTACATATATCATTGTTCATCATATTTTATATCTCCCACTGCCTCAAAAGTTCATGCAAAAGTTGTTCCAAGCATTGCATGATTAGCACCAGCAGCCAAAGCCAAAATCATATCTCTAGGTTCTTTTATTCATCCATCTGCCCACACAAATTTTCCATGCTTTTTAGCTTCTTGAGCACATTTATATACTGCTGTAAATTGTGGCCTTCCAACTCAAGTTTTGATTCTTGTTGTACACATAGCTCATGGTCCAAGTCAAACTTTAACCCCATCAGCCCCTGCTTCAAGCAATGCTTTTGTAGCCTCTGCGGTCACAACATTTCCTGCTACAATTTTTATTTTATCTCCAAACAAATTTCTGCATCTTTTGATTGCATCAATCATGGATTTTTGATATGCATGAGCCGTATCCAAAACAAATGTTCTAATTCCCAAATCAAACAACATTTTTGCTCTTTCTTCAAAATTATTAATACCCAATGCAACTGTTACATCCAAACGTCATTCTAAGTCCAGGGTTGGTTTATATATACTATTTCTAATAGTCTGTTTTTTTGTCAAAATTCAAATCAAAACTCAATTTTTATCTACAATTGGCAAAACCCCTACTCAACTTTTTTCCATTAAATTAAAAGCTTCTTCATCAGAAATTCCTTCTTGCGCAACAATCAAATCTCTTTTAGAAAAATTTCCAAGCAAAGTAAATTGATCATAACCTTCAAAATCTTTTGGCTTAAAAAGTGCTAATGGTTTATTATCATCATCAACCAAAATCACAGACTGATGAGATCTTTTGTAAATCAAACCCAAAGCATCTCTAATAGTATCATTTGCTTCCACCGTAATTGGAGTATCATAAAAAATACTTGCATTTTTGATATGCAAAACAATTCTTTTCATCGTTTCATCATCCATATCTTGTGGCAAAACTACCAATCCCCCATAACGAGCCATAGTTTCTGCCATTCTTTTTCCCGCAACTGCATTCATATTTGCCACTACAATAGGAATATTTGTATTCAAAGAAAATTGTGGTTTTACATCCATTTCAAATCTTGATTTTCCTTCGAAATAATTTTGAAATAAAAACACATCTTCATATGCTAATTCTTCATTTTCGTACAAAGGATTATTAAATTTCATCAAGATTTGGTTAGTATCTAAAATATCGTTGCTACTTTAGGATCTCTTCCTTGTACCAACTGATCATTTCATCATCATTTTAAACCAAGAGATTGAACCAATGTTTTGGCAGATCATTCCTGCATAAACAAAGCAAAATTTCACTCTTTTGTATATATCAAAAAATTCTGATTTTCAAATATTTTTCTAACTTGTCCCAACGCAATTTTAAAATCAACATCGCTAGGTATTTCCAATACTAATTGTAATTCTGGATTATTTGTTTTATTTGGTAATCAACGCAACATATCGGCAACTAATTTATTTTGTAATTGACCAAAAGAATTTTGTAAAGATTCATGTTCTTTGATTAATTTTTCTGTCTTATCAACAACTTGTTTTTGACCAACGCTAAACTTCTCAGCCAAAGAATTCAAAATTTGATCTTTTTCTTGTAAATATTCAAACACTTTTGGTCAAGTCAAAGCCACAATTCTTTTGATACCAGAAGCTACAGATTCTTGAGCAAGAATCACAAAACATCCAATATCTTTGGTATTGCTTACATGAGTTCCTCCACAAAGTTCTGTAGAGATATTCTGATCAACTTTGACCACTCTTACCGTATCTCCATATTTATCTTCAAAAAATGCTTTAGCTCAAAGTTTGATAGCTTCATCATAAGAAGTTTCAAAGTTTTCTACAGGCAAAGCAGCATAAATCAAATGATTTACTTTTTTCTGAATTTCCAAAAGTTCTTCACCAGTCAATGCTCTATCTGCAGCAAAATCCAATCTCAAATAATCTTCATCTACAAATGATCCTGCCTGTTTTGTTTCAGAAAAAACTGCACCCAACTGAGCGTGCAACAGATGCGCAGCCGTATGAGCTCTCATTTTGGCATATCTTTGAGCAACATCAACAATAAGTTTCATAGGATGATATATTATTGTTAAAATTTATTGTATTATAATCCCAAAGAAGAAATATCTATAACTTCGTCTTCATTTGGCATTTCTCCAGTAATATCTTCACCAGTAAGTGTTTCATCTGGAGCATTTTTGTTCATATCTACAAAATACATCACAGAAACCAATCCACTAGACAACAAAAACACAGCCAAAATAAACAAAACAATAATTTTCATAATCTTTTTTTGAGAAGCCATTTTTTATAAATTTTAAATTATAAATTTTAGATGCTAAATACATTAAGAATAATTTATAACTTAGCATTAAACATCAACTATTTGGCCCGACCCGGAGTCGAACCGGGGTTACAATCTTCGCAGGATTGTGTCCTATCCACTAAACGACCGGACCATCAAAAAATGACTTTAACCATTTCCTACCAAAACTCAATCAAAAAACAACTATAAAATGATTTATCAGTAAGCACAATTTGTTTACAAATTTCATTTAAAATTTGCAAAAATTAGCAAAACCACTATAATGATAAAAACCTTTTTACTTTTAAACAAAAAAAATGGCAGAAACAAAAACAAAAGAACCAACAGCAAAAGAAACAAAAGCTGTTGAACCAAAAGCTGAAACAAAGGCTGAACCAAAAGCAAAAAAAACCACACCAAAAACAAGCAAAAATGAAGTTATGGAAAAGTATCTTCAAATGGTACAATTCGTACAAAACACAGTTGGAAATATCGAAAACGATCTCAAAAGAGTTTCAATCGTGTTGAACCAACTTGGAAAGTTTAACTTAGAAAATCCTGAAACATTTTTGGAAATCGACAAAGATGCAAAAGATCTTTTCTGAGACACAGAACTCAAAACCTATTCAGAAGAAAATATGGAAGTAGTAGAAGGAAAATTTGATGGATACTTTATGATCGGAGCCGACCAAAAGAAATATCCAGTTCCTTTGAATTACTCAAGTAAAACCAAACTTATTCCTGGAGATGTACTCAAACTCAAAATTCTTGAAGATGGTAAATTTATCTACAAACTTATCCAACCAGCAGATAGAAAACATGTAAGAGCCATACTTTCCAAAACAGAAGACAATAAGTTTATCGCTATGACTGACGATGGAAAATCATACTTTCTAAATCAAGCCGCGGTAAGTTTCTTTAAAGGAAAACCAGGTGATGAACTATATATTCTCGTAAACGAACAAGATAAATCAGCATTCGCTGCTATCGAAGCTATTATCAAGAAATAGTTCGAATATCCAAAGAATCTATTTTGTTTCTTTGTCTTTCTGAGCCTGTCGAAGAAAATAGAAACAAACCATATATATATTTTCTAGACTAAACTCCTCTTCAATGGGGAGTTTTTCTTTTTCACTTGTCATTACCCCAAAAATATATACAATCCAAATATTATGACAAATCGAGGAACCAAGCTTATAAATTTCTTTTTCCCCACCACCTGTATCAACTGCGGAAAAACAGGTGAATATTTATGTAGTAATTGCAAAACAACACTCACTCCTCACCCAGAAATTTGTCCCTATTGCCACAAAACCTCTCAATTTTATCAAACTTGTTTAGATTGTAGAATTTCACCATACAACGCTCTTGAAGGCGTAATCATACCTTTTTCTTATACAGACACAATCAAACAACTTATCACAAAATTTAAATACAAACACCAAAAAGATCTCGTAGATTTTCTCGTAAATAGACTTATCATTATTTTACAAACCAATGAGAAATTAAATACACTTATAAACTGATCAGTCATTGCGAGGAGCGATAACGACGTGGCAATCCATAACAATCAGATTCTAATAAGTTACATTCCAACTCACCGATATAGAAAACATTTCATCAAAGGCTACAATCAATCCCAAGTCTTAGCCGAAAATATCCAAGAAAAAATTCAGATTCCTATTGTTGAATTATTGCAAAAACCACAAGCTAGTAAAGCACAAGCCAAATTACAAAGAAACCAGAGATTAGTAAATCTTCAAGGTAAATTTATTCTAAATCCAAATATTCAGTTGCAAGGTCATGAAACAATACTTCTTATCGATGATGTGACAACCACCAATGCGACATTAAATGAGGCTGCACGCACTATCAAAACACAATATCCATATACAAAAATTCGAGGATTAGTAATTGCGAGACATAATTAATCAGCGAAGTTAAATGATTAGAATATTTTTTCACAAAAAGGCAAGTCAAAACACCTGCTCTTTTTTTTTATTTTAGGTTTTTTAAAGGTTCCCGGGTATAATTATTATGAGTCATTTCCGCCTTGTCAGTTGCAGCGGAAATCTAATTGCTTTGTCATTCCGACCTAAAGAATTTGGAATCGGAATCTAATATCAAAAACTTTATAAATTTAAAAACTATAAAAATGACGGATCCAATAGTTCAAGATCAAAATCAAAACGGACAAAATCCACAAACAACTCAGACACCAACGCCTGAATTAGATTTTGATTTAAATTTACAAACAAATGAAGAAGCTGCTACTAAAGAAGAACCAGCTATTTCTTTGGATTTTGACGAAATAGAAAAAACAAAAATAGATACACCAGTAGAACCAAATATTAATGACATTGCCATTGAAGAAACAACTCCAGTTGCTGAAGAAACTCCAGTGATTGAAGAAACTCCAGTTGCTGAAAACAATGTCATTGCGAGCGACAGCGAAGCAATCCAACTAGATACTGAAATCAACGAAAAACCTATAGAAGAAAATACTACAGAAAAAACTCCAGCCGTTGAAGAGGTAACTCCAGTTATTGAAGAATCAACTCCAGTTGTTGAAGATAATGTCATTGCGAGTGATAGCGAAGCAATCCAACTTAATGAAACAAAAGACACAAACAAAAAAATAGAACAAACAGAAACAATCCAACAGAAAACAGAACAAGAAGATACAAAACAACCAGAAAAAATTGAATCAAATCCAATAGATGAAATTGCTACAGAATTTCCTCTTCCCAAAAAATCTGAAGAAACAGAAAAATCAGAAAACAAAGAAGATAATCGAATAGAACAAGAAGATGCTCTTGTTGAGCAAAACAAAGAACCTGAAATTAAAGAGAATAATAATATTATTGAAACAAAAAAAGAACCTGAAGTTAAAGAAGAAACTTTAAATATATTTAATGATTCAACAGAAAAAATTGAAGACAAAAAACAAGAATCAAATGACGCAATAAAAGAAAACCAAAACGAAACAACTAAAATTGAAGAAGTAAAAAATGAAAACACACAAGCCAAACAAAATTTACCAACAAGTACAAATTTAGAGCAAGACCACGCTATTATTACACAACTTCAAGAAAGTGCTTGAAAACCAGTAGAACAAACTCCTGTTGTAGCTACAACTCCTACATCTACGGAAGTAAATTTAGATGATCTATTAAACACACCAACTCCAACACCTATCGAATCTAACCCATCTAATCTACCTAACCCATCTAATCTACCTAACCCATCTAATTTACCTAACCCATCTAATTTACCAGCTTTTACAGGAATTCAATGATATCCAGTCGCTCCAATAGCAACACAAATTTCTGAGCAAATAAAGAAACCACTAAACAAAAAAATTCTGATTAATATTGGAATTTGAATTTCTATTTTCTTTGTATGATGGTTTATGTTCAAAACAATGTATCCTCTCGAATATCAAAAAATGATAGGTAAATGACCTCAACCAACAACAATAGAAAATCAATTAACAGATAATTCAATAACACCTATAGAAGAAGAAACGTGAGCCGTAGCTGAAAGCGATTTATTTAACAATCCTGCTTTGGCAAATTATCATTGATCTGCACCAGAATTATCTTGATGAACTAATGAAGTTGAAGATGATTTCAATGCTTTTGAGGATATAGAAGAAAATTTAACAGAAACAGATAACAAAACAATTGAAAGAATACAAAATTATATTGATGTATGAAGACAATACACAGTTATAGGAAAGAAAAATAATGACAAAGATATTATGAAATATAGCTTATTTTTGTACAAAAAAGCATTAACTCTTTTAACAGACATTGAAAATGGAACTCAAATCAGTACTGATGAATTAGATAAGCAATTATCTGATCTTGAATCATATTTACAAAAATTAACCTGAAAAAATTCTGATGGCGAAATCGTTCTACAACAACAAACTCAACCAACCCCAGAAGAATTTTTCTGATCAGAAAATAGTTGATCAACACAAGAAGAACCAACAACAGAAACCTATACAACAAATGAAAGTTGAACAACCGAAACAACAGAGACAGAAAATGCAATTGAAAACCTATCAGGAGACGAAGATTCAATCACACAGACTAACGAGCTTAATCGATAAATATACATATTATCTTACATACGAAAAAAACGTAAGTCCCAAAACATTGGAAAATTATTCGCTACGACTCAACAGGCTCGTAGATTTTCTTGGTGATATAGATATCAAAGATCTAAACCGTATGCAAGTTTTGGATTTTAGAATGGAACTCAATAGACAATGACTTGGTACCAAAACTATCAATTATCATGTCGTTGCTATTCGTGCATTTCTAAAATTTCTGCTCAAAAACGATATCGATTGTATAAGTCCAGACAAACTTGAATTATCCAAAACCCCTCCTAGAGAAGTTAATTATCTCGATGAAGAAGAAATAGAAAAAATATTACAAGCTCCAGGTAAATTAGCAAACAAAAATATACAACAACAAACCAGAGATATTGCAATTTTATATATGTTATATGGAACTTGATTAAGAGTTTCAGAATTAATTAAACTTAAAAAAAACGACATAAAAATCGATTCAAATCAATTTTCCGTAATATGAAAATGATCAAAAATAAGATCTATTTTTGCTACAAAAATTGCCAGAGAAAAATTAAAAAATTATCTCAACCAAAGAAAAGACAATTCACCATATCTATTTACTACAGTTTCAGTTAACGGTCTATGAGAATATTTGAGCAGAAATAGTATCGAAGAAATTGTCAGAAAATACGCAAAAGTAGCAGGTATCGAAAAAAAAGTCACACCACATACACTCAGACATAGTTTTGCAACTTCTCTTATAAAAAAATGAGCTGATATCAGGGCTGTACAAACACTTCTCGGACATTCATCAATTACGACAACACAAATTTATACTCATGTTGACGATAAACACCTCAAACAAGTCCATGATTTACTTGAATCTTAACCACAAATTTATATTATCCGATATGTCATTCCGACCTTGTCAGTTGGAGTCGGAATCTAATCTTTAATATTTAATCAAAAACAATGAAACAAGAAGAACTTATCAAAAAATATGAAGACATCATCAAAGAAGAAATTAATATCAAAGAAATCACAGCTTTGGACAGCAGTATCAAAGTTAAAAAAATATTTAAACCTATAGGAAGTCAACTTTCTGCAAAATTTGCAAAAGATACCGGAAAAATTATTCAATTCGGGAAGATGGGAAATCTCAAACAAGGAGAAAACAATCAGATTGTGGTTTTTGATGATAATTGAAACGAACGAACTCTTGAAAATTCGGATTATGAAATTGCTTACGAAGGATTAGAATGAGACAATATCGCGATCGATAATGAAATTATTGCAAAACTTGATCTAGAAATCACACCAGAATTAGCCAAAGAATGAGTTGCCCGTGAAATATCGAGATTTCTGAATCAAATGAGAAAAGACGCAAAATATAATGTAGATGATAAAGTACATCTAGCTTATCAAACAGACAGCGAATATCTTATGGAAGTAATGGCAAAATTTGGTGATTTTTTACAAGATGAAGCTCTTATCAAAGAAATTTCACACAACACCAGAACGCCTTCTGGGGATATATTAGCAGAATTTACGTCTGACGAACAAATGATGATGATCGCTTTGAAAAGATAGTGTAAAATTGAACAACAAAAATAATAAACAAAAGAAGGAAATCATCACTAAATCAACATTATCTGTAGCCAAAAAGCAGCCATACAATTATAACAAGACTATAATTCTAAATATGATACTGCCTTGATGATGGATGAATTTTGTTTATTTTTTGTTGTGAAATAATGATTACTTTATGAAATTAAACTTAATTATGGCTCAAAAAACCTGTCTAGATTATGCTCTTCACTACATCTCTCGCTACCCAAAAACAGAAAGAGAACTCAAAATCCAACTCATGCAAAAAGGATATTTTTCTGATGATATCCAAAAAGCTATAGATTTCCTCAAAGAAAAAAATTTTTTAAATGATAGAATGTTTATAGAAAGTTATGTCAGAAGCGAACTAGTAAATAAAGGCAAACCAGCCATTGCTATCATAAATAAACTTCAAGAAAAATGAGCAGATAAACACCTAATTATGGAAGTTATCAGAGAATACGAAGAAGATATAAATATTGGTATCAAAGAAAGAATCAAAAAAGAAATTGCATCTTACAAGAAAAGAGGTGAAGAATGATTCGATATTATCCAAAAATTAATGAGAAAAGGATATAGATTGGGCGATATCAAAGATGTTATCAAATGAGAGTAAAAAAGATTAATCTTATTTTTCCTTCAAAAAACGATAAAAACCAAAAAACAGGATTTAATTATAACATCACTTCCACTAAATCACCCTTCTTATATTCTCCATCCAATTCAACTTGAATATAATTTTCTGTCCAAGCATGAATTTTTCCACGTTGTTTTCATTCAACAAGAACGATATGTTTTTTTCATTTATTTTTGAGTAAAAATTCATTTCTTACGTGATCACCAACCAACATTAATTCCGCATTTCTTTTTTTTCTATCAGAAAAAGGAATTTGTTCAGGCAGCTTAGCAGCTGGTACAGACTCTCACTTTTCATGAGCAGAAAACGGAAACGCATGTAACTTAGTTATCACATATTTTCTCACCCCCTCCACCGTTTTCTCAAACTCTTCTGCCGTCTCTCCCGGAAATCCCGTAATAATATCAGCTCCTATACTAATTAATTCTTTATCTGGTCTTTCAAGATTTCTGATACGCGTCAACACACTATCAAGCAACGCCGCATCATAATTTCTATTCATCAATTTCAAAACCTTATCAGAAAAACTCTGTATCGAAAAATGGAAATGCGGTAAAAATCTCTGATTTTTCATCAACTCAAAAAACTTTTCATCCAAAAATTCTGGTCCAAGACTAGAAATCCTAATTCTAGGTACTGATGTATATTTGATAATTGATTCCAATAAATCAGAAAATTTACTTTGCTCTGGTTTTCTCGTAGATTCAGATCACCATGCTGCTAAATTAATTCCCGTCAACACAATTTCCTTCCCTCCACCAGCCACAAATTCATTGATTTCCATGATAATATCTTCCAAAGTTCTACTTCTGTTTTTCCCTCTTTTGAGAATCGTAAGACAAAATGTACAATGTGTATCACAACCATTTTGAATCATCACAAATTTTTTGGTATACAGATTTGTTTTTTTAAATTCATGGGTAGCAACTTCACGAGTATCGATTCTTCCTGGTTCTTCTCCCAACAATTCAATTTCATTTTTAAATTCTGATAACTCTGGATAGATACTATAAAATTGTTCGTCACTCATCTTCTCTCATTTTTCAAACACTCCACATCACGTAATATATACTTTCTGATTTTTTTCCAATGCTTGCCTAACCTCTTTTAATCGTTTATTTTTTGCTCTATCGGTTACAACACACGTTGCAATAATCAAATCTTTGGAAACATCTTGGTTGTTTTGCTCAAAATACGCCAACCATTTATTGAGATAATATTTATTTACCTTACATCAGAAAACTTTGTACATCTAATTTTATCGAAAAAATAAACAGATATCTTTTATAGAAAGAAGTTTTTAATACAAGAAATTTTAAACAACAAAAAAAGCACCAGGAACAAAAGCAAAGGTGCGGTGTATACAAGGCCTATCAACGACAAAACATCCAACAAACTTGGCCCACCTTTTTCCCTGGTGCAATCTAAACGTAAAACGTTATTTTAAACATATATTTTCAACAATCAAAAGCAATAAAATTATTTACTCTTGAACTTAGATATTTTTTTATAAAAATAAAACTATATTTATCTATTAACCAACAACAATATGAACATAAATATCGTAGAAAAAAGCAATTCCAGAGAAACAAAATTTACAGAAATTTTAAAACAAAAAAAACAAACAATCCTTTATTTTTACCCAAAAGACAATACTTCTGGTTGCTCATTAGAAGCAAGAGATTTTTCTACTCACCTCAAAACATTTTTGGATAATGAAATTCAAGTCATTTGAATAAGCAAAGATTCACAAGAAAGTCACTGTAAATTTATAGAAAAGCATTGACTAACAATTCCTCTAATCTCAGATCCAGAACTAATTCTTCACAAAAAATTCTGAGCCCGAGGAGAAAAAAGGAATTACTGAAAAACTTACGAATGAACAATCAGATCAACTTTTCTCCTCGACCAATCAGGCAATATAATCAAAGAACGACGCAACGTCAAAGCCACTGGACATGTAGAAAAAATAATTAAAGAAACTATAAAATAAAAACCATAGCAAATTAACCACAAAATCCTATACTAACAACTATGAAACTCCTCAAACAAATCAACAAAGCACTCGCTTATGTTGTTATCATATTCATAAAAATTTATCAATTCACACTATCGCCAGATAAGAGTATATTTTTCTTATATCTTAGATGACGCGTATGCGCGCATCATCCTCATTGCAGTCAATACAGCATCAACGTCCTCAAAAGATATGGATTTTGGCCAGGAATTTTTTATGCTTTTGATAGAGTTTTACATTGCACACCAAGTATGACAATCAACTACGATCCCGATCACTACAAAATAGTTTTCTTCTCATCAGCTCCTATTGGCGTGCCTTTTTTGCAAGAACTAGCAAAAGACAAAAGATTTGAAGTTGTTGGTGTAGTTACCCAATGCGACAAACCACAATGAAGAGGAATGGAAATGTGTGAAAACATCATCAAAACCGAATGTAAAAGAGTCATTGCGAGCGATAGCGTGGCAATCCATAACAATCAAAATATAGATGCTTTCATCAAAACACCAACCAAACTCAATCCAGAAAAATCAGAAGAATGAAAAGAATTTGCCAAACGACTCAAAGAAAAAGAACCAGACTTCCTAGTTGTGATAGCCTACGGAAAGATAATCCCAGAGAATATTCTTGATATAGCTAAGATAGCTCCAATCAATGTTCATGGTTCAATACTACCAAAATATCGCTGAGCCTCTCCTATTCAATCAGTTTTCCTCAATGGAGAAAAATCTTCAGGCATCACAATCATGAAAATGGATAAATGAATGGATACTTGAGATATGATTGACATAAAACAAACCAAACTTCATTTTGACCGAACCTGCAAAGATCTTATCGAACGAATGAAGATAGAATGACCAGCTTTCCTAAACGATACTGTTCGAAAATTTGGAAAAAAAGTTCTATGACACAAAAAACAAGACGATGATAAAGCTACTTATTGTTCCAAAATAGAAAAAGAAATCTGATTAATCGATCCTTACAAAGACTCATTGGAAGAAATTTACAACAAATATCGCGCCTTCTTCCTCCGACCAAAGATCTATTTTATTCATCAAGGGAAAAGAATTATCATTGAGGAATTAATATTAGACGAAAATATATATAATCAACAAAAAGACAATCCATTACTTAACTGATCAGTTATTGCGAGTGTCAACGAAGCAATCCAAAACGAATTAAACACCAGCATCAAAGATATAAAAGTTAAGCCAGAGGGGAAAAAACCAATGGACCGAGACTCCTTCAAAAATGGATATTTAAAATAGCTATTAGAACTTAGTACTTAGAGCTTAGTACTTAGAACTTAGTTCTTAAACTTGATAATAATGTAATAGTGAACGATTATATATTGTTTATTGTTGGAACTTTACGAATTTTAAGAACATTATAACCAAATAAATACCAAAAAACAATTTTGTCAAATAAAAGGCGATTTTATAGTCGCTTTTTTTGCTTTTTTAAACAATCTTGAGTATAATATAAATGATAGTATTTTAAACAAAATAACTACCAATATATGGACGAAAACAAGGAAAAAACACAGCAAACAACAGAAGAACAAAAACCCGCTCAAGCCGAATCAAATACAATCGACTTTAGTAAATTTTCTCTTTGATCAGAACCTTCTCAACCAGTAGCTGAATGAGGTCTTTTTCGTCAACCAGATTCTTGAGAACAAAATACAAATCCAACTTGAGAACCTAACACAAATACAGAGTGAAATCAAAACACAAACCCAACATGAGAATCTAATATAAACACTGAATGAAATCAAAATCAATCACAAGAACAAGCAGAAACAAAAAATCTAATTGCAGAATTAAATAGTATGCAACAAGATACTACTCCCGATGTTCATGTAGAAGATATTAGGATACAAGAAAGTACACAAGAAAGCAAAGAGGCACCAACCTTATGAGAAAGTTGAATCGGAAAAGATGCTATTACACAAAGAACAAACAAAAAAATAGAACAAATTATGTTGGCTTATATAGCAATTTTAATATCTTTCTTAGCTATTTTTCTAATTAGCATATATAATAAATATATTTCTTTATCAGTAAATCCAACCGAAAACACAAATCAAACATTTGTAGAAAGAGTTAAAACAATTACAAAAACAATTAGCGAACATACAAATGTAAATGAATATGCATTACGAGCAGATAAAACTGATATTATGACAAATCCTGATGCAAAAAACACAACTAAAAATATAATTCAAAGCAGAAAACTTAATTATTTACACAAAAAAGATATTTTAGAAAAAAACACGAAAAGTCTAACTGAAACAACACTGCAAAATGCCCAAAAACTAGATAGTATCAAAAAGGAAATCATAAAATACGGTTTTATCCCACAACAACTATATGATATAATAGAAACAAAACAATGAACGAATGGAATCAAGAAAAGAATTTCTCTAATAGAAAATATAAAATTTATAACAGCATTCAAAGCTTTTTCATATATGGAAAGTTTTATAAAGTGATTTGCAAATAGCTCAAACAAAGACCCCATCTTGATAGAATGACAGTTAAAAAAGATGATGGTTGATGCAGAAAAAGATATAGTAGTCTATACAAACACTTGTTTTCTAAACCCATACGAAATAACAAACAATTGTTCTACAATAGAAGATTTTGATAATTATTATAAAATAATTGAGACCCAAAGAGAAGTTGATACTGATTTTATAAAACAATTAGCAAATTACGTAGAAAATAAACTTCAAGAAACAGATGTTCCAACATTTAGTATTAATTTTCTAAAATTTAATCCAAAAGAAGATAAAGTAGAATTTACCATTGATCTAAATACAAACTCACAAGATGAAATATCTCTAAATAAACAATGAATACTAAATCCTCATGTATTTATAGTTACAAATTTAATAAATTTATTAAAACAAAGCTTGCTCGTTATTTGAGAATGAATAAAAGCTGACCAAATAAAAACAAGCCCAAAAATAATAAGAGTTGGTTCTACTGTATTTACCGTAAATAATTCATCAATAAAACTTAGTTTACCAATACAAAAAGGTAGTCAAAGAGAAATTAGTGACTTTTTTAGTAGCAAATATTAAACATAATGGAAAAAATAAAACAAGAAAAACCTATTATGAAACCCATAATAGACCAAGAACAAATTAAAAAAGCCAAAGAAATGCTTATATCAATACGAAATATAGCAAAGAAGATTTTTCATAGTAAAAAAAATGACAAGAAAACAATAATTACTATAACTGTTATTATATTTTTAATAGCTTTATATCGTTGATTTTCACTCTATCAAACTATCACAACATTAAATAGAGATCCATTTTCTTTGGAAAAAATAATTCAATACGACACAACAAATTTAAAAACAAATACACTAACTAGAAATGATATTGCGTCTTCTACAACAATATATGATCTCATAGAAAACAATGAGAACATAAAAGATGAAACAATAAGATATAATAAATATAAAGAAAACCTATTATATCCATACACAAATTTCTTACAGTATTTATTATTACCAAAATTAAACATTCGAAAAGAATATTACACTGACACATTAAGAACAGATATATTGGGAAGAAGTTTTTTGGAAGAGAATCCATATAATGATATAAATCTACTCCAAAAATGGTCTGATTTTTTTAGTTCAACAGAACAAAATGAAATAAATCAAATCAAAGACATCAAAATTAGTGATATACAAGAATATGATAATTGAATATTCTGAATCAAAATAACTTTTTCATTTACATCTCCATCAAAAAACGCATTACTATTTTTAACCGATAAAATCACTACAACATCTGACCAAGAAAACATAAGTTTATTATGAGAATTTTTCTATTATTTACGACAACAAATCAAAACTGATCAAAAAGATCTTTTGGAAGAACAAACACAAAACTGAATTTTTTCATGAGAAAATGACATCAATAAAACACTTTGATATTCAATAAACAAACGGGTTTTCAATGACGAAGATTTGGGTCTAATTGACAATACAACAATCAATAGAACTATTTTTAATATGATGTGATGCTCTCCAGAAACAGAAAGCCAATGCTTTTATAGATTTAGAGAAAAATATAGAAATATAGCATCATTGGCGTATACAGTATGAATGGAAAGTAATGTAAACAAAGCTGAAGATCTCAAAAAATTTCTCAAAAATCTTCCACCTATTATAGCTGTTCAAGAATTTGTATACACAAAAATTAATGAAGATTGAATTATCAAACAAAATACCACAAGATATGATGGTAAGGTGGAATTAGAAATTTATGGACAAAACATTTCTTCAGAAGAGATAACAGAAATTGCGAAAGATCTTTGAAGAAAATGTCTAACAGAAGATAAAGAACTTTTACCTCAAGAAGTATTAAATGTTATTGATGAAACAATCAGAAAAAAATCAAATATCATCGAAGAGAATCAAACAAAAGCAAATACCATCCGAGATCTAAAAACAATTATAGAAAATATAAACACTAATTTCGAATGATTAGATAATTATAGAAAGACAATCAGACTATTTGAAATGTACAGAATGCTAAACGAAAACGGTCTTTGTAAAACAATATAGACTATTAGTAACGCTTCGCTTTAGATTTTAAACAATAAAACCATAACTCTCCAAATTCTAACGTTCTAAAACCTAACATTGGTCCAAACCTTATCTACATCTTCATCATTTTCCAAAGCCTCAACCAATATATTTAACTGATTCAAATCTTCTCCAGACAATATCATTTCGTTTTGAGGAATAAATTGAAGATCTGATTCAATTATATGATAACCCAAAGAATCCATAGCTTTGGAAACTTCTGCAAAATTATTTTTTTCAGTAAATACAACAGCAACTCAATTCTCAATAGAAATATCATCAACAGAAAGTTCCATAATTTCCATTTCTGCTTCATCTTTATCAAGAGGAATTGTCGTTTCTACTTCATTTCATTTCACAATTTCTTTTTTGATTTTTCCATCAGTCACAATAACTCATTTTTCATCAAACTGCCAAGAAACAGATCATTGTTGTCACAAAGAACCTCAAAATTTATTGAGTGTGGTTTTTACATTTGTAGCGGTTCTATTTGTATTTCAAGTTAATGTCCTGATAATCAAAGCACTTCATGCAGGCCCATATCATTCATAATACATTTCTACCAATTCTTCTCATTCAAGCTGTCCAGATCATTTCAAAATAGCTCTATCCACAATATCTCTAGGTACACTATGATATCTAGCTTTTTGCAAAACCAAATCCAAACTAGGATTCATTTTTGGATCTGCTCATTTTTTGGCAGCTATTTGAATAAGTTTTGACATCATCGAATATGTTTTTGACTTACCAACATCTCACGCAGCTTTTCTAGCTGCTATACTATGCCATCTTCCCATAATACATTATAATAAATAAAACGTAATGTCATTCCGACTTTGTCAATTGGAGTCGGAATCTAATCTCTAAATAAAAATTATACTCAATATTCCAAACTACTGCTTATCATAACTTTCCACATTTTCATCAAAATAATTTAATTCAATTCAGACTTCTTTAAACATCGCTTCTGATTCAGCGCCAGCATGATATTTTTTTTCACAGACAACTCTTTTTATTCATGTACTAATAATCAACATTGCACAAGTTCTGCAAGGAGTCATTTTGCAATACAAAGTAGCTCAATCCAAAGAAATACCATATCTTGCAGCCTGACAAATTGCATTTTGTTCTGCATGAACAGTCCTCACACAATGATTAGTTACTGATCAATCTTCGTGTGTAAGTTGTTTAAATTGATGTCAAACTTCATCACAATGAGGCATACCTGGAGGTGAACCAACATATCACGTCACAAGCAAACGGTTGTTTTTTGCAACAACACATCCACTTCTTCATCTGTCACAAGTAGCTCTCTTGGCAATAGATCTAGACACCTCCATAAAATATTCATCCCAAGTTGGTCTGACATATCAAGTCATCAGAAAAATATAGAAAATAAAAGATACAATAATTACAGATTTTTCATCTCAATCTAGCAACAATAAACTTGATTGAAATATATCCTTTTAAAACACAAAATCAACAAATAATCTTGCACTTTCCCCCTATTTAACTAAACATAATCTACTTTCAAATAATTATAAACAACCTTGTCATTCCGACCTTGTAGCGAAGCTGGAGTCGGAATCTAAACTTTACCCATTACGAACCAAATCCATGATCCTACGAGGGAAAGAACTATCAATCAAAATGAAAGATCAACTCAAAATAAAATCCAAATCATTGCCAGAAAATTCTTATATGGCAATCCTCTTTTTTGGAAACGATTTTTCTTCAGCAACATATGTTCGTCACAAACAAAAATATGGAGAATCTATATGAATTCCCGTAAAAATTTTTACCGAAGAATGATTTTCTCCCCTAGTTCAAGAAAAAGAAAGCTTCGCAAATCGAGTTTTTGATCTAATAAATCAACTAAACCACGATCCTTTTTGTATAGGAATAATTATCCAACTTCCTTTACCCACAGAACTCAAACCACATCAAAACGAACTACTTTCTACAATTTCACCAGAAAAAGATATCGATGGACTTTGATGAGTAAATACAGGACTTTCTTCAACAGGACTTATTGATTTTATTCCCGCTACGCCAAAAGCGGTTATTACCCTATTGGAAGAATACAAGCTCGACAATCTCAAAGGCAAAAAAGTAGCCATTATTGGACAAAGCAATATCGTAGGAAAACCACTTATTATGGAATGCATCAAAAGATGAGCAATCGTTTCTTCGTTTAATATCGACTATACTCCAGAGGAAATCAAACAATTTACACAAAAATCTGACTATATTATTTCTTGTACTGGACAAGTTCATTTGGTTGACAATTCACGAATTCGCCACGATCAAAGCCAAATAATTATAGATGTATGATATGGACACATCGACGGCAAACCCGTAGGCGATGTCAACATCGAAAGCATCGCGGACAAAGTTTTCGCCTACACCCCAGTTCCCGGCGGTATCGGTCCGCTCACCGTAGCCTGCCTCTTCGACAATATCTTTACTTTACAAGGATA
This sequence comes from Candidatus Absconditabacteria bacterium, assembly GCA_028693445.1. Taxonomy (GTDB): domain Bacteria; phylum Patescibacteriota; class Gracilibacteria; order Absconditabacterales; family Absconditicoccaceae; genus UBA5124. Next base: position 164,918 of record JAQUVI010000003.1, read on the forward strand.
TAAAAAAGTTTTGGAAAAATATAGAGGATAGGAAAAAATTAAATAATTAAAAAATAGAAGTACTAAAATAATATAGAAATATAAAAATTTAAAAAAATAAACAAAAAGATTAAAATAAAAAAACAACTTAAAAAAGAAAATAAATTTAAAATAACCTAAAATCAAAAAAAATCACAACAAAACATGTTATACGCAAAATCCTACCAAATTAGAACATTTTACGACACACAACGTCATACAACACAACCAAATTGACTACTTGCGCGCCACTCTCATGTCGCACAAAACCTAGTT
>JAQUVI010000011.1 GCA_028693445.1 Candidatus Absconditabacteria bacterium
GGCGAAACAGAAGTTTTAGAAGATTCGAACAAGGAACTACGATCAGCAAACAAACTTTGCGGGAACTGGTAGAGCTGGCACGCCTCTCCCCCAGCGCCGCCAACTTGCAAAATCTGCGTTTTTGGCTGATTGATTCTCCGAACTCGGAAGTCTTTAAATGCCTGAAATGGGCGAATTATCTAAAACAGTGGGATGGTCCCTTGGAAGGCGAGCGACCTGCTGCCTACATCATCGTTCTTACTCCCATAAACTGTTCTAAATACAGCTATATCGATACCGGTATCGCTTGTCAGAGCATCATGCTGGGCGCCACGGAGATTGGGCTGGGAGGGTGCATGATCGCAGCAGTGGATCGCGAAAAACTCCACCAAGTGCAAGGCATCCCAAATGACTACGAAATCGCTCTCGTTTTGGCACTGGGAGTTCCTGCTGAGGAAGTTGTGATCGACGACCTCAGTCCTGGCGATAACATCGAGTACTGGCGCGACGAACGCGACCGGCATCACGTACCCAAACGCATTCTGGACACATTGATCCTCAATAGATAAGCTCACCCCCTTTGCCCAAAGCAGTGCCGATGCCGTCTTGATGCAGTCCACACTGGAAGAAGACTGCAACGGCACTTGTTTGCAAAATGGGGATGAGTATCGGAGGATATTCTGTGAACAGGGAATCTTGGAGCTTTGCTTTGATATTGACAAATTTCCTTTGTAGCCATTTACTGCGTTTCTATGGAAAATCCTCAAGTATTCAGCGTTTTTGAGATCACACGGCATCTGCGCCAGGTGATCGAGAGCAGCATAGATGCCCTTTATGTAAAGGGTGAAATCTCGAACTTTGTGCATCACAGCTCCGGCCACATGTACTTCAACCTTAAGGATGAATATGCCACCTTGAGGTGTACATTCTTCCGGAACTCTAATTATCAGATCGGGTTTAAACCTTCTGATGGGCAAAGTGTGGTATGTTTTGGAAGGCTAACGCTCTATGAAAAAGGCGGTAGTTACAACCTGAACGTAAGCTCGATGCTACAAGCCGGATTGGGAGAAATGCAAGCGAGAATAGACGCCCTGAAGAAGAAACTCCAAACTGAGGGGCTCTTTGAATCGATCCATAAGAAACCGCTCCCCAAATATCCCGAAACTATCGGAATAGTAACCTCCCCCACCGGAGCTGCTCTGCAAGATATTTCAAACATCCTGAACAGACGTTATCCCGTGCAGGCATTTGTTTTTCCAGCTACCGTACAAGGCAATGAAGCCGCAAAGACCCTGATCCAAGGAATCCGATACTTCAATGAAGTGCAACCTGTGGATCTGATTATCCTCACCCGTGGCGGAGGATCTCAGGAAGATCTATTTTGCTTCAACGATGAATCCCTGGCACGAGCTATCTTCGCATCCCGGATTCCCATAATCTCCGCAGTAGGCCACGAAATAGATTTCAGCATCAGCGATGTTGTAGCAGACCTCCGGGCACCCACACCCTCCGCAGCCGCAGAGATTGCCGTTCCCAACCGCACTGACCTGCTGACCTATTTGGCTTCCATTGAGCAACGCTTGCGCATGGCTGCCAGAAACTCCACTACAGAGGGGAAGCACGCAGTTAGCGAGCTTTGGATGCAGCTTTCCAAGTATCATCCCCAAAGGCTTTGGCAGGATTATCAACAACGTTTCGACATGGCGGAATTGGCTCTTACAAACATCAAACACCTAATCCGCGAACCTCAGATATCGCTACAGAGATTGGAGCAACGTTTACAAAGCAGTATGGAGTACCGTATTATGGGAAGTATTGAACGGGGAAAACAGCAACTGCTAAACAATGCAAACAGCATGCGGATGATCAAGGATAAATATATATCGGACAAGAACCTGGAGCTAAACGCAAAAGCTGGACTTCTGGCACAGCTCGCCCCGGATACCATGTTGAAGAAAGGATGGGCTTTGGCAATCAAAGACGGTAAAGCAGTAAAAAGCATCAAAGACCTTGCCCCGGGAGATGTTCTACAGCTAATGGTGTCTGACGGATCCAAAAATGTGGTGGTTGCGGAGGATTGATGAAGAGATATCTGTTAATTTTGCTACTTTCGACTATCTTTAGTCTATCTGCAGAAATCCGCTCGCTGTGGGTTCTGCCTTGGAACATCACCAGCCCCAGCCAGATAGATCAAGTAATCGAGGACGCTATTGCGGCAAATCAAACGGAGCTATTGGTAGAAGTACGCTATCGTTCAGATGCGCTGTATCGCCCAAATCGGAAAGGCGATAGATTTTTTAATCCGGAACCGCGGAGCTATATCCTGAAGGATCCATCGTTTGACCCCCTGGAATATACTATCTATGCTGCCAAGAACAAGAACCTGAAAGTGCAGGCATGGGTGATTGTCTTCAATGCAACTCCCACCGCTCGCGAGTATGTGGCAATCAACCACATATATAACAACCATCCAGAGTGGATTACCCACGATAAAGATGGCAGACAGATGCGCTCCTCTGAACAGTTTGGCTACTTTATCGATCCTGGCATC
>JAQUVI010000007.1 GCA_028693445.1 Candidatus Absconditabacteria bacterium
ATAGACTAGAAAGCATTGAAGCGCCCAAAATTATTTTGGTAGGGAATTCAAATTTATCATTTGGCATTGACTCTGAGATGATTGAAGATGAGTTAGATATGTCTGTCGTTAATTTAGGGTTACATGGTGGACTAGGAAATGCATATAATGAGCAAATTGCAAAATTAAATATATGTGATGGGGATATTGTAGTAGTTTGCCATTCAGATTATTCAGATGAAGATAATATTGAAGATGCAGAACTTGCATGGATTACATATGATTTTAATAATCAATTATTGCCCATAATTCGAACAAAGGATTATTGGAATTTTTTTAAAGCATATCCTACATATTGCAGAAAAGCAACTGTATTATGGTTAACTCATAAAGGAAATAAAGATTCTGGAGATTGCTATTCTCGATGTGCATTTAATCAATATGGTGATGTAATATATAAACCTAAGGATGGGCAGATGGATGTTGACGAATTCTTTAAAACCATACCGATAACAGTACCTGAAATAAATGATACCTGTATAAATAGATTAAATGAACTTAATAAATATTGCATAGAACGTGGAGCCAAGATGGTTGTAGCAGGATATCCAATTGCATATGGAAAATACGCTGGGTTTTCATCAGATGACTTTATTAGTTTCAAAAATCGATTAGCGTCAAAATTAGAGTGTGATGTTATTTCAGATTACACCGATTATTTTTTCCCTTACGCTTACTTCTATAATTCTATTCTGCACTTAAATGAAGATGGAACACAAGCAAGAACAAATCAGTTGATTAAGGATTTAAAAAAGTGGAAAGAAGAAAAAAATTAATTTATATAAAAAGGCAATTTACTGGCTCAAAAAAATTTTGGCTTAAACTGGATACAAGATGAAAATATGTATATCCACTTGGATTGATGTTAAGGTAAATATTAATCTAGGAGGTTTTTTAGCAATACAAAGAATCAAAGAGGCCTAAACATCGTTGTATATGATAAACAAATTGATAGAATTATAGACTCCCGAAACTTTGACCTATATAAAAAAGTACAACAAAACTAAACCTCTAAATTAGTTCTATCCCTTTGGTAATATGTAAAGAACTTAGACAATACACTGATCTTTTTATGTATATTTAATCCCGATCTGCTATAGCACTATACCACGTCATTGAATGCTTTATATGGATATATTTACCAAAATAACTTTTTATATTTTACACCTATAACGTTAATAGAATAGTTGCGGTATATGAAATCACGTAGTTCTTTTCCCTTCTTCTCTCTAAGCTTGTAACTTTCTATTAATTTACTTAATTCTGTGTACCATTGTTCTTCATCTTGGCAAATAACGACAGGTGAACCAAGATAAGAAGGTACTGGGCTTGCAACAGTTGGCAACCCAATTGCACCGGTTAACGCAACCTTTGTAAAACTATGTGAAAGTAACTCGATTCCATCCGTTTTCCGTGGTGCTATTGCAATATCTCCATGCAAGAGTTGCTGCTGTATTTTGCTTTGATCATATTGCAAATACTCGTACTGCAAATCATCAATCTTGGGATCCTTGTCACATAGGTATAATAATTTACACTTCTTTTCTTCTATCAGTTTTTTCAAAACATTCTTAATGGACAACGTATCTTTGGCTTTATGTGCATATCCGCAGTAGATCAAAGTCGGACATTCCTTTTCCGTATGTTCTTTCATCGTACTAAAATACTCTTCCGGAATACTTTCGTATATCAAAATCACCTTTTTATGAAACTGTTCAAATTGCTGTTTCTGCTCTTCTGAACAAACTACCACAATGTCACTACACTGTAGTATCCTAATGGTATTGATTCTCTCACTATCATTTCTGGTCGAATCTGTGAGATGATCACAATAAGCATTGTAAATAATTTTGCATCCTGAGCCTTTAAATTTTTCTGCCCTTTTTGCGGATTTTTCTGTACTTGTTTTCACAAAGACAACAACCGGATATTTTTTAAATGGTTTATAAATTTCCGTCGCAATATTTACAGAATCAAAATATTTAATGACATCATAGCATTTGATTCTTATACTTGCCCATGCTTTTTTATAAGTTTTCACTTCATCAAGAACGAATCCTACTTCCGTCTTTTTTATTGATTTTAACCAGTCATTCACCAAAAACTTATCCATTATTTGCATTTCTTTTTCTCACAATTCTGTTGTAAAAAGCTTCTTTCATTTTAATTGCAAACAAAAGCAATCGTACTCTTGTATATTTTACAAAAGAAAGATGTTTTAACTTGCAACCAACATGATTAGATTCCTCTAGTATCATTTCAAAGAACTTAATATATAATCCTGCGATCTCATCCATACTTTGTAACGAAATTGCTTTTTGATACTGAATATAATTGTCTACTATCGTGTCTATAGCTTTGATTGCCTCCTCATTTGTATTAAAGACTTCACCGGCACTTTGCAAAATCTCAGGATGTCCACCATCATTTAAGGCAACTGCCGGTAACCCACAAAATAACGCCTCAATCAGCGCATTCGAACATGGATCTTTTTTTGATGCAGTTACATAGATATCATGCTGTTTTAATGCTAATGATAAGTCAATTGAATTGAGTGGAGGAATGGTTTTAATATTCTTAAATTTTACAGGTGAGTTCCCCACAAAAGTCATTTCATATTTATTAAAATCAAGGTTCTTATCTAAATAATCATAGACCTCAAACCCTTTATTCCAGTTCGAAGACCAACTGCTCGCTATCAGACGAATTTTGTGTCCATTCTCAAAAGCAATTTTTTTATCTTTATTAAATATAAATTCATCAGGCGCATTCATGATGGTTGTTTCATACTTATTGTGTTTTAGCCCCATCGTATAATTTGCTTCTCTCGAATACACAGTTTGAAATACTGTCGCATCCGCAACCAACTCATTCATTGTATTTGCTATCAGGTCTCTGGTGTCCTTCATATTATTGTAAAGCCTGGTTGGACCATCCATACGTTGAACAAAAATCTTATCTGGATATCTTTTTTTTGCTTCCAGTGCCTCTCTTGTATTATTGCTACTATTGAACAAAATGATGTCAGCATCTGAAGCATAATCCGTATATAGTCCATTTTTCTCAATACATACTTTTAATGCCTTTAAAAACTGATTTACACCACCATAGGGACCATCTCTAAACTCATATAATATATTGATTTTCATAATATTCCTCTTCTACCTATTGTCCAACTAAAAAACTGATTTTTAATCGCTTCATTAATTTTAACACAATTGTATCTATCACACACACGCTAATCAAAACAGAAATCTTATACTGTAAATGACATTATAATAGTTGACCCCTGGGGATGCGGACGTATGATTCATATCTATCCAGAACAAAATCTTCGTGCTTACCCTGGAACTATCCGAGGAACTGAAGAATGGGATGCAACTTATAAAAACAGGACAGTTATTGAACGTTCCATCAATCACTGCAAAGATTGCTTTGGTTTGTCTGGTCGAAAAACTCAGAGTGAGAAAACTCTTCATGCCGACCTTTTGCTTTCTGGTATAACACAACTTGTAACAGTACTTCTTGCTGATAAAATCCACCAGCACCAATTCATACGAAGTCTAAAGCCTTTCATCGCATAAGGACTTACCAACTAAATAAATCAAATACTTTTATTTAGTGCGCCTATCTCTTCTAAAATAAACATTTCATACTAGAATTGTTGCATTGCATTAATTCCTCTTTACTTTTTATCAAGATTGCGAACTTGTTTCGCAATTACCTATTATTTATACATTATTTTATCAATACATTTTTCAAATTCTTTGGTAAACTTATCAAGCGTATGATTATTATTCACATATTTATATGCCGCTTCATGCCTAACTTCAAGCTCCTTTACCGATTTGAAAGACAATTCTTCTACTAGTTTTATCATTTCATCTATACTAATATCTTTAATTTCATATCCAAAATCAAAACAATCAATACCACACTGTTTCGTAACAACAGGTATTAGTCCACTAAACATAGTTGTTAAAACTGCTGTTGATTGCCCTTCACTACAACTTGGCAGTATGGAGTAAGAGCATTTTTCACATACATCTCTATATTCTTCTGACTCTACACTGATTTTTCCAAGAAAGTGTATATTTTTAAAAGTAAGTTCCTCTTGATAGGCATCAAATACATCCTGGTCTTTGGGTCCTGCAATATAAAGTTCACATTGTGGTAATTTCGCAAAGACTTCAATGCATAAATCTAACCCCTTGTGAATTGCCCCACTTCCAGAAAACCATAAAAATTTATATCTAGATTCATACAAATTTCTATTAATACATATATCTTTGGCACTCTCAAGTCCTGTTGCCGGAAGCGCATATAGATTTTCGAACTCATTCTCATATGTAGACAAAGTCACCTCATTGCCCAGGCATATTGCTGCTGTCGCTTTTCTATTGATGTTTAAATCCATAAAATCAAACATTTGTCTTTGTAGCATTACTTTTTTATTTTTTCTCTTTTGAAAAGCGATTATTCTTTCCAGTTCAGCTTTGTTTGCAAAATATGGGTTAGAAAATGTAAGGTACGCAATCGTTATTTGCATTTTGTTATTACTCGCAAAAGCCTTCTCAAAAGGTTCTCCAAATCCAAAAATAATATCATATTCTTTATAGTTTATTTTACATTTGTTGGTCCAATCAATCACATCTACTATATATTTCAGCTCATGAAAAGTTTCTGCAATTTTTTTCGCCTCTAATAGATTAGTATGCTTAGGATTTTCAACTTCATTGCAAAATGGAAATGTAATATATGATATTAATACTTTACTTGAAAATCTTGTGCCAAATACATTTTTTAAAATTCCTTTATCTATATATTTCATCTTGCTCTGCTTTATCTTCCTAACTAATCTTTCGCTAATTTTTAGCATTTTATCCCTTTCGATGGAAAATTCGATAGCCCTATGCATTATCGCTATATGTTAATAATATGTCAGTAATTATTCTATATGTTTCATCTGTATCATACCAAGGCATAGTAAAGGGAACCGTTCCACGATGAAGTTCCATCCTGTTTTCAACGCTATTGCCATAATTCATATTTCCTATTAATTTAATTATAGCATTGTCTTGCCCATATTTATCACCTTCATTATTTTCAAAGCAATCTAATATAATCGGCTTTAATGCTATTGATTCTTTCATGATAATCTCGTCAATAGCCTTGCCAACATTCTCTGCACTAACCATATAGACCCTTATATTACTCTGTAGATTTGAAACCAGTCTTTTACTTTTTATTATGTTATCAAATTCCCCCTTAACCTCAACAGATATTATTGAAACTGTTGAGTTAAATTGTTCTAAAAATAAACCTATAGTAATATACAAATTATTTAAATGTGGATGAAACTCTTCACTATTAACTATAATAATAATATGAATGTCAGAAATTGCATTACTCTTTTCTATAAGTCTTAAAAAATGACTTTTATTATACTCAATATCCTTTGACAAGTTCTCTAAGGCATTGCTATCCAATCCGGCTTTTTTGTAAAATAATAGAGCCTTAACGTATTGCCTATTTTTTAAAAAAATTTCAAACATACTATAAAAAATAAAGAAGTCCTCTTGTTTTAAAAATATCAAATCCCATGCTATAGTTTCTGCTTTGTAATTTTTTTTATTTTCTAAAGCACTTATTGCTTTTAGCTTCAACAAATATACCCAATCCGTCTCCTCAATATTTGCTGAGTCAAGACAGATTAAATTAATGTACTCTTCCATATCTCTAAATTCGGATGATTTAATTACATTGTTTAAATATTCATAATCTATATACCTTTTTATATTTTCAGTTTCTTTTATTACTGTTTTTTTAGCAAAATTTAAAATCTTTTCAATAATTATATTCGCTCTTGAAACATGTATTTCATTGAAAAAATTCATGTTTGAGTCTTTCATTCGCTTATAGAACATTTTATTCCCAATAATATATTTATGGGGATTATCAGTAATTTTGGCAGAAAATTCACTAAAAGTACTTTTTGTGGACACAATATGGAACTGGCACAATGACATTAAATAAAAACTTGCCCAATCTTCTTCTTGTCCTCCAGGTAATATAACATATCTATAATTTGCTTTATCTCCAAATACATTTAATAAATAATCTTTCGAATCTTTATCAATGAAAAAATAAAATACAGGGTTGTTACACTTTCTATATACTTTTCTAATTGCTGCAAAATAGTACTCGTCGGAATCAATCCAATTGTTTTCATATAAAAAATCACCTCGTCTAATGTGAACGGAAACCGAATTTTCTTTTTGTATTTGACAAATAGCTCTATTTATTGGAAAATCTTCTTTTTTAAGAACGAAAAATTGGGACAAAGTACGCCAATGATATTCCGAACATATATTTTTTTTCCCATAACCCGTTATGTATATATTTGTATGATTCAAAATTATCGGCTTTAGCGACTCAATATCTTTGTATTTTTCAGATTCAATCGTAAATAGTTCGCCATTCAAGTTATATTTTTCAAATAATTTCATATCATATATTTTTGCATGATCTGGTATATTAAATGCGTCTAAAGCATATGACCACTTATATCCCTGGCAATAATCTGAGATGTCTAGTATAAGCTCCTCATTCTTAATTTTCGATACCGCGTGGGCATAGGCATAAATTCTTAATTGATTCCCTAACCCACCAATTATTTTAACAATTAACATATTCATCCCCTAATATTCATTTTCAACTACACCAAGTTGGGTTCAATACGAATAATATCATTCTTCACTCTAATTTTAAAATTTCCTTTTTTGTTGATGAATTTTAAAAAATCTTCTTTTTTGGGCCAGTCACCTTCTCCGTTAAAGCATCTAGCATCATCAATTAAGATATAGTACCTATTGTTTTCTAATAGGCTGAATATATCATTAAGTTCTTTATAAATAGGACATTCTGTCTTAGCTTTTCCTGTTACCCCTCCCGAATAGTGACCATCCAACCAAAAAACAAAATTTGCTTTACTATTAATTTTTAATGCGTGCTCTATCATTTCAATCATTTTTTCTTCTGAGCTTCCATAATACAAGTAAACGTTATTCTCGTTTTTATATTTGACTTTATTTTGCAGATATAGCTGCTCAACTATTTCTACTGAATAAATTCTATCAAAATTTTCTATTTGCGCATCAATCATTTCTCCTAGATATGTTCCTGTTTCAATTAAAAAAGGCTTATATAATTTTTTACTATACTTTTTTATACTCTTCTCTTTATAATCATGTGTAGCATATTCTGTTCTAAGTAACAAAAATGGTCTTGGATTCCCCAGTTTAATTTGAAGCTTTTTTGATATATCATTAAATTTTTTTAGTAATCCCATAGTATCTCCTTAAAATAATTTTATAAAAATCTGATAAACATTTAGCAACTTTATATATTCTGTTAATAACTAATTACAAATTCTGTCATCATATATCTAATTCAAAGTTTTTCAATTATAACCTCTTTAAAAATTATTCTTTCTTTTAACCAATTATTTCCATTTTACTCCTTTCGATTGCTATCCCATTACATATTTCAAAAATCCTATCACAATTCCTAATAGTAGTTAACCTATGAGCTACAATAATTATTGTTTTTTCTCCTTGTAGTTCATCAATTGCTTCCATAACCGCTGTTTCAGTTTCGTTATCAAGTGCTGAAGTTGCCTCATCCATCACCAATATACAGGGATCATAATATAAAGCTCGCGCAATTGCAATTCTCTGACGTTGACCACCCGATATTTTCACACCTCTTTCCCCTACTATAGTATCAATTCCTTGAGGCAGTTTTCTAACGTAATCAGCTAATTGTGCCTTTTCGAGTGCTTCCCAAACTTTTTTGTCATCACCATTTTCAATCCCGAATAGAATATTATTTCGAATCGTATCATCAAGCAGAAAAACCATTTGTGGCACATATCCAACCATTTCACTCCAAACATTAGGAATCTCAAAGATATTTTTATCTTCATCAAGTGTAATCTTTCCCGTCTGCGGTTTGAGAAGACCTAATATTATATCTGCCAAAGTCGTTTTTCCTGCTCCAGATTCACCAATCAATGCAATTGCTTCACCTCTATTAATTGTTAAAGATAAATTTTTAATAACTTCCTTCTTTGAATTTTCGTATTCCCATGTAATGTTGTCTATACTGATTTTTTCAAAATTTATTTTTTCTCCTTTATTCTCTAATAATACTTTTTTATCTGTACAATGTGTCTGTTCATATGTTCTTGCTGCATAAAAATTTTCATATGCACCTGCTAAAGAATGTCTTAAAAAAATTGTATTTGTTATATAATTCGAAACAGCAGAAATAGATGGAAGTATTCTGATTCCAGCCACCGCTAATGATGCAAGCATTGGTATATACTCTATAGCATTTACTCCATACCACATTTTTATACAAACCAATAAAATAACAGCGGTTATAAATACTACTTCTATTATTCTTTTAGGACTTGCCAACGCAACGTTTAGGTAAAAATCTGCCTTTCTTAATTCATCATATGCATCTTCATATTTTTGGGTAAAAAGATCTCTTCTATTCATAACTGAAATTTCTTTTATTCCATTAAAGGACTGATATGCATATTTATTTACTAGTGCACATGTATCACGATGCTTTTTTCCTACAATGTTCAATTTTTTCTTTATAGTTAATGTAATAATAACTACACACAAGGTAGCAACAAGTAATAATCCTATTGCCATAATTGGATCTGCAACAAAAATAAATATGCCAATAAATGTAACAGTAATTATTTCAGCTAAAATCTTAAAAATATTGTCTACCATTCTGTATACACCGGTGATATCAGAAGAAATTCCTCTCATCATATCAGCACTGTTAACTTCAATAAAATATGTGTATGGTCTTTTAAGATATGATTTCAACATATCGGTAGCAAGTTTTTTTTGTAAATTTGTTTGAAATCGAACCTGTATCATGGAAGAAAAAATCAAATAAATATTCTTTATAAAATATACTAAAATTACAAATATCGCTAGCATTATAAGCAGACCCACATTACTCGTTATATGAAATGATTCTATAAAAACTGCTATATATTTATTATTCATTATTACATCTGGCGTTATCATTGCTTGTATAAACGGTATAATTGCTGACACACCTATTGTTTCTAACACTGCCGCAATTAAAATATTGACAAAAACAAAGATGCTTGCTTTTTTTGTCTTTTTGTCTAAAATATAATTTACTTGTTTAAGCATTTCAAATATAATTTTTATGTTTTTCATTTTAATCCCTCTTGATTTGTTTCAAAATATGATTCCCTTAATTTTTTAAATTTAGATTTAATTCTAACAACAAGTAATAATCTAAAAAAATTTTTTTTTACAAAATTTCTCCATATAAAGCTACAATTCTCCTCTTTAAACCCTCTTATTGTATCAACAGAGAATGTCTTAAAAATATCATTTTCATTAAATTCCACCCAGGTGTTATACAGTTTATTTAATCGAACACTTATTTTCTCTTTCTTATTATTACAGATGTTCAATAAATTTTTTATGAAAAATTCGGTATATCTCATATCCAATTCCTGCTTGACAGATGGCATATTGTTTATTACTGAATTTAATAAAAGTCTATATGAATGACCATAACTTTGCAATACATTTTCTGGCTCTCTCAAGTACGTTTTTCTATATCCAATTTTATAATGATAAAAACACTTTGATATTATGCTAACCGAATTAGCATTTAATATTGCAGGATATGATGCTGACATATCATTGCCTACAATGATATGATTATCTACAGCCAGAATATGCTTTTTAATATTTTCATACTTAAATATCTTACTATACAATGATGGTTTTATTTTAAAAATATTCAATCTAACACTTTCAATGTCCTCACCGATATATACCTTGTTTTCGATTTCACTTCTAAATATTTCAAGTTCCGTATTTTTTCGATCTATATACATGCTACTAGCTATAACAATTTCTGTCTGACTTGTAAGAGCTTCATTCATCATTTCCTCAAATGCAATATTCTCAATCCAATCGTCACTATCACAAAATGTTACAAACTCACCTGTTGCTACTTCTATTCCTGCTTTCCTTGCGCTCGCTGCACCTTCAGATTTTTTTTTGATAACAATTATTCTGCTATCAATTTTTTTAAATTCTTCACAAATACTCAGACTATTATCATTAGATCCATCATCTACTAAAATAATTTCAATATTTTTATATGTCTGATTTATTAAATGTTCAATACATTCTGGTAAAAAGTCTTCTGTATTATAAACTGGAACGATAACACTTAATTTATTATTTTTATTTTCCATTTGATTTAACCTCAACATTTAATTTTTATCCAATTTTGCGAAA
>JAQUVI010000006.1 GCA_028693445.1 Candidatus Absconditabacteria bacterium
ATTTTTTCTGCATCATCTTTGCTATTTAAGACATCTAGAAATTTTGTAAACCATGATTTGTTTATTTTTTCTGCATCTTTTTCTCATTCGTAATAAGGAACTACAATATAGAAATCTTTGGTATATATTAGTCCTTGTTGCATATCTATATCTTGTAAAAACTTGATGTATCAATCTCATTGTCATTTTAAAGTAAGATTTTCTATTTTTTCTACATTATCTTTCATATAATTTATATAATTTGATAGGTCAAGATAACTATTACGAACTAATATTTGAATAGGAAAATCAAGTCAGTTAAGAAATTTTTTGTATTGTTCCAATACTATTCATTGTTCATCTCAGTTTTTAAGATCCAAATTTAGTCAGCTTATCCTTAGTATGCTTCTAAGTCATCAATCTTTTAGTATAATTGTATCGTTTTTTATTTCAGAAAAAGGAAGCATTGTTTCTGTATTGAAAACATTTTCATGTTTATTTTTTTGTATTTTTGATTGATTTCATAAGTTAAAAAGACTCATAGTATATTATAATAATTAAATATTTTTAACAGCTTCTGAGGAGTAAATTTCAAAAAAGAAACTAACAAGAACCCATGACAGTCACATAACTACTAGAGCTATTGCCACTCATATAAGAATCTTCTTCGCTTTTGCAAAACCCTCTTCTTGTTTTTGGAAGAACATTAAATAGAAAGCAAATATAATCAAAATAAGCGATATAAAACTAGTAAGTCACAAGGCCATATTCATAATCATTGTGATATATCCTGTTGCTGGTTTATCTTGATCATAAGCGTCAGTTCCAGTTAATCTGAAATATTTACGAATTTTGTATAAGAGAGTTTCATCCTCTGTATTTATGCTGTCGTTTTTCAATACTTCTGCTAAATCTGTTTTTTGATCTTCATTTAGACTTCCTCATTCGAATTCTGTTCAATAATAAAATCATTCATTACTTTGTCAGTATACAGTTAGGACATTTCCTCACAAAAATATTCAGACAAGTAGTATAGCCATATAAAAATAATGTTTTTTGATATATCATAGTATATAGTTCATGTTTTATAATAAATAATATAAATTTATATAGTTGGTTTTAGTAATACTTCAAAAATAAGCCAAAATATCGAACTTACAACAATTCGACTTAATCATATTCATACCAATGCAATTGCAGCAAATTTAACTCATTTCAATCATTGTTTGTATTTTGCATCATCTCCTGCAGCAGTCAAAATAATAAATCCATGGTAAATTATGTATATCAATGCAATTAAACTTAGTAATCATAACGCATAATTGATTAAGTTTTTTATAATAGAAAAAGTTCTTTCTCTAGCCGTGGTATGATCTTCTATTTTTTGTCAAGCTCCTTGTATTCAACTTATTTCATTGGTTTCATCTGGGCTTTTAATAGCGGCATATGCTCAATCTCTAATTGGATTTGAGATGTCGTTTGCGTCTATATATTGATCTTGATTGTTGTTGAAAATTGTTGATTCTCAAGGTATTTCCAATTGAGCACTACATATTCAGAATGATAATATTAATAGTATAAAAGTTAATTTTTTTACTATTTTCATTGATTTTTTTTATTGAATAAAGCTTGTTTTGATTATATCGAAAAAATAGCAGATTTTCAAACTTTTCACTTGAAAAAAACTTTTTGTTGTGTATAAAGCAAATATTATTGGTAAAAGAAATTGACATTTTTTATAAAATATAACTTGTATAACATGCAAACCTCTTTTCTTTTGTTTTTTGTTAGTTATTTTTTGGTAGTTTTTGTAGCACTTTTGGGATTTTTTTGGAATGACGCAAGATTTTTTTGGTTGGCTTTAATTAACCTTTTGTCTTTAGTTATTTTTTTCGTTGTTTCTTTTGTTTTGAAGAAAAAGGAAGGTGAATTAAAAAAAGTTTCTGAAGAGTTAAAATCAGAAAAAATACGTTATCCTCATCAATTTGTAAAATATCCTAAGATGAAGAATGAAAAAAAATGAAAAATAGTTCTTTGATATTTACTTTTTGTTTCGATTTTCTTGTTTTTGTTTTCTGTTTTGGATTTAATTGTTTTTAAACTTCTTTGACAATATGTTCGGGTTTTTCCTATGTTGTACTTATTGTTATTACTGATTTTAGGAAAAGATCTTATTGAAAATAAAATAAAAATATTTGGATTTGTTTTTGATTTTTATTTTTTTTTGTTTATTTCTAGTATTATTGTGGGTGTTTTAGTTTATGGAACTTTGATTTCTGATGTTTTACCTATTTTATTGTTGGCGTGATTAGTGGTTTCGTTCTTGTTCTTTTTTGTATGATATATTTTTATTAAAAGTCAGGGTTTTCGTTATTTTTTTCGTCTAATTTATGCTAGATTATATTTTGTTGCTATTCTTGTGATTTTGGTTCGATCTTTTATTATAATTCCACCTAAAAATACTTTTTGAGAATCTATGTCAAAATTATCAAACCAGGTTTCTACTTTTTTTGAAACAATATTTGAAAAGAAAAACAAAGACCCATTGCTTTATACTTGAGAAGGTCAGGTTATTAGTTCTTGATTTATTGAAACTAATATAGAAGAAGACGATATTTTTGAAGAGACATGAGAAGTTGTTTCTGAAATTAATTCTGTTTTTGTAGCGGATGAAGAGATAGATGTTGTCACTTGATCTTTGGATAAAGATGATAGCATAGAAATAATAAAAGAAGAACTTTGAATAAACAATACAGATACTGTTTCTATGATTGATTCTTTGAGATTCTTGATGGAAACAAATAAAATAACTCTTTCTACAAATACTAATACAAATCTCACTTATGTTTCAAAAACAAATCCATTATATGCATACTGGAAAACTGCTTATGATAAAAGTATGATATGAGCAAAAACCAATCCTAGTACAAAAATTACTTGTGAAATATATCAAGTTTTCAAAGGAATGTTATTAAACCGAGATCTTAAATATACTTCAGTTAATGTAAAGAAAGTGTTTTGGGATGAAGCAACCAAATTGGATGTTTTGAATGGTTGTGAATATGGTAAATTATTGAAAGGAGAAAATTTATAATTGTGTTTATAAAGTTTGTAAAGTTATAAAATTCTAAAGTCAATTAATTGTTTGTTAGAAAAAATATAAATAAAAATATCAACGTTCGAAGTTTATATTTTTCAACGGCTAAAAACACAAACAAATACTTGACTCTGTGTTTTTTACGCCTAAAATATAAAGGCTTCACTTATGATGTTTTTATTTATATTTGGGTATAAACCAATCTGTTATATTTTTTATTGCTTTCGTGTGATTTGTTTTTACATATCAAACATTTTTTTGAGGTCTTCGTCTCTGATCATGGAGGGAGATCGCATAGGGTCGAAGGTGATTTCGAGGTTTATCGAAAAATCTGGTGCGATCTCCGCGATAGCGTTTTTTATCATTTCTTGTATCATTTCTGCCATGGGGCAGGCAGGTGTTGTAAATGACATTAGTATATTGATAATATTTTCTTTTTCGTTTATATCTACATTGTAAATCAATCATAGTGTATATATATCTACCATAGGAAACTCTGGATCATAAACTGTCATGAGTTTATCTTCTATAGTTTTTTTATTTATTTTTGTCATTTTTTTCTGTGTTTAAAAATAAACTAATATACATTCGCACAAAAGATCATAATAATAATATTCCTAAAAATTTATTTCGCCATCATAAAACTATAAGAAGAAAATTTATTATCATATATATCCCAAAAAGTAATGATAGTTTGTAACTATCTTTTGCTATTAGCAATGCTCACTTATTATTTTGATATAATTTTTGTATTCACCAAAAAAGATAAAAACTTCATCATCGTGATGCAATAAAAATTCCTAAAAAAGCCAAAGCTATACCTATAACAGGATCTTCATAAATATTTATACTTGTGTAAGTGATTATGATTATAGCTATTCCTAATGCTAATTTTATTGCAGACGCTATGTTATATAGATGCATTTTTTGGAACGTTAAAAATTAGAACGTTAGACTTTATAATATTATCATTCGATGTTTATTTCTGACTCTTCTTGAAGCA
The DNA here is from genome assembly GCA_028693445.1 of Candidatus Absconditabacteria bacterium. GTDB lineage: Bacteria > Patescibacteriota > Gracilibacteria > Absconditabacterales > Absconditicoccaceae > UBA5124. The sequence continues at coordinate 4,080 of JAQUVI010000006.1, forward strand.
TTTTTTGTTCTTGGTCTTCGTCTTCCTCACCTTCTCCAGGTGAAGGAATATAAAAAGCATTGCTTCACATTTCATAAATTTTGTAATACACTTTTTCTCGTATTCCTGCTCCAAGAGGGATAAGTCAATAAGCTAAAACAGGTGGAAGCAACATAACTAAATATGTTTGATTTTCTACTCAACCGCTCATTGTAAATGATTTATAAAATAAGCTATATACTAGAAAAGATCATGCAAATCATATAATATTTCACATAAAAGAAGATCCTGAATAATTTGGGTTTGCTGTAAATTCGATTTGGCAAGCTGATACAAATACTGAAAATATAATATGAAATCCCAAAACCATAAATAAGTTTTGTACTTGACTAGCAAATATGAAATACATAGGTGCTAAAATAAAAAATAACAATCCATTTGTAAGTAATAATAATCAGAATGTTTTTGATCAAGCATGATATTTTTTTGAAAAGAATAAGTTATATACTCATGCAATAGAAATATTTCCAATAAATGTACTTAAAAATCAAATAAATAGTAAAATTATTGAAAGCATTGGATTTGATGTTACGCTTGCGCTTTCACTCATTGCTGATGTTAGCATTCCACCAACAAAAGTTGTTACTATAAAAAGTAATGTAGATATTATTCATCAAATAACTAATCAGATCCCTATTTTACCAATTAATTCTCGTCCAGAAAGATTTCCTGGTTCATTAAAAATGTTTTTTGCTTTTTCTGGTTTTGTATCAAAATTTGCAGTACTTGGCATTTGTTGATTTGGTGCTTGAATAGGGTCAAGTCATTGTAGATCAAAACTCATAGTTAAATTATTTAAAAATAAATATTATTCTAAACAAACAATGTTTTTTATGCTTTTTGAAAGATTTTTTGTTTCGGTTCTATTGGTTGTCATAGTAGATATTCAATATAGATGATTATCTTCTGAAAAGAATATCTGGTTTATGTATTGTGTTTCTTTTCAATCTTTGATTGTTATTTTTTGAATAACTCAATCTATATTTTTTTCTTTGCATTCTATTTGAAACTTGTCTGTGGATGGTTTTTTTATTCCTGGAATTTTTTTTGTCATTGATTCCGCATTTTTTTCTGCTAAATCTACAATATTAATTTCTTCTTGTATTTTGGTCTTTGCTATAATTATTGAACTAGCAAATCATGTTTGTGTGTCTTGAATGTATTGTTTTATCGTTGAAACTTCTGGAACTATATTGGCATTGATTTCTTTGTAATTGTATTTTGTAGTTAGTGTAATATTATAATTTTCAAAAATGATAGGTTTTTCTATCTTTTTAGTACATCATCCTGCTATTAATGTTATTGTTCATAACAATATTATGAGAATCTTTTTCATATTTATAGAATAATATAAATAATTGCTAAAAGAATTCCAATACTTATTCATATCAAGAAGTATTTTGTATATATTTTTGCTTCATTATCTTGGTGTTCGTTGTATCATATATTTATGCGAGCCAAAATATATCCCAACATTATTCCACAAAAAATTAGATATCATGGCATTAAAACCTCTTTTATGATCACAAATGATTGTTGATTTACAATATCTTTTCCTCTTAAAAAAAACAATCATACAACCATAGTAATAAAAAAGAATATTCACTTACATATTTCCATAAAAAAAGCCATTTTTGTTTTTTGATAATATAAATTATTCTTCTATTTTTTCTACTAGGTTTTCAAGTAAGTTTTCAAGATTTTCAATATCTTCTTCTGTTACTTGTTCATCTCAGCTTGTACTAGTTTGTGGTGTGTTTGTGGGAGTTGACTGTATAATTCATGAATTGTTTTGTGATTCTTGATTTCTTCTTTCTAAAGCTGCTTTAAGTTTTTGTTGTAATATACTTAAGTTTGTTCAGCTTGATATATTTTCTTGTTCATTTGTTTCTTGAATGTTTTCTAAATCTGTAGTTATCTCATTTCAAGTTGTTCCTGATAATATATTTCCTGTTAAATCTTCTTTAATATCTTCTGTGTATGTTGTTGTTCAATCGTTACATTGTCTAGGATAACTTTCCATTATTGGAAATCATGAATTTAGACAATCTTCAAACGATTGAATTATAAACCCTGTTGCATCCTGTATATCTCAATTAATTTCTTGTGTGTTTCATGTTGAGTCTTGTATATCATTGATAGGTATTTCTATTGCTGGATCTGAATTTGTTATTGTTTGGCATCATATCAAAAACAGCGTTGTTAAACTAACGGTAATGATAAGAAAATTTTTCATTTGTTTTTGTTAATATAAAAATTAGTCCCAATCAGAATATTGTTTTTGGAATAGAAATCAACTTAAATTATAGTCTTTGTTGGAGAGAGTTTTGTGCGAATTTCGTAATCAATATCTCCAGCAGAAAAAATAGCAATAACATGGTTTGAATCAGAATTGTTTATTATATTTTCTATATCAGATCGTTTGTCGGTATATGTTCATCAACAGGCTTTGGCAAATATTTTTCAAAGTTCTGTTAGACTATGGATGTTTTCTCATCTTTTGGAAAAATCAAAATGCGCAACATCTTCTCTAGCAGCGTAAATATCATAGATAAAAATTTCATCATATCATTTGAAACTTTGCACAAAATCATCTCGTCAGGTAAAAATTCTATTGATTTGGTGTGGTTGGAAAATTGCAGTAATTTTTTTGTCAGGAAATTTATTTTTGAGAGCTTCAAAACCTATTTTGATTGATGATGCCATATGTCCATAATCCGAAAAAAGTTGAGTTCAATTTTGTGTCTTTCCGAGATATTCTAGGCGGCGTCGGAGTCATTTGAATGATTTTAGAACGTTAGTATTTGGAACGTTAGATTTTTTAATATTTGATAACAATGCTAGTGTCAGAGAAGAGTTTTTGTTGGTATGTGGTCAGAAAATATAGTCAAATTTGTATTCTGTCTCTGGGGTTTCTATGATATTTTTAAAAAATTTAAATTCTGGATTTTTTTCGAGGAATCATTTTGTAACAAAACATTTTTGTTTTAATTTTGTTAGCATTTCTTTGAACGCATTTTTGTAATCATCAAAGGTTTTGTAATAGTCGGCGTGGTCGTATTCTATATTAGTGATAGCTGCGTAATCCAGATCTAGATTTAGGAAATGGCGTTTATATTCACAAGCTTCAACTATAAAAAGAAGCTTTTTGTGATCTATAGGTGTTGGAGTTTTGCCAGTGAAAATTTTGGTAAAAATGTTTTTGATTTCTGATTTATGGTTTGAGTTGATAAGATAACTTTGGTTGTTGAAATCTGGTGTAAGAGCTCATAGAATTCCTAGTCCAAAATTTGGTATATCTTTTGCTCAATAAATAGTTAAAGCTGTTGTCGAACTTTTCCCGTTAGTTCAAGTGATTCCTATAGTTGTAAAATATTTAGAAAGTTCTCCCAAAAATTGGAAATAATTCATAATTAGTATCATTTTTTGTTCTTGGGAAATTAGCTCTCTTGCTCAAATAACTTCTGGACTGTTTACCGCAGCTTCAGAGTAAATTATTGCGTCATCGATTTTTGGTTGATAGTTTCCATGGCCTATAATTACTTTGAGCCCTTTTTTTTGTAGGTTGTCAGTGAGTTGGCTTTGATTATTATCGATACAGATGATATTGGTAAATCAGAGTTCGTGCAGAATTCCTGCAACCCCTGACATTCCTGTTCATCATGCTCATACGAGGACTATGTTTCACATAGAAGTTTAAAATTAAGGATTTAAATTAATATTGTTTTTATTTCTTTATGTAGAAGTTCTATATCTTTTTCTAAAAATCTTCTATTAAAATCTTTTTTTGCGATGATTGTGTTTCATGAAAATTCTTTCTCTAAGTTGTTAAGTGTTTTTCCTGGTCATCCTTCGTGAGTACAAAATATAATTATTTTTTTGTTTTTTAATGATTTTTTTTTAATAAAAGATCTGATCGCTGGAGTATAAATAAATGACCAAACAGGCGTTCATATGTATATTGTTTCGTATTTGTTGAAATTTACGTCATATGCTTTTAGTGTAGGAATTTCTTTCATTATTACTTGTTTTCATCCTCGAAAATATTTCATAAATCATTTGGAAATAGTTTTTTTTGGTTCTAACTCTAAAAGATCTCCTTTTGTTTCTTTTGCAATATATTTTGCAATTTGTTTTGTAAATCATTCTAGTGAATAAAAAACAATAATTGTGTTAACCATAATGTTTGTTTAAATAAAGATGTTTTTAGCCTATAGATTTTCTCAAAAAAAGCAAGATTAGAAAAAATATACTATATATTAATATTACTATAAAATAATTTGTTTTTATTTAAAATATTTATTGATTTTAGTGGTATTTTTTTTATATTTAATCGAATAATAATTAGAAAAATCAAAATATGAAAAATCAAAAAAAATCAGAGTATCCAAGTATTGTTTTTATTGTTTGGATAATAATCCTTTTGTTTTTAAAGGATTTGTTTCGTTTATAGCTCACAAATTTGTGAGCTTTTTTATTTAAAAAAATTCCATTGTTGGAAATCTTTAAATTAACTTACCTCGACCGGACTAATTTTGAAACACATCTATGCTTATCGATAGTCAGATCTGCGGAGTTTGAGAGCTTTTGTTTTGTTATGAATAGTATAATCGAGATATTGATAAAATGTAAAAGTTTTTGCGAGAAATTGGAGTTTTATAGGAAGTATATGGAGGAATTTGTATAAATTTTAAATAAAAAAGCCTCTGGATATATAAATCAGCGGCTTTTTTTGAATACAGAATAATAATATTAGATCCCTATAGAAAACATAATCGATAGTCCATCTGTATTGTTTTCGGATCCTAAGTAATTTTTTTCTATTCCTATGTGATACATTGCCTCCAATGTAAGTGCCTTATAGGAGACTTTTGTTCCAAAACCTGGGCCCAAATAAGCTTGGCTACCTATGATTATGCCAATACTTTCCCAAGGATTGTAAGAAATCCATGTTCTGTGCCAATTTGGCCAAGCATTGTGTTCTGAGTTGAAAAATAAACCGAATTTATCATATTTTCCAATCATTATAAAGGCATAAATCGGTTTGAAGTTTTGACTTGTAACTCCGGCTCCGGTGCCGATACTTAAGAAACCTTTTTCAAGGTTTGTCATGAAAGACAATCCTCCGTACATATAACCCAAGGTATTGTCTAAGTATTCGAAATGCCAGAAGTTTATTGAGTGTTTCTCAGAGAAATTGTAAATTGGTTTCTCTCCACCAAACATCAATATTGTTGTTGCTGTTCCGGCTTTTGGAATCGTCTGCATTACTGCGCCGTAAGAATTTCCTTGTCCAAACCATTTACTTTCCTGTGCATTTGCATTGATTACAATGATAACGCATAATATTAATAATAAAGTTCTTTTCATAATGATATATTTTTTGTTTTAGTTTGTTTTTATATTTTTATTATAATTTTTCTTGGTAATATGTTAATAGATTATATTGATTTTTGTTCCTTAAAATGTATATTGAATTTGTAATTAAAAAATCGAAGATATGGATATTCAAATTGAAACATTGTTTATTGGAGATCAAATCTTTTGTATAGAAGGTATTGATAAAGCAGCGGCAAAGTTTGCACGCGATGAAGAAGCTCATAAAGAGTTTTCAAAACTAATCAGAGAATCCCATATGATTGGGTATCCTGGACTTATTGAGCATCAAAAAATTGTTGGTTTATTATCTCAACAATGTCATGCAGGTTGTTTGCCTAAAGTATTATTTGTTATTGTTCAGGAGTATAAAAAGCTAGGCTATGAATATTCCGAAAAATGCCTTCTTTGCCAGGCGAACTCTTGCGCCAACAACTAAAAAAAATATTAAAACCTGGATTTTATTCAGGTTTTATTTTTAAATAAAAAAAATCTGCATTTCGATGCAGTTTTTTAATTTTACCCAGAGTGGGACTCGAACCCACACATCCGTAAGGACACCAGATTTTGAGTCTAGCATGTCTACCAATTCCATCATCTGGGCATATCTTGGTATTGTGTGCAATTGTTTATAGAAAAAGAAATAAAAATCAATTGATTTTTAGGTAAAATTTGTTACATACGAAGTGATGGATGTTCCATTTACTCTTTTATCTGAATAAAAATATGCGAAGATGGATTTGAATAAAGTAATGATTATTTGAAGAGCTACCAACAATTTGCAAGTGAAAACTATAGAAAGTAGCTGAACTCCTGTGGTAAATTTTACTGTTGCAACCAACAGGAAGTTTAAAAACAAAGATGGTAATGTGTTGGAAGATGCAGAATACCATAGATGTGTTGCATATGGAAAAGGTGCTGAAGTATTGGGAAAATATCTCAATAAAGGTAAAAGAATTTATATAGAAGGTCGTCTTAGAACAAGAAAATGGCAAGACAGTGAAGGTGTAGAAAGATTTTCTACAGAAATTATTGTTGATAATTTTATCTTCTTGGATCCTAAATGAGTTAGAGAAGAAGGTGGAGAAGAAATTGATTTGGTTGAACATCCAGAAGACGAAGAAGTACCGTTCTAAATCTTGTTTAAATAAAATTCGAAAATAAAAGAATGAATTTGTTGTATTTTTTCATTCTTTGGTTTTATTCTGATTAAAATATTTGTAATGTTATTGAAAAACAGAAAGTTTTTGGAGATAGTGTTTGACTTATTTGATATGTTATCGTTTTTGGTATTTGTATGATGAATAGTTTTGTTTGTCAGATTTTTTATAGCAAATCCATATACAGTAGTTGGTGCTAGTATGGCTCCTACTTTTGAAGAAAATGATTTTATTATAGTAGATAAAATTACTCCAAGACTTTGAGAACTTCAAAGAGGTGATGTGATTGTTTTTATTCCACCAGAAAAAACTGTTCCTTATATAAAGAGAGTTATTTGATTGCCAGGTGAAACTATAAAAATTCGTAATAATAAAGTTTCGATTTGTTCTATTAAAGATAATAATGAAGATTGTTTTCAACTTGAACAACCTTATTTACCAGAAACCGTTTGGACTGATACTAGGTGTGGATTAAATGAATTTAAAGTATTAAATGGTTATTTTGTAATGTGAGATAATAGAAGTTTTTCAACAGATTCTCGTTGTTGTTTTTGATTGGATTGTTATAATGGTGCTAGTTATGAGGTACCTTTGGATCATGTTATTTGAAAGGTTTATCTTAGATTTTTACCGCATTTTAGCTTCTTTTAATCTTTTCAATTATTTTCATGAGAATTTTCTCTAACTTCGATACTAATATTAGATCTAAGTGTATTCTTGAGCATTCTGCGAAATATAGTAGAGAAAATATTTTGTGTTTTTGAAGAAGTAGACTATATTTTTTTGTAAAAATATTTTTCCCTTTGCTTTTTTTGTTGATCCTTTGTGCTTTAATAATCGTGGTTTTTTATTATGTTTTTGATGGGGATTATTTGTTGTTTTTTTCGCTAGCAACCTTTGTTCTTTCTTTGTTTTTTTTGATACCATTGGTTTGAAAATGGATTGATTATAAAATGGATTTCATAATTGTAACTCCAGATTATTTAGTGATGTATGATCAAGCTTGAATTTTTAATAAAAAAGTTATTACATTAAATGAAAAAAGTATAAAAACAATATCTATAGAAAGAAAGGGTTTTCTTTATAGTGTTTTTAATAACTGAGATATTATTTTTTTGGCAGAAGGAGATGTGACTGAACATGGTGATGTAAAGCTTAAATGGATTCCTAAACCAGAAAAAAGAAGACAACAAATTGCTAAAATTATGCACAAAGAAGACTTTATTAAATAATAAAAAAATATATGAAAGAAAACAATCAAGAAATGCCTATAATTCCTTATGATATTTATGAATCACCTCAAGAATTGGTTGTGTTTTTGCCATTGTGAGGAGTGAAAAAAGAGAGTGTTTGTCTTTCTATAAAAGATTATAAATTAGTTATTAGTGGTGAAAGAGTTCAACCTATAATCAAAGATAATCTTGTTCCACTCAAAGAATCTTGTTATCGAGGACCGATTCACCAAGAAATAGATTTACCTCCACAAGTTTATTTTGATAAAATTCATAGTAAGCTTTCTACTGATAATACTTTGCAAGTTATTGTTCCAAAGGCACTTATCCCAGAAAAAATCGCTTTGGAAGTAGAATATGATTCTAACTAGATATTGGAACGTTGGATATTGGATATAATCTAAAGACTAAAAAACTAAGATTCCCATTTTTATGGGAATGACATAGAGAAGATAGGGATGATATAGAAAAAAGCTAATTGTTACTAATGTTCTAAAGATCTAATATAGTTTGATTTTGTAAAGGAAAAAACTATCATTATGGTAGTTTATTTTTTGTTTAAAAAATGCTTTCAAATATATTTTTATTTACCTGAGAAGAAAAATATTTACTTCATCAGGAGTTGAAAAGACGAACAGATAATTTTGTTCAAAAATATTGAACAGATTCGCTTTTTGTCTATAAAACAGATGAGTTTGATTTGGAATCTTTGAGGCAGGGACTGTACAGTGGCTGACTTTTTGTCCAAAAAAGAATGGTTGTTGTGTACGGGCTTCCTTTGGATGGAGACACCTCAAACAAACTTTCTGCCTCAATTGTTGAAGCTTTTTCTAATGATTTTTTAGAAAGAAAAGGTTTTATAGATCCTGAAACTATATTGATATTTGTTTCTTACAAACCAGATAAAAGAACAAAATTATATACTTTTTTTAAAAAAGAATTAGACCCCAAAACTGGTATAAAAGAATTTTGACCACTAAGAACATCAGAATTAAAACAATTTGTTCGTCAAAAATCATGAAATATTAAATTATCAGAACCTGTGTTGGATTTGTTTTTGACCAAGACATGATCTTGAATGTTTCATATCCAAAATGAACTTGATAAATTGATAAATTGGGCTGAGACTAATCAAAACTTTGAAATACTTGAAAAAGATGTTGAGCTTATTACTTTTGGATTAAGTGATATAAATAATTTTGAGTTTTTTGATGTTCTTTTTGTAGATAAAAATAAAGCGTTAAAATTGATAGCTGGGTTACAAGAAGAAGGTGCTGCATGGAACTCTATTTTGTGAACTTTATATCGATGAATAAAAATTTGGCTTTTTGTTTTGGATTGTTTTGAACAAAATATAAAAGATTCTAAAATAATTACGTCTATGTTAAAGGTACATCCATTTGTTGTTTCCAAAACAGTAAAAAATATTGATGTATTATCTCGTAACAAAAATGGAATTATTTCGTTGTATAAATGATTGATAGAATTGGATAGTGATATGAAAAATGGTAAAAAATCAGAATTAAGCTTTTGGTTTGATGTAAAAAAATTAGTTTATAATATATAATATATAATGTATAACTATTTGAAATATTTATTGTTTATATTGGTTGTGGTATTTGGTTTATTTTCCAAGTCCTTTTCGTATTTTGAAGATAAAATGTATTGTGAAATATCAAAGAGTAAAATAGTTATTTCTCTTGATGCCAAAAAAAATCATACTTGTAATGTCTATATAAGATATATAGAAACTCAAATGAAGAAAACGTATAAAGATATTCTTGTTATTCAAAAATATATAGATCAGAAACAAGATCTTGGGTATTGGAAACCATTGAAAGATGATAAAGTTGATTTGCTAAATTTACTTCAAAATATGAGGTTAAATATATTGTCTCATATGAAAACTTTTGAGTCAAATCTTTTTGAAACTTCCAAAAAATATTTTTTGGATAGCATTTCTGATTATCAAAAAAACCTTGATAATTCACTGGAAACTCTTCTTGTTTTGGAAGATTCATCGGCAGCTAAATATGTGTCTCTTTTGCAGCAGCAACTTGGAATTATAGAAAGAATTTCTCAGGCTACAACGTTTAAGCAGCTTGATGTATATATACAACGTTATGTTTATCTCAAAAATCAGCTTTTATGAAAATAGGAATTCTAACCTCAGGAAATGATAATTTGGCGTTGTTCTCTTTTTTACAACGTTATGATCACGAATATCATATCTGGTATGATGATAAATTTTCGTTTTGGTGAGATAAATCAGTGGATTTGGTAATGGAAAGAGTGACAGAGGGAATAGGGGCTTTGGTGGCCGAAGGGGTGGATGTAGTCGTTTTGCCACCGATGGTTGAACTGAAAGCTCGCAATGAAAATCTTTTTTCAAATGTAAAAATTTTACCGCTTTTTGAAAATTATATTTTGGAGAACTGTTTTGCGTATTCATTGGTTGGTAAAATTGGTTTTTTTGGTGATTATTTTGATATACAGGAAGGACAGAAACAACTAACAATTCTGGCTAAAAATTATAATTTGTCCGAAAATCAACTTCAGATTTCTAAATTTCATTTCCCTTTTGCATATTGGGGTAAGGAGGTAAGAAATTGGAAATATCTCTTGGATACTTGTAGTTGGTCGATGCCATTGGTTCATCATAGAATTAAGCAAGATTTGCGCTTCTTCAAAGATGCTGGTGTGGATACAATTATTCCTTGTAATTATTCTTGTTTTTTGGCAGAGAAAGCTATAGAAAAAGCTAGATATACCAAGATGAGATTTTATAAGTTATCTGTCTTGGAAAAAGTTTTTGCAAATTTAAAATGCGAAAAATCTGAGTATTCTGTCTCTGTGATTTGCACAGATCATTGAGATTTTCTCAAAAGAGAGAAAAAATTACAATGGTTGTTGTCTAGGTGAAAGAAAATAAATATAAATTATAAACAAGCATAATTCTTTATTTTTTAACTTTTTATTTGATGAATTTTTGGAAAAATAATATAAATTGGTTTTCTGTCGTTTCTTTTGATCTTACCAAATTAGAAGTTATTAAATGTGTTGAACATGATGAAGAAGATGATGAAGATGAGGATGATGACGAAAATGAAGATGGTTTGGAAGAAAGATTTTTTGGGTAATTTAATTAAGTAAAAAATTCTTTTTTTAGCTTGTTTTCCTTGCTTGTTTTTCTATACTTAGCTGTCGTAAATTTTATTACTTATTTTTTTTGAATGTTGCAATGGATTTTGAACTGGATGTCTGGAAACTACAACCAAAAACAGATAGATAAGATGATGCCTTTGGTTCGTCAAGCTAATACTTGGTATGAAGAGTATAATTTTTTGAAAGATGAAGATTTTCCAAAAAAAACACAAGAATTTAAAGATAGAATAGCTAAATGAGAAACTTTGGATGATATTTTACCAGAGGCTTTTGGGCTTGTAAAGCAGGCTTGTAAAAAACTTATTGGAAAAGAAATTGAGGTAAGATGACAAAAACAAATTTGGGATATGATTCCCTATGATGTTCAACTTTTGTGATGAATTATTTTGCACAAAGGAATTATTACTGAAATGAAAACTTGAGAAGGAAAAACCCTGGTTGCAGTAGCTCCTGTTTATCTCAATGCTTTGGAATGAAAATGAGTACATGTGGTGACTGTAAATGATTATCTAGCATCTCGTGATTCGGATTGGATGTGATCAGTATATCGTTTTTTGGGACTTAGTGTTTGATGCGTGACGAAGAAGGTTTCTATACAAAAGAGACGTGAAATGTATGAGAGTGATATTACCTATGTTGAAAATTCAGAATTATGATTTGATTTTTTGAGAGATAATTTGGTGAAATCAATCAAAGAGAGAGGTCTTACCTGGAGACCACTTCATTATGCGATTGTCGATGAAATTGATAGTATTTTGATTGATGAAGCAAGAACTCCGTTGATTATTTCAGAAGCTAGTGCTGAAGCTACAGATAAATATGCTTATTATTCTCAGATTGTGCGTTTGTTAAATCCTTGTTCGAGTAAAAAGAAAGTTTCTAAATGACTTTTAAATGAATTGATTCGTGCAGAAGAACTTCAACAAGAAGAAGATGGTGATTATTATATTGATGAAAAAACAAAAACAGTTTCTTTGAGTGGAAGATGAATCAAAAAATTGGAGGATGTTTTGAAAGTAGATAATTTGTATAAAGATATTTGATACGAAGAAATTCATCATATAGAAAATGCTTTGAGGGCTCAAGCAGTATATCAAAGGGATAGAGAATATATAGTTGTAAACTGAGAAGTTTTGATTGTTGATGAGCATACTGGTCGTACTATGCCAGGTAGAAGATTTTCTGAATGACTTCATCAAGCAATTGAAGCAAAGGAAGGGGTTTCCATACAAAAGGAATCGAAAACTATGGCAACTATTACTTATCAGAATTTTTTCAAACAATATAAGAAACTTGCTGGTATGACTGGTACAGCTACTACGGAATGAGAAGAATTTGAAAAAATTTATGAGCTTTCTGTTTTGGAGGTTCCAACAAACAGACCTACAATTAGAGTAGATAAACATGATAAAGTTTATTTTAATCAGGCTGCAAAATGGAAATTTGTAAAAGATTATATCAAATTTGCTTATGAAATTGGTCAGCCTATTTTGATTGGTACTTCGTCAATTGATACATCTGAACATGTTTCCAAGGTTTTGGAAAAAGAAGGGATTACTCATTATGTACTTAATGCAAAATTTCATGAACAAGAAGCTCATATTGTTTCGCAAGCTGGTAAATTTAAAAGCGTCGTTGTGGCTACAAATATGGCATGACGTGGAACGGATATTAAATTGGAAAAATGATTAAACGATAAATTGGCAGATAATTATGCACAATGGATAAAAAAACAAGTTTTTGCTAAAAGTCCATTTTCTATTTCAGCTGTGGTTTATTCTCAAATAGAATATGAATTGACTATGGATTGAATAATGCGTGTTTGGAATTTGAATGAAGAACAAATTCGTAATATAGAATCTGGTTGATTGGATCTTGATGATGTTGTTTTGAAAGTAATATTCAATTCTCGCAAAAAAAACAATGAAGACGCTTATGCAAAGATAGTTGTAGAACATAAAAATGGTGGTGAATTAATTCAAAAGGATTTTCATTATGGATTGTTTATTTTGGGTACAGAAAAACATGAATCAAGACGTATAGATAATCAGCTTCGTGGACGTGCTTGAAGACAATGAGATCCTGGTATTTCTGTGTTTTTTGTGGCACTTGATGATTTGATTATGAGAAAAATGTGATGAGAAAGAATTCAATCTATGGCAGCAATGCTTTTGCCAAAGGGTGAATTGGAAAACCTTGAACTTACTCAAAAACAGTTTAATAGTTCTATTGTGAGAGCTCAAAAACAAATGGAGGCTTGGCATTATAGTTCTAGAAAACATGTATTTGAGTATGATAGCGTGATCAATAAACAAAGACAAGCTATTTATAAAAAAAGAGATGATATTTTGTTTTCTGAGCAAGATGAAACTCGTAGAAAGACATTGTTAGAATCTATGTTGGCTGAGATTCCTCAAAACATCCGTGATGTCGTGACTTATCAAATTGTCACTTCTCAATCTTTGGGACAATCTGAGTCTGCTTTTTTGGAGACAGCTAGTAAAGAGTTTTGATTGGAAAAAGATGTTGTTGCTAGGTTTGCTGGAAAAGATTTTGCTCAGCTTACATCTTTGATATCTGAATATCTTGTAGATAAGATAACAACTGCATTATCTTCTGCTGATGAAATGATGGCTTATATGCTACTGAAAGATGTGTATTTGTATCATCTTGATGCTCTCTGGGTGAAACATATAGATGAAATGGAATATTTGAGAGATAAGGTATGACTTATGTGATACGCTCAGATTGATCCTTTGGTTATGTACAAAAAAGAAGCTTTTGAAAAATTTCAAACATTGCTTTTGAGACTAAAACAAGATGTTACTATGTATTTAATGAATTTTGATTTTGGTGGAAAACCTTCTGCGCAGCCAGTTATTGAAATTCAATCAGATCCAAATTACCTTGATATTTTACAACAAGCTGGTAATTCAGTAAAAAATATTAAGCCTCAGCAATTGAGATCTAAGCCGAAGAAAAGTGATGATGGTGTTGAAATTTTTGAGGTTTCATCAGAACCAGAGTCTCCTTATAAAAATATTTTTGAATGATGATCCAAAAAAGCAAAACCAAATGATCCTTGTCCTTGCTGAAGTGGAAAAAAATATAAAAAATGTTGTTGAGCTGTATAAAAAAAATGGAGCAATTGCTCCATTTTTTTTATTTCATTAGATATTCTGTGATATCAATAAATGTTATATTTGTAGGTATGGTAAAAATATTTTCATCTACTTCTGTTTCTTCACAAATAAATTGTAAATCTTTGTCATTTAGTGGGTCTTCTTTGTATTGTTGTTCACTATTTGCATCTATGTTTTTGAATTTTGCTCATTGATCTTGGGTATTGCTTCGTGTGTATGTGTATTCGTTATCTGTTATAATATTTGCTTCAATGCTGATATTTTCTTCTTTTAATTCAATATTTCAAATGCTTTTGATTTTTCATTGATGGACATAAATTGTTCAATTTTCTTTTGATTTTTCATCTTCAAAAGCGAAAGAACATACAAGACTTTCTTCTTTTTTAAGCAAATCTTTTACTGTTCATTTGAATACATTTTTTCATCAAATGGTTGCTGTGTCGTCACTTTCTTGTGTAGGTGTTTTGGAACATCATACAAGGATAATACTTCCTGCGATTATTAATAACGCAATTAATTTTTTCATTAGAAAAAATAATGATATAAAGTAGTTGTATTTTATATACTTGTAATGATATTTCAAGTAATCTTATTTTCAGTAGTTTCTGCCTTCTAATTCTTTTGGAAAAAGTTGATTTGTTGTTTTTTTATTTGGTTGATCGTGAGTATATTGATAGTTTTTTCCGTATCATAAATCTCCCATAAATTTGGTTGGTGCATTTCTGATATCCATTGGTACAGGAAGATTTCCATATTTTTCTATATCGGCTTTTGTTTCCAAAGAAATTTTGTAAGTAATATTGTTTTTTGGAGCTTTAGCTAGGTATAGAGCAAGTTGTATAAGAAAAATATCGCATTCTGGCATACCAATTTTATGAACAGAATCGTAGACTTGATTTGCTAAAAGAAGAGCATTGTTGTCGGCGGGGCCGATGTCTTCGGATGCGAAGCGGAGTAATCTCCTCGCTATATATAGCGGGTCCTCCCCGCCGGCTAGCATTCTTTGAATTCGATAACAGGCCGCGTCAGCGTTGCTGTCGCGAAGTGATTTGTGAATTGCTGAGATGATGTTGTAGTGTTCTTCACCGTTTTTATCGTAATAAAGATTTTTTTGTCCGGCTATTTTTACGTCTTCTTGAGTTATTTCTCCTGTTTTTTTCAAAAAAATAGTCGCTTCCAAAATATTTAAACTATTTCTCAAATCTCAGTTACCAAGTCTTGCTATATAAGAAATAATCTCGTCGGAAACAATAATTCCAGGATGAGATATCAGAATTTTTTGTCGATTGTTTTTTATAAATGCTACGATATCTTCTTCTCATAATTTTTCGAAAACGAAGGTTCTTGTCCTAGAAAGTAATGCGCTATTAATAGAAAAACTTGGATTTTCTGTGGTTGCTCAAATCAAAATAATATCGCCTTTTTCTACATGGGGAAGAAGTGTGTCCTGTTGTGCTTTGTTTCGACGATGAATTTCATCCAAAAAAATGATAGTTGATTTTCCGTATTGTCTATTGGTTTTTGCTTGTGCTAAAATTTGTTTGAGATCTTCTTTTTTACTAGTTACTCCTGATAAAAAAAAGGTTTCTGCCTCTATAGTATTTGCTATAACTTTGGCAATAGTAGTTTTACCGCAACCTGGAGGTCATCGGAAAAGCATTGAAGGGATTTTTTTTTGTTCCAAAAAAATGCGAATAGGTTTGTTTTCACCGATAAGGTGCTTTTGTCCTATACATTCGTCTAGGGTTTGTGGTCTAAGTAATGATGAAAGTGGTTCGGACATATTAGGTGGGTTAGATAGATTAGATGGGTTAGATAGATTAGGTGGGTTAGATAGATTAGGAGCCTAATAATGTCTAATCTATCTAAAGCGAAGCGTGTCTATGTTACAATATACATTTAATGTTAATTGTCAATTTGAAAAGATGTATAAAATCTGATTTTTTGTTTATTTTTGATTTTGTTTTTGTATAGTTGCCGTGTATTGTTTATTGTGTTTTTGTTTGTAAATTTTATCTTGGAAAACAAGCATGTATTTTTTGCATAAAAGGCCTTTAATTTGACTTTTGTTGCTTATATATTCATTATCCTACTTTTTGCAGAGTTGGTTTTTTGTTGACTTTTGAGGTGTTTTTGCTGAAAATCCTTTGAATAGAACCAATTTGATAGCTGTTTTTGTAGATAAAGATGTTTATCAAAATTCCAAAAATAGCATAGAACGATATGCAACTGATTATATTCAACAACGTGTTTCTAACTCAAAAGCATTGATATTGCCTATAAATACTCAAAATTTCAAAGCGATTGATTTGGTAAGAATGCTTGAAAATATGTATTTTGATTGAATAAAATGAGAAACATCAACATTGCTTTGAACAGTTTTGATCTGAGATATTCCGTTGCCTGTTGTACAAAATAATTGATTTGTATATCCTACAATTTTTCCGTATGTGGATTTTGAAGAACAACAATTTATCTACGATAATAATCAGAAATTCTTTGTATATAACAATAATCCTAGAGGCCAGGCTGAAATTTGGCATTGAATAATTAATTTTTGATCAGATTCAAAAAAATATGGTGACTATTTTCAAAAACTAAAAACATATGTAAGTTCTCCAAAAGATTTTGTTGCACCTCTTATGTGGTATGATGATTTTGTAGGTATGAAAACTACTTTTGATGATGATACACTTCCATTTTATGTTAATAATTTTTTGTTTACAGAAGACGTTGGTTATCATAGATTTACCAATTTGATGCTTGATTATTTTAAACAGGTTCAAAATGATGGCGTAGGTGATTTGGTTTCTTCGTTATCGGCTGCATCTCAAAACAATCCACAATTAGCTCAAATTGCATCACAATCTCAATCATCTTTGGATGCTTTATGATCACCAAAAGTTCCTACTACAATGTTGTTATCTGTTATAAAAGAACTTTTGAAATGATATGAAAATTTGTATCCTGGTGTTTTTCTTTCTGCTATGAAAGATAATGCACAAGCTGCGGCTAGATGGTACAAAAAAACATGAAGTGGGGTATGGTTGGATGGTATGGATTCACATCTTCATAAAATAGTTCTCAAAGATACTCTTACATTATGAGATCCTGGTAAGTGATTATCTCCTTTGATAGTGTCTTTCAATGACGCTATGGAAAAAGCGTTGGATGAAAGAATAGAAGAAGATCGTCTTTATATGACATTGCCTGTAATTGTACAATATAATCATCAAGATTTTAAAACAGAGAAAAAAAGAATTTTATGAATTCCTAAACGTTGGTGTGAAAAAATAACAGATGATATTTATAATAATTACTACTTTGGTACTTATGCGGCTGATATAACTTCTGCTGAACAGTTTAGTGCTTATAAATGAACTTTTAGAAATTTGAATACATTTTCTGGTGTTGTTGTTTTGGATACTTGATACAATTCTTCAAATGCTAAATCTCTTTGATCTAGTAACAATCTTTTCTCTACTCAAGTAGATGCAAATAGATGATATAATTTGATGTCAGCAGCAGGTGATTATGATACTTACAGTGAAAATAAAATTAAAGAAAAAAAAGAAATTTCTTGTAGTAAATGGTTTCTTCCTTGGTTTCATATTTTTTGTATGACAAAAAAATCTAAAGAGATTTGAGATACTTATGAATCAATAGAAGACTTTGCTATTAGAGGATGGGGATGAGCATCTAGTTTGAATTTGAATTCTTGATTGTTGTCGTCAGATATCCCAGAATATGTGTTGAATCAATATAATTATAAATCAGCTTTGTTTCCTGTTTATGATATTTGATGATCATTATCGGTTAAAACTTGAAATCTTTCTGCTTATTCATCTTCTGGAAGTAAGGATTATGCTTCTCTTGTTAAAGTTAATGATCGTTATTGAAAAGTAGATTATCCAAAATATATTAAAGGATCTGTTGATAATTATCCTGATGGTGTTTATGTATCAAGTGGTGGTTATAAAATGCTAAGTGGTACATCTAGAATATGGGAAGATTACAATAATTTTGATTTTTTTGATATTTGGAATAAAACATCAGATAAATGAAGCAAAATGTGGAAAATTATCGATATGAATTCTTTGAAAAAAGAATGGAAATCGTCTGATTCTATGTGATGAAAATGTGACGGTAAAAGAGAAATTTATAGTTATACATATAAGACTATTGATTCTAGAATAAAAAACACATCACCAACTCCAGATCAAATAAATGGTACATATCAAAATGAATTTTCTGAAGAAGGATTGTTTTGGAAACATTATGATTATCTAAAAGAAAATATAGAATTATTGAAAGATCAATCAAAATTATCTTTTGATGATGCTTTTTCTGGTTTGCAATTTTTGTTGTCTTGACACAAAGAAATTAATTCTGGCATAAATTCTTTTGTTGAATTAAATTCTACTGATCCTGTTGCTTTATTGTCTTGAGTACAAGATATTTTTTCTCAAACAGGAAAACAACAATATATTGAAATATTTTCTGGGGTATTTAATTCAATGGAAGCTAGTTCAGACACTTTACCGGCATTAAATTTTTGATTGGTACTTGCTTATTTTGATGTTATAAGAGAAACTGAAACACTGTATAATCAAAAAACAAAATTTCTTTCTGGATGGAGTAATGAATTATTGTCATGAATATCTGTTATACAGATGCAATATAATTCTTTGCCTAGTACTTTTGCTCAAATTACGTGACTTTACTCGCAAATAGAAAATCAAAAATTTGCTACATGATCTTTGATTACCAAAAAATCTGAAATCAATAAATTACAAAATTGTTGAACAGCATTGTTGCCAGATTATTGTTGATGTACAAATAATTATAAACAGGTTTGTGATAAAATAGATGAATTAGTGCTTTCTTTAGATGATTTATCTCAAACGCTTCCAATATTAAAATATACAACTGTTGAAGAAGAGATTGATTGAGAAGTTGTTACAATAGAGATTAAAATTATAGAATCTATTCAATTATCTTTACAAGAAGCTTCTGCTGAATGATGATTTTTACAAGATATTCCATTTGTTGTATTTGGTATTAATTCAATAGAAAAAGTTGATGAAGTTCCTCCATTAACGTATGTTAAATGACTCAATCAAACAACGCAAGATAGACCTATAGATTGACCAAGAAACATTACTTTTCAATGACTTGGTGGTGATGTAGTGACTTTTGTATATCCAAATCTTTATGATGTTTCTGTATATAAACAAGAATGATCAAATCTTGTTTTGAAGACAATTGCAGAAATACAACAATGAATCACTGCTTATCTAATTAGTAAAGCGAAAGAATACAACCAGCTTCTTACCAAACAAGAACAAAAACGTCAACAATATTATAATAGTGATTTTGCTGCGTTTGATTTTCTTGCAGAAACAGATTCTTTAGCAACACCCAAAAATCGCACTACAGAGTTATTGTCAGAAGATTTTTTTGTAAATTTGATCGGTAATCAACGTATTTTTGAATTAGCAGAATTAATGTATTATCAGACGCTTCCAGTATATTCCAAAAAAAACGAGTCTTATGTAGACAAAGATTTGGATGCTATTAGGACAGCTTTTGATGTAAATAAAAAAATATCTTATATTCTTTCTGGATATCTTACTCATCATGAGAATCAATGAGAACTAATTACACCAACATATAATGCTTCATGATATGAAGTTGCTTATATAAATTCTGATAGAGCTGATTATATTTCAGCGGCAGAGATGCCCCCATTTATAAAACAAATTCAGGAACAACAAAAACCAATTTCTAACGTAATTATAGAGGATCCTGTTTTATCACAAAATGAATTGTATACAGCTACTAAAGCTCAGTGTTGAATAGATTCTAGTTATTCAGAATTACTTTTTGATCTAAAAGAAGAACAGGGTAAATGAAAAATGCCTTGGGTTACTGCTTTTGAATGTTGGCTGACAACAATTCCTTCGTCTATAAAATTTGATATATCTATGGAGGTTTGACCCTCTTTTGGTGATTTTTTGTCTGGATTACAAGCTTCTCTTGATGATTGGAAAACTTCTATGAAACAAGTTTTTGATCCTGAAGAAGAAGAACCTTGAGCTGAATTTTCTGGTAATATTGATGAGTATTGGACCAATGTTATTATGATAACTTGAGATAGTGTTGTTTGACCAAAAATAAAAACTATTTCTTTAGAAACACCTACAACAAAATTACTTGCTTGATCTCAGTTTCCTATTCAAATAACAGCAGAAGATTTTTCTGGAAAAGTTGTAAAAAGAACTATGGATACTTATTTTGTTTATGTTTCTACTGGTAATTGAGAATTTATATGAGGTGGTTCAAGTTGACCGAAAAGTATGGAGTTTTCAGATTTTGATAGGACTCTTGTTTATCAAGCACCTAATGTACAAAGACCAACAAATATTACTGTTTTCTTGGCTTGAGCAGATGTTTGAACTCAAAAAAATATTTTGGTAACACCAGGAAATTTCAAAGTTAGTTATGAAAATCGTGCTTTATATGAAAATAATACTTTAAAAAATTGATTGTCGTTTACTCTTACTTGAATTGATTCTACTTTTTCTAGCGTTCCAAGAATTGTGATTTCTTTGCGTGCTCAAGATGGTTCTTTGTTGCAAACTCCATTTTCAGTTGTTAGTAAAAATGGTCTTGTTAGTCCATGAATAATTTCTTCTTGAGTTTTTGTTTGATTGCATACTTATTTTTTGAAAAACACTGAACAAGTTGTATTCTTGATGCCAAATTATCGTGCATGAAATGATGAGTTATATATTCAAATTCCTGGTCTTGATCGTATTGTAATTCCTATTACAGTAAATCCATGAAAAGCATATAATGTTTCTATAAATATGGAATCAAATATTTATAATATTTGAGATTCTTTTAGTGGGTCATTTTTTGTATCTGATAATTGGTGAAATCCTATTTCTGGTACTGCAGCATTGAAGATTTGATCATTATGAGCACTGGATTTTTCTACAAAAACAATTTCAGTAAAAAATGAACCATATTCTTTTTCATCATCAACAAAAGATCCATGATGAATTAGTTATATTTATGCTTTTATTGATTGAATTCCACTTAGTGATCAGTCTCCTGCTTATAAAAAAATTATTGTTCAAGAGACGTTTCTTCCACAAAAGAATTTGAATGTTATGTACTTAAATCTTTTTGGCTCTGATTGGTGAGATATTTGGACTTTTGATGCTATAAATCCTAATTATATTCCAAATCTTATTAACTCTTCTCAAAAGCTTCTTTCAATTACTACACAAATAACTGATACTTCTAGTATAAAAAAATTTGCTAGTGTTGTTTCTGATAATGGTCAGATTTATAATTTTTCTAATCGTGAAACAATTTTAAAAATTGATTCAGGTTTTTTGATTGGTGAAATCAAAGATGTTGCTAATATTTCGTTGTTTAAAACAAAAGATATTTCTCTATTTTCTTCAGATAAGCCAATTGATTCTATAAAATCTTTTTCTTCCAAAAATTCAGCTGCTTTGTTTTTTGAAAAAAATGAAGATACCAAAGACATAGAAATAACAGACAAAACTATTTCTTTGGATGGCCAGTTGCTTTTTGATATCAAAAATAATCTTTGGAATACTTGATTGAAAATTGTATTGTCTGATAGTATGAAGCAATGATATAATGTGTGGAATATTCTTTATGAAGAAGAGCAAATCTGAAATTTGTATTTTGTAAAAAATAATTCTACATTGTTGTCGGATATTGTACTTTATAATGTAGTCACATACGATAAAACTATTACTTTTGCAGAATGATCTACTAATTGACAAAAATGAATCTGAATAGTTGATGTTTTGTGAGTTTTTGAAAAAGAATGATACGCTTCTATTGAGGATAGTAATGACTATGAGTTGGGTATTTGATTTAGATCTGATTTCAAAAACATTACTTTGTTTGGTGATGGTAAATCTGTTTGAGAATCTACGATTCCTTTTGGTTCTCAATTTTTGATAAATTTTGGAGACCCTCTTTTGACTAGAATATCTAATAACAATGAAATAAAATCTGTTTCTATGGATTTGGGAATAGGTGAACAAATATATACCAATCCTTCAAAATCTATATTTAAAGTTATTGATACTGATTTTAATAATGATTGACTCAAAGATATTTTGGTAGTCTTTACTGATTGAACAATAAAATTTCTAAAAAATTATGGAGGCACTCATCCTTATACGAATATGCAAGATCTTATTCGTTTGGCTGATAGTATAAAAGATGTTTTTGTATGAGATGTAGATGGAAATAATTATCCAGATATTTTAGTTTGGACAAATAGTGATCAATTGAGAGTATATAAAAATGATAAATGAATTGTAGATGTGGATTGAAATATGATATGTTTGAATATAAATGTTGATAATACAAAAGTACAAGAAAATCCAGAATCTGTTGTTTGATTACAACAATTATTTTTTGAAGATATGGATAAAGATGGAAGTATTGATATTGTTACAAATGATCTTGTCTGAGATATAAAAGTATTTTATGGGTGATCAAAAAATTCGAAAGCAAATTATGTTTCTACATTGCCTTATGCTTGTGATGATGATTGGTATGACAGACAAAAAGATAATGTTAAATTGGTGAAAAGTTTTGGTGTGGTTGTAGATCCAGATTTCTATATTCAGGATGATAGTATGATCCATGTTGAGGGGTGGCTTATAGAAAACCAATCTGATTCAATAAACGACTCTGATAGTCAATGATGAGATTTGCCAGACGAACTTGATATCCCTATGGGAGAAGATTTTGATATAGGAACTTTTGTTTCTTCTATGTCAAATTATTCTCAACAATTGGCTTATGATAGTCTTAGTGATGTGTTTTCTGTGGCGCCTGTATCTTATATGCCAAGTTATGAATCATGAATTAGTCTGGAAAAAATCTGATATAGAACATTGATACAACTTTCGTGAAACGACTCTATAAGTGTTTATAAAAAATATAAAGATTTGAATTGATGAGCTTTGCTTAGTTGAGATATAGTAAAGATAAATACCACTATTGTTTGATTACAAAACAATACGAAAGCAACTTATTTTGATCGTATTCTTTGACCTTGGGAAGTTGAAACTGATGATGAAAACAAAATAATTTCTTTTGCTAAAGAATCATGAGAATTTGATATGGAAGATATTAGTTGGTTTGATAGTGATGATTCGTTTTTTGTCTTGGATAATATAATATTGGACAATCGTCAATCTATGAGTTTTTCTTATCAAGTTGTGTATAGATGAGAGCCAACTGTTGCTATATCTGTTGAAGATGTTGATTTTTTGGAGAAGGATAATGAAAAGGATGAATATCTAGATATTGTTGTTACACCTCTTGATAGTTGTCAAAAATATAGATGGTTGTTTTTTAATACTTCTTCTCAAAGTCATAGATCGTATCAGGAAGAATTTGATGATATACAGGCAAAAATTGATTCGTTTTCAGAAGATTGATTAAAAGAATGACAAGAATTATTTGATAAATCGGTTCCTGAAATGAGTAAGGATGATGCAGATGATGAATGTGATGAAGGTTGTGCAAAAGAAATACAAGATAATACCCAATCTCTTATTGATGATGCCATGAATTCAGTTCCTGCTATAGCAGATGTCTTTGAATCCTGGACTGTTTCTGATTTATTTTCGTCTTCAACAGAGACGAATTTTGAGATTAATATGGATGCTATTAATTCTATGTTGGCTCCTGTATCTGAATGATTGGATAAACTTTTGGATGATCTTTGTGCATGATTTAAACTTTGAAGTGATTGATGTCAACCACCATTTCCATTTAATAAAATCCCATTTAATCAGGCATTTTTGGCGCCAGGTAAATATCATATTTTTGGCTGTACACCTACTATACCACACCCTTTGGCGCCGATTTTTACGATAATAAATGATAGATTTTGAGCCTGATTTCCATTATTATTTTTCCCTGGTACCTTACAAACTCCAGTAGGTCCTGTTCCTATGATTGGTTCAAGCTTTGTGCCTATTGTGCAACAAATGCCATGAAGTGATTGATTTTGACTTTCACCCGGATTTCCTCCTACTTGATGAACATATCCCTCACAAATTAGATTATATTTGGTTCCTACTTTGACGCTTCAACTTGGAGTTGCTATCTGTTTTGGTCCTTATAAGTTATGAACAGCTCTTCCTCCTTTGGTAAGAGATTTGTGATGACAATGTGTTGTGGTAGCTTTTCCTTTATATACTTGTAATAAAACACCAAAACCTTGATCTGAAGACGAACCTTCCACAGAAAAATTGGATTCTTGGATGGTTGATTCTGCAAAAAATTGATCTTGTGATGAACCAATGCAATATTGATCAGCAAAAGTTATTTCAAATACAACTATTATTCAACAACAAACACAAAAATCACCATTTAGACTTTCATCTGTTTGAGCTCAAAATTCTTCTTGGACTTCAGCTGTTCCAAATGCAAATATTGGATATGTTTCCTTTTCTTCAAAACCAACAAAAAAATCTTCTTTAAACACAAATCCTGCATTTGTTCGTTGATTTAATTTGGATCCATTTAGTTTTTTACAATGACCTACTGTTGATTTGAAGATAAAAGATAGTAATGCAAAATGAATTATAAAAGCATTGGTAAAAGATTGGTTTGGTAGACAGGTTAAATATATGATAAATAATTTAACAACACTTACTATTAATGTTACTTTACCAGATATTTCTCAATTAGCTGATTGATTTGGTGGCTTATTTTCTGCAACAGCTTGGAATTCTGCTTCAGAGGAATCAGATAATTGACAATTTGATTATATAAAAGATGCAGAATGATTTTGAAGTAAATTAAAGGCTATTACATCAAGGCAAACTTATGCTGCAGCTAGTTCTGCTACCAATAATCCGTTTGAATCTTTGATTACTATATTTCAATCTATACCTTTGGTTGATTTGTATACAAAAGATGTAGTTATAAAAATTCCATTGCCAACATCTGATGATATTGTAAAATATGAAAATTATGGTAGAACTTGGTTGGATAATCAAAAAAAAATATTGAAAAAATGGTTGGAAGCCGTACATGAATTGGCTTATGTTTGTGGAAAAGTAACAAAAGAAGATGCAGAAACCTGAATTAAATATTTAGAGTGAGAATTATCTAGAATAGAGGAAATTAAGAGTGATGCTAATTATCCAAAACTTAAAGAATCTTTGAATAAAGAAAAAGATTTTCTGGAAGATGTTTTGGAGGATCCGTCGCTAACTGATAGCGATATGATTAATATAGAAGATGTAAAAGCTGTCTTGAATGATATAGGCAGACAATTTGAATTTTTTGGAAAGAGAGTTGTAGCATTACCAAGATTGAATTTTGTTAAAACTTGTTTGGAAAGTTCTGATTCAACTGGTAATTGTAAACCTTGGGCAACTCTAAATGATAAAGAAAAAATTAATCAATTATCTATTGTAAATAAAAAAGTTGATGAGCTTTCTAGTTGTGCATCTTTTGCCGGTGATTTAGACAGTTTTGTTAATTTTTATAATGATGCTTTGTGACTTGTAAGAAATGTACAGCAAAATATTCAGGTATTGGAACAATACAAACAATTCCCGTTACAACTTTATGATTGGATGCATTTTGTAGATAAATATATGTCGGATATTATTGGGTTTGTTTCTACATTATCATCTACTTTGATGTGATGGATGAATGTAAATGCAAGAATTTATGCTAAGTGGATAGATTCTTTGATTCTTATTTTGACTACTATAAAAACATATCAAGTTTTGATAGATTTGACTGTTAATTGGACAAAAAATTGTGGTAAATGTTCTCGTGATTGATATGGGGCTCATGGTTGTAGTCTGAGCTTCTTGTTTCCACAAATCCCTATTATACCTATACCGCCTTTTAAAATACCAAATATAAATATAGATTTTTCTCATGTAGATTTGTGAATTAGTATAGCTTTACCAAGATTTGTTTTTGTCCCAGTTGATTTTCCGTTACCACAGTTACCTAGTTTGCCATCGCCACCAGATTTTAATTTGGCTTTGTGATTGGATTTTAAAATAGATTTAAAATATGATTTACCACAAATCCCTTTGTTACCGTCACCACCTAATTTACCAGAACTACCTTCTTTTATACCAAAGATAGATTTTTCTTTACCAACAATACTTCCACCTGCTCCCAAAATACCATCAATTATTCCTGAAGTATCTACTATTATTGAAATAGCAGAATTGGTTTCAAAAATATTTTGTATTTTGAAAAAGGGGATTGGTTTGGTTTGAGAAAAATGAATAAAAGCAAAAGTTGAACAACTTACTCAGAGAACTTGGGATGTGCCTATTTTTGATTTTTTCAATCAGACTTTTAGTTGGAATGCCGATCCAAAACCACAATGATTTGATTATCAAATTGACTGATTTCTGCAGTTTAAGATGGATTTTTCTGGATTTTATGGATTTTTGAATCAGATTTCTGAATATGCAAATTCTTTGACTTATAGCGTAACTAGTGCTTATTCAAAATGATTGGATTTTGTTAATTCTGGAAGTAATTCTATTACAAATTTCTTGGATGAGAGTATCCAAGATGTAGATTTGGATTTTACTATTCCTCCATTAGATATTTCTGTAGATGCTTTGTCTAGTGTTCCGACTATGGATTATGAAGTTGCTTATAAAGAATTAAATGATCAATTATTTACTTTCAAAAATAGTGTTGAAGAACAAAAAATAATAAATGATGTAGAAAGTATGATATCTGTTTTAAATACAAAAGCTGTTGTAAATCCAGCTACTGAAAATATACAGAAAATACATGATGAAATTCAGACTATATTGGATGAAAAACAAAAAGAAGTTCGTCAATTAGCTACATCAATTTCTTCTTATGACAATTTTATTGCTAAGGTAAAGCGTAATGATATAGCTTTGGTAAATGATGATAATATTGAAATTAGTTTTTCATCTCCTTTGTTTACTACGACAAAAGAAACGTACGAAATTATTGAAAACCAAGAATCTCCGCTTAAAGCATATATGGATACAAACTCTAGTTTGGTAGGTTGATATTTACAATCTTTGGAAGATTCTTCGTATGATGAATTGAAAATTTCGAAAGATGATTATGAAAACACCAAAACTTATTTAGAGTCAATGAAGTTAACAATAGATAATGTTTATGATAAATTGTGATTTGATAAAGTAGCTTATTCTTATTGTGGGGTGCCTTCTATAGTTGAAGATACTACTAAATTTGATTCATCGACTTCTTCTATTCCTTTATTGGCTCAATCTTGTCCTACTTGTGGAGATTGAGATTCTGGTTGAAGTCCATCATGATTTTGATGAGATATATCTTCGTATGTTCGTGGTGTATTTGTTGAAGATTCACAATCTTGAAATATGGTAAATGTTGTTAGATCAGATTCTTTTATCTCCAATATACGTGATCGTTATTTTGTTTCTGATATAAATAACAATAATTTACAAGATCTTGTGATGCGAGACAATAACTCTATCTATGTAAAATATGCGAAACAAGAAACTCAACATAAAAACACCAAAAATAATTCATCTCTTTTTGCTTATTCTCCTGGTATATTTTCATCTTATTATATAAACTCTTATGATGATCTTTTGGAAAAAACAGCTAAAGATGATGGATATGTAGATTTTTGAAATATATCTGTAAAACTGACTTCATCTGTTCAAGAAGTGAAAAATTTTAGAGTTGCTTGACAATCTTTTGATGCGATTCAAATGTCTTGGATAAATCATGATTCTTTTGGAGAAACGGTAGATGGTTATTTAATAAAACTTAATCATAGAATAGATACTTATAATGATAAAGATACAAATTTCCGCTTTTTGGATGATAAGTTTTTGAATAAAAGATATATTTTGATGCTTCCTAATGATTCAAATTATAGTTGATCTACAATAGATTTTAAAGAAAAATATTATTATAAAGGTAAAGATGCTGATAGGGCTAGAAGTGTTGTAGATTTCTTATCTTGATGAATGTATTCAGAATTAATTTTGGCTGTTAAATTTTATCAACCAGCCCAAAAAACTATTTCTTTGTGACTCAATGAAATACCTAGAAATTGGCAATATGCAGAAATAATTCCTCTCAAAAATACAAATAATGAAGAAAATCCTTATTATATTCCAAGTTGACCATGGTCAAATCAAATAGTGGCTGGAAGACAAATTTTGTCTGATAGTATTTGACCAGAAGCTCTTATACATTTTAATAGACCATCAATATCTGAGACAGTAAGTGTTTGATCTCGTCATAATTGATTTGTTTGAACAAATTATGATATTGTTATTGATTGGAAAGATAATGTGGCTGTATCGGATATGTGGATAGAAAAGGATTGAAAAATTATTTCTTCTTCCAAAGCCAATTCTCCAGAAGCGACAATACAGCTTACATGATTGTATTTTACGTGAGAAACAAAATTGGAATATATTGCAGGAGCTCAGGATTTTAACTGAAACAAACAATTAGAAAAAATTACTATAGAAATCAAAACACCAACAATCGAAATCAAAGATTTTATACCTATATCAGAGTTTTCGTGACAACTTGTTGCTGAACTTTCAAACGATATTGATCAAGGTATGGTAGTTTTCCAAAGACAAAGAAATGATGTTTGGCAAGAAATGTCATGAACATTGGCAAATACTTATTGATGATTCTTTGTTGGTCCAAATCAAACAACTGTTACATGATCTGTATTTAGTATGTGAAATACCCTTGGTTTGTATGATAATAATTGAAATGAAATAGGGCAAATTACTATTGATGGACAAGTTACTATTCTTCCAATATATCAAGATCAATATCAAATAATGTTGGATCTGGTGACTTGATATCCATTGGTTCGTGTTTTGGATAAAAAAAGCGGTACTACTGTGTTCTGGATACAAATGCCATCTACTTCTTTGAGCGATGTTACTTTGTATCAACAGGAGCCTTTCTATACCAAGGTTGATCTTACTGAATCAAGCTTTGGTGCGTTTTTTGGTGGAACTTGTATCCAATCTTTGGATAAAGATTGTGTGTTATATATTTCTTCAATAGGTCAAATATATATTCCAAATTCTTCATCAACATCATTGGTAGGTGAATATCGTTATGATACTACAACACGTTCTGTTATTTATGTGATAAAGGATTTTTTGGAAAAAGATATTGTGAGAATTACTACAAAAACTCGTCTTATGAAATAGTTTAATTTATAATTTATAACTTATAATGTATAATAATTATTTCAAAAAAAATATAATCTGATTGTTTCTGTTTGTTGTGTTATTTTTTTCTACATTTGTTTTTGCTTGAGATGATTGTAAATCTATAGATGTTTCTCTTGATCCAAACTTGATATTTACACAGGAAGATATAGATTTGGCAAGATCTCATCTGTTGGCTTATTGTTGTAGAGAAAATGAAAAATTATTTAAAGCTGAAGATTTTTTAAGTACCTGACAATGTAAAACAGCCACAGCTTGACCAGATAGTCCTTATTGGTATGATCATTTGATTGATATTGGGATGAGAAAACTTTCTGGAAGAAAAGATGAAATTTATCCTGAAATGGATTTGGATAAAGATGCTAAAGAGTGGCAAGACTTTTTATCAAATTCTGAAAAAGCTAAAAATCCTGTAAATGTTAGTGAAGAGTATAAAAAACATTGGAAATTAAATGATTTGCCAGTTGTTGATAATTTATCAGATTCTTTAAATAAATTTTATGCAACTACTGGAATAACGCTTCATGATAAATATACCAATCTTTGTATGGTGGCTCTTGGTATGTATAAAAATATTAGTAATATAGATATTGTAAAAGATTGATATTATTCTAAATGTGTGTCATTGGCTTCTATGAAAATAAATGAAGAAACTTTGTTTACTGTTGCTATTTCTCAAAATAGTGCAGCCAATATGCTTTCTGATAGTTGGACAAGTTATACAAACCATTTTTTACAAGATAGATTGATGAAATTACGTGATAAGATGGTTGCTATTTCTTCTTATTTTAATATACTTTTGAAAAAAGCTCCTTTGTCAAAAGATTGCCAAAAATAGTTTTATTTTTTATGATTTTGTAATGAAGTATATTCTTATGCTATTGATTTCGTTTGGAATGTATGGTTCTTTGTTTGCTCAAAATTTACAAATAATCCCTGAAGCAAAAGATGATGTTTCAAGTGGTGTAAAAAATATATGAAGTGAGTGAGGTAAGGTTTGGGATAAATATAATGAAAAAGCTGCTGAACTACAAAAAGATTGAGATCTTTGAGCTCAGATGGCATCTGGAGTTTTTACATGGGATACATTACTTGATTATTTGGCATATCTTATTAAATTTTTGTCTGAGGTTGGTATTTTTGTCTGAGCTTGTTTTATTGTATATGCTTGATATTTGTATGCTACTAGTATATTCAATTCAGATTCTTGAGCTACTTCAAAATGAAACACATCAATTAAAAACGCTATTATATGAGTTATAGTGATTACATTTTCTTATGCTATAATGAAGGCAATAACTGCAGCATTTCTAACTTAATTATAATTTTTGTTGTAAACTATAAACTATTGAATTTATGTTGTTTAGTTTTTCTTCCATATCTACTCGAAACTTGTAATTTTCGTTTAAGAAACCATCTATCTTATCCAAGATAATTGATTTTCATTTGTTTAAATTATTTGGTAATTCTTTGGGTGATTGAAAGACAAACTGTTGTTTATATTTTTCGACTTTTTCTGCGTATTCTTCTGGCGATGATGCATATTCTTTGTATACTTTGTTTTTGATAGGATCTGCAACAATTATATATTTGTTTAGATTTAGTTTTGATGCAGGAGAATAATCTTTATCGTCCTGTAATTTCTTTATTTCAGTTTGTTTTTTATCTTCTTTTGCTGATTTAGAGTTGTTGCTAAAAATTGGTTTAAGGTCTATGTTTAATTGAAAAGATAATATTTTTGAGAAACTGAAATCTGCGATAGGGTTGTCCAAAAATTCTTTTGTTTTTTGAAATTTTAGCATTGATCATCAGTTTATAAGATTGTGCATTATAGACTGTATTCTTGTAAGTATGTCATCAAAACTATAAATAGATTTTCATTTTGATACAGTCATATTTTGTACAGGAACCATACAAAATCTTAATTTCATCATTTCATTCATCTCTTTTAGTCTAGGGTCTGGATCATTTGGTCGAGTATACATTTTACAAGTACATTGTATTTGGCATATTATTTTTTGGTCTAATGGCAGCGTTTTACAATCGTTAAAACAACTTTCTGCAGATTCGTTATCAAAAAAGGAATTTACATATTCTTCTATAATTTGATTATTTACTCATGTATTGTTGTCTCATGTTGTATTGTTGGAAATATCTGAAAATATGTTTGGAATAAGTTTATTTTCCGGATATATGTTGTTGATAGAATCTACTTGTTCTTGAAATGTTTCTAAATACTCATCTAGAAGTTCTTGATCTATCTCTATTTCTTCGTCTTCGGTTATTGGTATTTGAGCGCTAATTCATTGTATACAAATATTTCATTGTATAGGTTGTAGCTGATTACTAGTTTTCTGTGTTAGGTCATTTTCTTTGATAAAACTATCCAAAGATTTGTCTTCTGTCTCAAATATATCTGTTTCAATAATATTTGCTGTTTGATTTGCTTGTGTTGTTTGTTGGTCTCATCATTGATCTGTTGGTTGTATAATTCATCAATTTGTGATAACTCATGTGTTTGTAGATCATGATGGATTTAATAAATTTTGTAATAGAGTATATAATTCTTCTTTTTGTGCAGAGCTTCAATTATTTCATCAATTAGTTCATCCGTTTTGTGAAGTTCATCATCATGCATAATTTGGAGGTAGTTTATAAAAAACTGTTTCCACTGGGGCTATAAAAGATTCGAATAATATATCTCCTATATTTTGTATGTCTATTTGTAAATCGTAATCACTATCATCAGCAACTCAATTCATAAAATAATCTTCTCATATGGCAGCTTCGTTTAGTGTTTGCAATGATTTTTTGTTTTCTGATATTGTTTGAAATTGGTTGTTTACTCGTATTTCAACAAATTTTTTGTTTGTGGAATTGTAGTTGTTGCTTGTTTTTAAAATTTTTTCAGAATATAATCTTTGTATTATTGTGTTATAACTTTTTTCAATTTCTTCCTTTGATATTTTACAATTTTTGCAGCTATTTTTTATTGTCACTCTGATTCTTCTATTTGTATCGTATAAAATATTTAAAAGATCTGATTTTTCTATATTTAGATCATTATTTATAAATCTGATGTCGTCCAAAGATGTTGTTATTTCTTTTGCTGATTTTGTTTGATTTGCCTCAAGAGCTTTTTTGTAAATATTTTCTTTCATAGCATCTCATTCAAACATGTCTTCTATAGGTTCATTTTGTTCTATCGTGTTTAATAATCATTGTAAACTACTATTTATTGTTCCAATTCCAAAAACTTCTTCTTTTACAAAAAATATGCTTCGTATAAGTCAAAGTAAAGCTCATAATAAAATAATTAATTTTATTCTAGTCTGGTTTTTGGACATTCCTAAGGATATCTTGTAAAGTATAAATAGGGGTTAGTGTTTTATTCATATTTCAAACAAATTTGTATATATCTTCACTGTACATCAAAAATCAAATATGGATTGGAAATGTGTATTGAATTTCTTTTAATATTTTGATGCTTGTTTGAATTGCTTTTCTTGATGAGTCTATATTATCATACATTTCTGAAATTCTATTTTGGTTGTTTGTTATTTTATCACTGAAATTTTTTACATTTCGATTTTTAAATTCGGATTTGTTTTGGAGCAAATATGAATAATATTCTACAAATAATCCATAATACATAAGTTCGTTGTAAACTAAGTTTATAAAATTATCTATATTTCATCAATACAATCATTCTGTTATTGTGTTGTATTTTCTGTCTTTCTCGTTTTTTTCATTTTCTTTTTTATAGGCTTTGTAAATATTTTCATCATTTAGTATGTTTTCTGCGTTTGAAGTTATTAGATTTCTAGCTGCATAAAAATATTCTTTGAGTTTTTTACATGTTTTTGGATAGCCATAATGTTTGTCTGTAGCACATATATCTATAAAATTGTTTGATCAATAACTAAAATATTGTTTTGAAAAATGCTGTGTAAAATCAGATTCTTTTGGGTCATTCATATATCAATAAATATTGGCTTGATAGATACTTACATAACTTCCGATTATTTTATCAAATAATTCTTGTATAAAATCTTCGGTTTCTTTGTAAAAATCCGGTAATCATTTTGTCAGTTGGTTTGCTGGGTTTCAGTCAACATCTTCTTTGAATTTTATATATGATTTTTTTTCGTCATCACCAAATCATTCAATTTTGAAAAAATCTATTTTATCTTTGTATTTGCAAATGTTGTACAAAAATATTGATTCTTCTGGCCTGAAAGAAGTATCTGAATCTATTTTTTGATTTTTTATTGCTTCACAAAAAAATGTTATCATGTTTCCAAAATTGTCTCTGTCTGTGTTTTTTATGGTATCAACTGCATCAACTCCTTTTATTAAATTGTTTATGTCTATACTATTTGCTTTTGTAGTTTGTAAAAATCAATATCATCAAAAAAATGTTGATACCAACAAGATACTAATAAATAATTTATAAAATTTTTTGATAATAAGTTTTTTTGTCATGGTTTAGTAATAACATTTTTTATTTAAAATATTGCTACATTGTTTTTCACAAAGCAATCATAAATTTTTGATAAGACAGTTGTCGATTCAGTCTTTGCTTCAAATAATTTTATTGTTTATATTGTTTATCCTTTCTGATAATAAAACAAATTTTGATAATATATCGTGAGGAGTGTCTAATGTAGTATATTTGTCTTTCATTTGTTTTTTTTCTGCTTTTATTGTATCTATAGTTTCATTGAAACTATTTTGGAAATCAATTACTATTTCTTGTTTGTTTGTATCAATATTTAGTGGAAACTGATTTTTTGTTTCTGTTATATTGTTTACTGTTGATTCTGATGTTTCTTCTGTATTATCTTCATCTGTTCGTACTTGTACTTGTTGATATACAGCACTGTTTTCTATCTCATATTTAGCTCTATTTCTTCGATCTTTTACTTCGTTGATAGCACCAGAAAATTGGTTAAAGATTGCGTTTTCTGTGATTACTTTTTTGAGATTTTCTTTGGAATATGCTTCTAATAGTTCTGAGCTAGCTCTTTTGACTTCTGATCGTGCATTGTTTCGTCAATTTTTGTATATTTCTCATATTTTTTTGATTTCTTCTTGTATGTTTCATCGAGAATCTTCGCAAGCGTACATTTTGGTACAATCATAATTTTCTTTGATTTGTTGTATTGCTTCTTTTTTTATTTGGATAGAAGCTTTACCTTCGGTTCATTGGAAAGGTATCTCTTTTGTGTTTTTTGCTCGGTCTTCTCAGCCCAATGCTACTAAATGTTTTAGAGAACTATTAGTTTTTCATAGTAGCATAATCAGATCTCAATATTCTGCTCAGTTTGCTATTTCTGTTCAAGTTCATAAAACTCATAATCATTTGTATCTTTCTATTATATCTTGCATATTTTCCAATGTTACTCATCATATTTTGTCTGTTCGTCATCATCAAACAGAAAGTTCATATTTTTTTTTGTTGATATCTTGTTCTATTCTTCAGACTTTTTGTCGATCTCTTATGATGGTTTTATTTCTAGCCATTACAGACAAAGAGTCTCAAATATTTGCTAGATCACTAAATTCTAGATGAATTCTTCTCACTGCTAATGCACTTCATAGTGTTTCTCTTGCTCGTCTTGTGGTTTTGGATAAAAGGCTTTGTTTTGGTGCAACAAATTTTCCTGAATCAAATCGGCTTGGTGGTACGTATTTGCCAGCATAAGGAGCTTCGCTTCCTATGGTTTTTATTGTTCAAAGTATTTCTGTTGTAAAACTATTTATCAATGTGACATGTAAAGGAGAACTTCAACAAGCAGGACAAGATTGTCAAAAAGATATGAATGGAATCATTCATCAGATTGTTATAATTATGCTGAGTATAATTTTCTTTTTGTTCATATATTTTATGTAAATAAATTATAGTTTTGTAGTATCCCAAGGTCTTCGATCATAGTTGTTTTTTAGTAAAGATATAGCTTTAATATTTTTTTCTGTATAATTTCATTGTAATAGTGTAGCTATAAAGTTGTATTTTTGAGCTAATACTTTGTTTTTGCTGGCAGTAAATTTGAAGAAGCTTTGATGATTTATAAAGAGATTGAAACATTCTGCAAAATCTTCAAATGGGTTTGTCATTCCATATCAACTACAAAAATCTCTTTTGGTGGCGGTTTTTTTTCTGACTTTTTCGGATTCTCGAGATATTTTGTAATATAATAATGATGGGTCGTTTATAGGAAAAACTATTTTATTGAATTCTGTAAAAAGCTGGCTTTTTGTGTTTTTATTTCCTTGGATTGTTCATAAATCAAATATGTGACCTAGTTCGTGAGTAGATAAATTATGAAATTCTTTGATGTCGTTTACTGGTCATATATTGAGTACAATAGTATCTCGTGTTGCATATCATCTTTTTTGGGATTCGTCGTTTTTGATTGTGATTTTTTTGATAGTATCGATAATTTTTTTGTTTATTATTTGATTGTCGTTTATAAAATATGTTGCTGCATGTACTTGATTTTTGTAAGGAATTATAATAGTTTTGTTTTGTGTTTCTATTTTTTGGCAAAGAGGGTCGCTTTGTTTACATTTATCTTGAATATCTGGGGCGCTTTCGTGTATTTCTTCCACAATATTTTCTAAATTATTTGTCTCTTTTTCTTCTTCCTTAATAGGCTCTTCAATATAAGTTTTGCTTAAATAATCTTTGAAAAAGATTGATTCCTGTGTTTCGCCCACTTTTTCTTCTTTTCGCAAAAACCCTAGCAAAAGGATACTTGTTGCTATCAAAAATTTGATAATATCGCTGAACAAGACTTTATTTGTTGGCATACCATTGGATGTCATTTAAAATTGATTGTTCATTATTTCCTCTTATATTGAAAATGATGATTTCATCAAGAGAAATGCACTCTGCATATATGGATAATAAGAACGCATAGCCACCGATAATGATTTTTGGATTGTTATTTTTGAGTTTAAATATATTTTTTCCGGCTCATCATGTGATGTTTTCGGCTACTATGGTGTAATGATTGTGGAGATTGTTTTTGTATAATGTTTCAAATATTTGTTTGGATTCTTCTTTTCTTGTGGATGCGATGAAGAAGGATTTAGATAGATTAGATGGGTTAGATAGATTAGAAGAGTTAGGTTCGTGGGTTGGAATGTTACTTTGTATGTAAGTGAGAATCCTATCATAAAGTCAGATTTTGGTTGTTTTGATTGATTGTTGTGGTTGAAGATCTGGAAAAAGATTGATAGCTGTTTTGTCGCTATTTGAGAAAAAGTAGATATTTGATGGAAAAATTTCAATAAATTCTGACCATGATGTATATTTGGTATGTTCGCTATAGACAAAATACATGTCTTCATTCATCATTTTTTTCTCGATATTTATCACAGTGTTTAATAGCGTTTCGATGTGATCAAATTGTTTTTTGATAATAATAAAATCAGATTTTTCTATTTCATTTTCTAGTGTTGGAAAAGATTCTTTGATTTGTTTCCAAAGAAGGTTTGTTTTGTAAAAAGTTGAATCTGTGGTAATTGGGTTGCTTTGGATTCTATCAGCGTTATTTCCCGTAAAAAGCTGTTTGCTTTCCATAAAAAGTTGACCAATGAAAATTTGGAAAGAGTTGTAGAATGATTCTAGAACGTTAGGATTTGGAACGTTGGAACGTTGGTTTTGGGTTTGAGCATCGAGGGATTGTCTGTATAGGAGTGTTTCGATAAAATTGAGTGTATAGTACATATCCCAAGGGCGAGATAAGAAAAGATTGTAGCTTTTGTATCGTCGTTCTGCATCAAAAAACAAGGTTTCGTAATCTTGATATTCGTTGATTTCATCTTGGACATATGAAAATAATCCTTGATGTGTAGCCAAAACAATAGGATATCTCGTTTTTTCTTTTTTGTTTTTGATGTAATGATAAATTTGATAATCACTTTTGGTGTTGAGATCTAGTAGTCCAAGACCTTGTTCGAGATGAGAGTAATATTTACAGATAAACATTATTTCTTCGTTGGTGTAGGTTGATTTATTGAGAAAATTTTCAAATTTTTGGTAGTCAATCATTTGATCGTCTTTGAGAAATCCGAGATTTTTGATACCCATAGAGTTGAGCATAGATTTTGCGATATTGAGTTTTTGTAGGTTGGAAAAAGCCAGAATTATTTTTTTGTTTGGGATAATTCTCTCAAGGAATGATTTGAGATTTAGATTTCCTAAATAATATCTTTTTTGATTTTCTAACTCTGATGTGCTGAGCGTTTTTTCGTTTGGTTGGGGTTGGGTATTGGCTCACATAATTTTGTTTAGCTTTGGGATGTCTTTGATAGATAGATTAGATGGGTTAGATAGATTAGATAGATATTTGGATAATGAGAAATTTGGGTTGGAAGTGAAGTGAGAGAGGATTGGATATTTTGTTTGTAGGAGTTCGAGTCTTTCGATAACTTTTTGAAAAAGAATAAGTGCATTTCTTGTATCTTGAAGTGCGTTGTGAGCGTTTTCTCCTGGCACAAGAACTTCAAGGGCGTAACTTGGCTGATAGTGTATCACGCCTTGTGCCAGCGGAAATGTATCAATGCTTTCAGCGTAGCTGAGATCAGGAAAAAACTTATGTAAAAATGCTAGATCAAATTTGATATTGTGACCTATAAGCACAGTATTTTCTGTAAAAAATTGTTTGATATTTGGTAGAATATCTTGTGGTGTTGGAGCTTTTGCGATATCTTCAATATTGATTCCTGTAATAAATCAGACTATTGTTTTGAGTTCACTGAGATCTTTGGTAGGCTTGAGAAGTGATGAAAATTCGTTGATGATTTTGCCTGTGGGATCAATCTCGACTATTCCAATTTGGATTGGTTCGTCTTTGGTGAAATCTAATCCTGTGGTTTCAAAGTCGAGACCTATATATTTATAGTTTGGATTGAAGTTCATGAATCGGTTGAATTACTAAAAATTTCTCTTAAAGAATTGTGTTGTTTTGATGGGAAAAATCAAGGAAAAGAGATAAAAAAATCTGGATTTTTGGTCCAGATGTTGTGATGATTTTTGGATAACGTTTGAGCCTCGTACAATCGTATGAAATATGTCGTTACAGGCTCTGTTGTGGAATCGTAGTAACCGATAATTATTTTCTTTTTGTTGGATACGTAAAAGAAGGATCTTTTATATATAAACATCAATTTTCATCGCATCAATCAAAATAGTAACTAGCGTCTTTATCTTTAAAACATCATCGAATACAATTTCTTTCTTCTGTTAGTGTTTTATAATCAAATCATGAAAACAAAATTCGAAAATCTCAATAAACATTGTTTTTGTCTTTTCCAAATGTGTGAGGTCATTCTCAACATTGTTTATCCTTATATAAAAAAGTAAATGAATTTTTGTCTGCTCATATAATTTTATTTCCTGTAGAATTAAGATAAATATCTTCTTGGTATACGAAATATCATCCTCATAATTCTATAGCTCATGTTGGTAATATATTTTGATTAACAATGAATTCTTCAGGAAATTGTTTTGTAGTATCTTTTTTATAAGCTAGTTCTGGTGTGTTTTCGTGATAATATGAGGCTTCTTTATCCTGAAAACATCATCGCATACAATTTTCTTTTCCTGTTAATGTAGTATAATCAAATCCTGTAAATAAAACTTTATCTTCTCAATAAACATTATTTTTATCTTTTGCAAATATCTTAATATCTCCACAATGGTTGTCTTTATATAAAACAATGAAAGTATCAATATCCGCTCATATAACTTCACTACCTGTTGAATTATAGTATATCTTATTTTTATAAGAAAAATATCAATCTCAAAAATTTTTGTTATCATTTTTTAAACATCAAGAAGTAATAGTGATAATTATAAACAATAATGGTAATAAGAACTTATTCATAGTTAAATATTAAAGTTTAAAAAATAAATTATGTATTATATATATTTTTCGTTCCTTAAAGTAAAGGAGATCTAATAATAGACCTCCTTAATAAATTACATAAATAATATTTAGTTGAAACTCATTGCACAATAGTATTCGTTACCTACTCCAGAAGTTATTTGAACGTTATACCAATTAGAATCTAAAAGATCAGTATAACTAAAATATTGTGTGGATGAACTTGATGACCAAACATCTTTTACTCCGACAACTGAACCAGTACCATCTTGAGTTAAGTACATTTCTACAACGT
>JAQUVI010000004.1:0-75066 GCA_028693445.1 Candidatus Absconditabacteria bacterium
TAAAAAATTAAGTAAACAATATATGTGTGAGTTTGATGATAGTGGGAATATCTGAAAATGTTATCGTAGACAAGATGAAATTGGTACACCATATTGTATTACAATAGATCATCAAACTATAGAAGATGGTACAGTAACAATAAGAGACAGAGATACTATGGAACAAAAAAGAATTAAACCTGAGGAAATTACTTTATAGAATTTAGAACTTAGCTCTTAGAACTTAGAATCTCATAAATTTTTAGTTATTAATTAATAAAAGAATGGATCCTATACAACCAAACCAACCAGAAAAAAAACAAGTTCCCAATCAAGTGCCAGAAACAAATCAACCAACTCCTCCACCCCAAGATCCAACATCTTTGGAATCATTTATTAGACAATCTTCTGCTGATCAATCAGGAGTGCCTGCACAACCTTTATTTCAAGAGTGAATACAGGCTCAACCACAAGTTATTGAAAAAATTATTTACAAAAAACAAAGAGTTCATGGCTTTTTTAGAACTCTTACTATTTTGGCTTTGGTGGTAATTGGATTTTTGATGCTATTGGAAACATTGAATGTATTTTCTCTAAATATCAATGGTTTTAATCTAAATTTGATATATCCTATTTTTATCTTGTTTAGTTCTGTGGTTATTTGGAGTTATAGAGGTTTGTTTGGGAAAATATTTGGATTACTTTTGTTTTTGGTTGTTGTTGGAGGTTTCTTTACTATTTGAGTATATACTTCACTAAATCCATCTACAGAAACAAAATTCTGATCTTATATTTCTTATCCATTTGACTCAACAGTACAATATAGTAAATTGTATATTAATACATTGGTAAGTGATTTTACATTTATTGGGAAAAAAACAGATAATTTTATTGAATGAAATTATGGTTCTGATAGAAAATTATTGGTTTTATCAGGTAATAAAGAAAATTTTCAATATTATTCTATAAAAGAAGAAACAAATCTGAATTTACTTCAAAATTATTATAGTATAATATCATTGGGAATTAATTCAACGCAACCATTGTATTTGTATGTAAAGAATCTTCTTGCTCTTCAAAAAATAGATCTTACAGATACTTTGGTAAAATCTGCTAAAATCCATTCTGCTGCAATAATTTCTGATATAGTTGTTTGATCTTTTGTAAATACATTAGATATAGAGTCAGCTTTGGCTGATATTACCATACATTTACCAAAAGATGTTTGAGTTAAGTTAACTTATAAACACTTATTATGACAGTTGGAACTTGTTGATTTTGAGCAAAAGGGAAAATGATATTTCGAATCAACAAATATTGCCTCTGCTCAAAAAGTAGTGAATATTACGATGAGATTTGGTGTTGCTAGAACTAAGATTGTTTGGAGGGAATAAAAGTAATCGTTATTTCGCAATAAAAAACAAATAAAATTCATCCATCATCAAGGCAGTATTGTTGTTTAGATTTTGGAACGTTAGAACGTTGGAATTTCTGCTTTGGCTACAGATTATGTTGATTTGGTGATGATTTCCTTCTTTTATTTGTCTTTTTTTATTGTTTAATTTATATGGTTTATTATTTTATTTATTCTTTTTACTGCTCGAATTATAAAGTTTATAATAATTTAAAAATTTGTTTTATTTGTTTCTAAAAGTCATGAAAATAATTACGAAGAATAAACAGGCTTTTCATGATTATGCTATAGAAAAACAATATGAAGCTGGGCTTGTTCTCCAATGATGTGAAGTAAAATCTATCAAAACAAGTCATGTAAATATCAAAGATTCGATTGTTAGATTAGAAAATAAGGAGCTTTGGATCGTAGGTATGGATGTTTCTTTATATAAAAAAACTTCATATGCTCTTGTCCCTGGTTATCAGCCTAAAGGAAAGAGAAAAATTTTGGTAAACAAAAAAGAAT
Organism: Candidatus Absconditabacteria bacterium; assembly: GCA_028693445.1. Lineage (GTDB taxonomy): Bacteria > Patescibacteriota > Gracilibacteria > Absconditabacterales > Absconditicoccaceae > UBA5124. The sequence goes on from JAQUVI010000004.1 coordinate 1,901, forward strand.
TGGCTAAAATATCATCAGCTTTGGATGTTTCTGGGACGATTTTATTGCCTTTGGAATTATTTATTACCAAACATTGAAGAATCAAAATTAAGCTAGGAATAGCAAGATTAATGAGAAAAATTGAAAAGAAACAAATTCTCAAAGAAAAAGATGTTAAAAGACAAATGGATAGAGAAATTAAAGGGATGAAAATTTGATAAAATAGTTTGCAATTCTTATATAAATTGTTATAGTCTTTTTCGCAGTTGCCAATATGGCACCGTGCTAGAGTGGTCCAATAGACGGGTCTGCAAAACCTTGGTTCATCGGTTCGAATCCGATCGGTGCCTCCACTTCACTCTAGTTTATAAGAATCAAGTGAAAACCCTCAGTTCCGTCACTACAAAACAAATCCTCATAAGGGATTTTTTTGTTTTATTTAATAATTATAAATTATACAAAAACTTGAAAAAAACTATTATATCTATAAATATGATTTGCAAAAAATATGCTCAGGTAGCTCAGTCGGTAGAGCGCACCCATGGTAAGGGTGAGGTCGGCGGTTCAATCCCGCTCTTGAGCTATTTTTTTTATAATAAAAAAGTCTCTAATTTTTAGAGACTTTTAAATAATATTGTTTTTCAAAGAATTCTTTATATATATTTTTATTTATTTCAAGTAACTTTGAGTTTTTATTTGATAATTTCTTTACCCATATATGGTATCAGTACTTCTGGAACTTTTATAGAACCATCAGCTTGTTGATAGTTTTCTACTACTGCAATCAAAAATCTTGGTGTAGCGATAGCAGTATTATTCATTGTATAACAATATTTGATTTTTCCTTCTTTGTCGCGGTAACGAAGATTTAATCTACGTGCTTGGAAGTCCAAAAATGATGTAACAGAATGAGTCTCTCCGTATGCGTTACGTGATGGCATCCAACATTCCAAATCTTGTGAATTATATTTACCTATTGCCATATCTCCTGTACATAATTGTAATACACGATAAGGAACTTTGATATCTTCTATTACTTCCATAGAATTTTGGAGAATTTGTCTATGATATTCATCTGACATTGCAATATCTTCTGGTAAAATAACTACTTGTTCTACTTTCATAAATTGATGAACTCTATATAATCCAGCTGTATCTTTACCATAAGTACCAGCTTCACGACGATAACATGCAGAATATCCACAATATTTTTTTGGTAATTCATCTTCAGTTAGAACTTCATCCATATGATAAGCTGTCACAGGTATTTCAGAGGTTCAGATTAATCGTTGATTATCTCTTTCCATCCAATAAGCGTCTTCCTCTCCTCCAGGAAAATATCCTGTTCACTGAAGAGCTTCTGGATTAACTATATTTGGTACATTCATTGGAATAAATCATTTTGCTACAAGTTTTTTGAGTGTGTATTGAAGAATTGCTTGTTCGAGAAGCATACCATCTCCTTTGAGAAAATAGCTACGAGCTCAAGCTAATTTTACTCCTCTTTCTACGTCTACCATATCAAGTTTCTTCATGAGTTCCATATGATCCTTTGCTTCGAAATCAAATTTTGTTGGCTCTCATACAGTTTTGGTTACTATATTTTCTGAATCATCTTTTCCAACAGGAGCATCTGGGTGTATAGCTGTGTTTGGCATTTTTAATAATTCATTATTTAGATCTTCAACCAATGTTTTGTATGATTCTTCTTTGGCTTGGATTTCTGTTTTGAGAGCTTTTGCTTCGTCATATTTTTTTTCTTCTCCAAATTTCTTTTGTTGAAATTTGAGATCATCAATTTGTTTTTGAAGGTCTTTTCTCTGGTCATCTTTGATTAAAATAGCATCAACATCGATATTTTTTCATTTATTTTTACAAATTTCTTTGTATCCTTCTATATTTTCACGAACCTTTTTAAGATCTATCATTTTTTATAATTAAATAAATAAATAGTTATTTGAAAAATATTTTTTTGTAAATCATTTCTAGGCCAAGTTTTATACTATTGGAATTTTTTTGTCTATGTCACTTTGAAGTACTGTATTGAGTGTAACGAATATGTACTGGTATTTCTTTGTATTTTAATTTATATTTATGAAGTTGTTCATTGAATTCGTTTGCATAATGCATTCAATCAGATATGAAATCAAACTTTTGTAGAGCTGACAAACTAATGACTCTATATCAATTATGGGGATCTGAAACTTGTGATCCATAAAAAACTTTTGTTACAATTTTTGATATTCGAAGAATAATTTTTCTGGAGGATGTTATATTTTCAGCTTTACCTCATTGGATAAATCTGGAACCGAGATATAAATCAAAATTTTCTTGTTTAATAGCTTCTATAAATTTTTTCATATCATTTATATCCATTTGACCATCTGCATCAAATCATACAAATCGTTTGATATTTAATTGTTCTCCATATTTTTTTATAAAATTGTATCATGTTTGATTTGCAGCTCCTCATCAGCGATTTATAGTGTGGGAGGCAAGGAGGATTAGTTTATCTGGATGTTTTTTTTGTTGTTGTCTTATTGCCTCCTCACTGTTATCCTGTGAACCGTCGTTTATCAGAAGTATTTTGGAAAAACCAGCATTTATAATTTCATCAATAGTTGAACCAATTGTGGTTTCTTCATTGTATACTCTGATATTGAAAATAAATTCGTCATTAAAATTCTGATTTTTGTGTTTTGAAATTTCTTCTTTATATGTATTTCGACATTCGTTTATCGCTTGTCGCGAGACTAATCTTGTAAGATGATATTTATCTTTTGTATGTTGATTTAATAATTCAAAATAAAAATAAAAAAGAAGTATTATTGCTATATAAACCAATAAATCAGCTCATCTTGCTATACCAAAAACTTTACCAAAAGCATTTAAAAGATTTTGATTAAAAGCAAAAAGTATAACTGCTGCTCCACCTCATATAAAGACTATGAAATGTAATATATTCATCTTTTTGCGTTTATTTAGGTCTATTCCAAAGAGAATAAACACTATTGCAGCTATAATGATAATGAATTGTAATAATGACATACAATTTAAAATTAAAAATTAAAGATTACTAATCTTTTCTTCTCAAGTTTTCATATTTTTGATTTTATAAATTCATTCTTTTTTTTCTCATTCACCAAGAATTACTACATAAGGGATACCTTTTTTGTCTGCATAAGTAAATTGTTTCCCGAGTTTATCTGCTGATGGATATAATTCACAAAATTCTCATTTATCCAAATATTTATTCATTAGGTTTCCTATTTCATTAGTTGTTTCTTTGAAATTTACAAAAAGATAATTAGTTTTGGTAAGATTTTCTGGTTTGTATTTTTCCAATATTAGATAAACTATTCTAGATAATCAAATACTTCATCATACTCAAGAATAATGACTTTTTTTTGGATTAATGTAACCTGTAAGATTTTCATATCTTCATCAAGAACTAATACTTCATAACGCCATATCATCATCAAAAAAACTTTCGTATACAGTACCTGTATAATAATCTAATCATCTGATAATATAAGGATCAAAAACCAATTTATATTTATTATCAGGATTTAGCGCTTTGATATATCAAAAAACTTCTTGAAGTTCTACAACTCCTCTTTTGAAATTATCGTTATCTAATCAATAAGATCATAAATCTTCTAATTTACAAACCACAAAATCAAGTAATTTTTTACTATCTTTATCAAGTAATTCTTCGGCTTCTTTGATAAATTGTTCGTTTGTTATTTTGTAATATTTATCCAAAAGTGAATATACTAAAGGACGTTTTTCTTCTGAAAATTGTTCCACGACTCAAGCAAGAAGATATCTATTATTGATATGTAGAGTAAACGATTTACCAGAAATAAATTTTTCAATAATTTTGTGTAAAGTTTTTGCTATTACTATCATCATTTCTGCGTCATAATAGAGATTTTTTCATATTTGGGGTTTTTCTAATTCTTGCCAAATAACATCAACATCTGCTTGCCAAAGTTCTTTAAATCTACCTCTTTGACTTCTTTCTCATCTTCGTGCTGGTTGTACTTGAAAACGTTTAAAAGGAAAAGTAAGTTGGTTTTCCCAATCAAGAACATATCTTGCAAAAGGAACTGTAAGATCAAAATGTAGTGAATAATCTTTGTTATCCTCTGCTCATTGTGCTAATCAATATAATCAGAAAATCTGTTTTCCTGCATCTTCTCAGTTTTTGGAAAGTAATACAGAATTTGCTTCTACGGCAGGAGTTTGAATATGTGCATATCCATGTTGTTCGTATATTTGTTCTATAATTGTTTTTACCTGATCAAATACTAATTGTTCTGCTGGACTGTATTCGGGAAATCCTCCTGGACGCAACATTTGTTATAAGTTTTAAGTGTAAAATATTAATTATAGATTATTAATTCTCGACTATTTCTCAATACAATTTAAATGGAATTGCTTTGATAATACGTACGTTGACGAAATCTCATACATTAATTTTAAAGTCAGATTTATTTATTATTATTATTTGTTTCATGTTGTCAGTATATCAATACATATTGTTTTCATCTTTTTTATCAACGATTATTTTTCTTATTTGACCTATTTCTTTTTGATTATTTTCTTGAGAGGTTTTTTTGAGAATCTCGTTTAAGTTATCTCGTCTTGCTCGTTTGGTTTTGCGATCAATGTTGTCTGGATGATTTTTGTGAGCATAGGTACCTGGTCTTGGAGAATAAATTCCTATATAAATCATATCAAATTTTCCGTATTTTACTAGATCTAGTGTTTCTTGAAAATCTTTTTCTGTTTCATCGGGATATCCCACAATAATATCTGTTGTGATACTAATATCTCTTTTGAGATTCCTAATATTATCAATAAATTCTTTTGCTTGCTCTGATGTATATCCACGACGCATCGCTTTGAGAACAGTATTTGATCCTGATTGAAAAGGAATATGAATATGAGGACAAAGTTTGCTTTCTGTTTCGTGAAGTTTTAATAATTCAGGTGTATAAAAATTTGGATATGGAGAAGTGTATCTCAATCGTTCTAATCCTTCAAGTTTTAAAACATCTTTAACAATATCAACAAAATCTGGATGTTTATTTACAATTTGTCACAATAAGACAATTTCTTTGCATCATGATACAAGATGACGTTTTGCTTCCTCTATAATTTGTTCTTTTGGATAATGTTTTTCCAATCATCTGGCATAAGGGACAATACAATAACTACAAAATTGATTACATCATGAAGATATAGGAATATATGCTGTTTTTTTGTGATTATTCATAGAAGTATTAAATCATTCTGGTATGATTTTGGAATATTCATTTGTTACTTCTTGATCGTGTTGAATTTGATATCCTAATTTTTGTAAAATTAGTGGTAAAAATCAAGTATCATCAATTCTTCGAAATAATTCTATATTTTCTTGCTTCTTTTTGAGTGTATAAAAGAGTGGATTGAATGCGTGATTTATTCAGATTGTTTCGTGTGTTAACTGGTTTTTGTTTAGAGTATTTATTTCATCCGCAGTTATACCAATAATTTCAGGATTTTTTGTTTGTAAATAACCCAAAAAATTACCTCTTTTGAGGTTTTCTGGCAACTCTTTTGATGTAATTTTCTGATTTCTAAGATTGTGTTGAATCATACATCATGTTATCCAGATTTTTTTGTTTGGATTGATTTCCTTTAATTGTCCAGTTATTTTATCTTCTGATTTTTGGCGTACTGAACAGGTGTCAAAGATTATAATATCTGATTCTTCAATGTTTTCTGTATACAAAAATCAACAGTTTGTTAAAACTGCTTTTATTCTTGCTGAATCAGCATAATTCATCTGACATCCTAAAATAATTATATGGAATTTTATCATTCTTTTGATAACAAAAAGCAAAGTTTTGAGGCTTTGCTTTGATAAGGATTTGATATATAGAATCAAGAAAATTACACGAATAAAGATAGAAGTTTATCTAATACTATTTTTTTTCTTTTTTTATTCCTATTTTTTTTTCTTGATTAATTTTTTTTAATGTACTTAAAACTCTTGGTGTCTGGTTTTCTCTTTTTCGTTCACGAAGAAATTCTTCTATAGCCTCATATATAATATTGATTTTTTCATCATTTGTTTTATCCTCAAAAATATGTTTAAATCTATCTTTTAGATATTGACTGACATAATTGAAAATCAAAACCTCAGAATTCCAATCATCATCCAATTTATTATGACCAAAAATAGAATTTTCTGACTCTAATATTTCATTTTCCTTCATATTTTTAATTGCTATTTCTATAGAATTAACATAACAATGGTTTGCGATACTTTCTTTTATCTCTCATGAAAGGTGTTTTTCTCATCAATCAATTGTTTTAATAGAACTAAGATTGTTCATAATAATAAAATCGAAAAAATAAATACTTCTGATATATAAATATTTTACACATAATGTCAATCTTTATTTATTTGTATATACTTCTCTTGTTTTATTTGATAAAAATAATAGTATTGTTTCGATATTTATTATATTTTTATTAATATGTGATTGTTATTGTTTTTTTGATATTTATTTATTGGGTGCTGATTTTTTTCATATATATTTCCTAAATATTATTTTTCTGAGCTTTTTATGAGCTTTTTACCATATCATACATTGATATTGTTTGTTTGATTAATTTTCTGAATTATTCTTTTGTATTATATTTTAAAAAAAGGATCTTCCCTGTGGATATCTTTAAAAAAAACTTTTTTAGGCTTGTTTATTATTTTATCTGGAGTCTTATTTATTTTATTTTCAAGAAAATTTAATTATTTTTATAATGTTGACGTAAATCAAATTCAAGAAAATATGACATGATGATTGAAAGTTTTGTATGCAAATATTTATAAAAATAATACAAATTATACGTGACTAAAATCTATTATAGAACAAAATAATCCAGATTTAATAATGTTTGTGGAATTAGCTGATCATCATTATGCAAATTTAAAATCTTTTTTGTCTGATAATTATCCCTATACTAATAGTACTTATTGGTCAGAAACTTATGTCTGAAACATGGTTTTTAGTAAGAAAAAAATAGAAAATCGAGCTGATGACTTCCCTCAATGAGCATGGAGATATGGATATTTTTCTGTAAATCATGAAAATAAACCAATATATTTTTATTTAGTTCATATGAGTTCTCCAATTAGTAAAAAATATTTCGATATGAGGAATAATCAAATAGATTATTTTTTCAAAGATTTTTTTATGCATCAAGAGTTTCATAGAATAAAAAATGATAAAGTAGTCGCTTTGGGTGATTTTAACACATCTCCTTGGTCAATTTTCTATTGGAATTTTGCAAAATGATTTGAATGAGAATATATAAATATTACTAGATTTTTACCAATTGTTTTTACCTGGAAAAGTACGGCTTTACCAATTTTGTGGAGTCATATTGATCATGTTTTTGTAAATAAATTTGTAAAAATATCAAACTTTTCGGTCGTTTCTATTTCAGGTTCTGATCACTTTTGATTTTTATTTAATATCAAATAGTTTGTATATTTTTTAACATATGTCAATCTATTTCTTTTGATAATTTTGATAACATTTTGAAATAAAACAATTCTGGTTATAATAGGATAGTATAGTAATTCAGTTCTTAACGTAACTATATTATCCATGTGAACATTAGAGAAATCAATATTAGAATTACAAGATGTCCAGGCTTTGAGCCCAGATTTTTTGCAACTTAAAATAATGCCAAAGGCTACTTCTGAAAAAATTCAGGTATTAGTTTTTGCTAAAGAAAAAAATAAACTTAAATTATTAACAACCAATAATTTTCCAGAACAACTACAAAAAGTAGTTAAAATGCTTGAAGAAAAGAATTTTTTATCTGAGATATTTTATACATCTGAAGAATGATTTAATTATGCTCTTGGTTGGTATGATCAAATGAAAGTACAAGAAGATTTGGCTGCTGAAGCAGTTAAAAAACAAAAACAAGCTGAATGAACGTGAGCAATTGCTATGATTAAAAGTCTTTTTGATAAAAGAGAAACTATGGAACCAGGTGATTTTATCATGGAAATAGTTAGATTATCTTTTCAAACATGAGCTTCAGATCTTCATTTTCAACCACAAGAATCAGGTGTTGTTATGAGACTTAGAATAGATGGTGTTTTGCAAGAAATTTTAGAGTTTACTCATGATGATTTTTTGAAATATCTTCAAAAAATGAAATTTATTGCAGGTACAAAAATGAATATTGATTATGTTCCTCAAGATGGAAGATTTAGTTTTCAAGCTGTAAATAGAGACTGAGAAACAAAACAAGTAGATGTCAGAATAAATTTTATGCCTGGAATTTGATCAGAAAGTACTGTTATTAGATTTTTGGATTCAGGAAAATGATTTACTTCTTTCGAAGATATTGGTTTTAGAACTAGAACTTATGATATTCTCAAAAAAAATTTAGAAAAAAATGTGGGAATTACTATTATTACAGGTCCTACAGGATCATGAAAGACTACTACCCTATACTCCGTTCTTCATACACTTAATGATGGTGAAAAGAAAATTATAACACTTGAAGATCCTGTCGAATATCAACTTGCTGGAATTCAACAATCACAAATTAATTATACAAAATGATATGATTTTGAATTATGATTAAAAGCTTGTCTTAGGCATGATCCTGATATTATATTAGTTTGAGAAACAAGAACTTCTGAGACAGCAGATGCAAGTATCAATGCAGCTTTGACATGACACTTGGTATTTACTACATTACATACAAATTCTGCAATTGAATCAATAACTAGACTTTTAAATATGTGAGTAAAACCGTATATGTTGGCTCCTGCATTAAATCTTATCGTGGCTCAAAGACTTGTAAGAAAGCTTTGCCCTCATTGTGCTACAAAAAGAGATCCTCAATATTGAGAAAAAGTAGAAGTAGAAGAAACAATTAAAAAAATTAAAGATGCTAATCCAAGTATGAAAATAGAGCGAGATTGAAAAATCCCTCAGTCAGTAGGATGCGATAAATGTAATTGAAATTGATATGTATGAAGAATCTGACTTATTGAAACATTTGAAATTACTGATGATATAAAAAATATGATAATTGACAATGCTTCTACATTGATGATGTATTCTAAAGCAAGAGAAACTTGATATCTTACTATGAAAGAAGACTGAATTTTAAAAATGCTTGATGGTATTACTACGTTGGAGGAAATTAGAAGGGTTGTTTAGATTATTTTTTTAAGAATTTTAATTGCTAAATTTTGATCTAAGAAATATGGCGAAGTAGCGATTGTGACTACCTTCGCTTTTTTTATTAATTCTTTTGTAATCTGAATTGTCTTATCAAATTGCTCTATACTCATGTCTGGGTGTCGAAAATCAAGATCAATATCTAAAATATAGTTAGATAGTTCAATACTAGAATAATCGAAATTCAAAAGAGAATATTCGGTATTTATTTGGGTTGATTTCGTGATGAAATGGGTATCTAGGGCATGTCTAAGAAAATTACCGACATTTACCCCGTCAGATCATACTGGTCTCATATCTGTGTGTTGGTCTATATGGAGAACTGGAAATCCCTTGGGTCGAAATTCTAAGACGCGATCGTGATTATCTACGATGACGATATTTGGTTCAATTTTCACTATATATTCTAGTCCTGTGCATTGATGAAATTTACTATTTTCGTCAGTTTCTTCAAAAACTATGTGAGATCAAAGTTTCACATCTGCAAGTGTTCATGATTTGATTGGAGTGAGATATTGTTTATGCATTTTTTGATAAAATTCGTAAACAATCAGCACTATCAGCTAATATATGAATCAGAAGTCAGATTCCAACTATTCTTGTTTTTTTTGGAAAATAAAGCAAGATATAAATTAATATTGCAAATCGTGTATGAAGAGGATGAAATCATATGCTACATCTTGTAGGATCAAATATAGGTGTTGCAAAAAGATGATCTAGATCGATAATCATCGTAGCAATCATAATAAGTCGTGCCTTTTTTCGATTTTGACGAAAAAATATATAAGCAATTACACCTGGAACGATGAAATGAATTCAGTAATGGGTTATTTGTTGGAGCATAATGCCAATTTTTGTTTTAAAATCTTACCATCTTTTCCATGTTGGACAAGCTTGGTTGACGTGAATATGTGAAAATCATTGGTATTGGATTGCATTTTTGATACTTTCTGTAAGTCCTTTGATATCTTTATCAACAGCATCTACAATGTTTTTGCATCATGCTGCCTTTACTAGTTCAATTGGATTAAATGGTGCAATAGTATTTCCTGTAGGAGTTGATTTTGTTTTTATATTTAATGGCGTTGTTGGTGATGCTTGCGCTGTAGTCAAAGCATAATTTTCATTATCAGCAACTATATAAGTTATGTTGGTATCTCTTCTTGCTGCATGTAATAAATGTCAAAGTCAAATTCCATATCCATCTCCATCTCCCCCATAAGCAATAACTGTTAGGTCTGGATTTGCTAGTTTGAGCCCTGTAGCAAAAGGGACAGATCTTCAATGAAGTGTTTCAGCTCCATATCCATCTACATATTGACTCATTTTTCAACTACATCCAATACCAGAAACAACCACAACTTTATGTTTTGGTATATTTAGCTCTTTGATTGCATTTTTGATAGCAAGATGAATAAGAAAATTTCCACATCATGGACATCGTTGTATTTTATTTAATCAATTTCTCATTTTTATTTAGTAAAATATAAATATTTTTTTCTAACGCTCCGCTGGGGATACTTTTTGGCATCGCCCCGAAAAGTATCCAAAAAGGTCTAGGCCAAACAAGTCCGCCATGTTTGTTTGGCCATAACTTGCTTAGTCAACGTATTGCTTTCCAGCTATATCAATACGTTATATTTGCTATTTTTTTTCTTTCAAATTATTTATTATAAATTAATATCTATTTCTTCGCCAAATATTGGATATAATGTGTATTTTCTGTGATTTGTAAGTTTACCTTCTCGCATTGGTTGATTGAGTACACATTGTTCTGTGACTAAACGTTGAAGTTGTCCTGATGCGTTCATTTCTACAAATATCAAAGATTGAATCTGATTGTTATTTTGTTCCAAGAATGTTTTGAGCCTCAAATCGAATGGTTGAAATACTTTGATTACTATTAATCATAAATTTTTATCACTATTATTTCTAATATAATCTTCCAATACATATCTATTTCGTCAATAAGTAACGAAAAATTTTTCAGCATTTGGATTAATAATTTCATATCCATAAAAATCTTGTGTAAATTCTTGTTGCACGAAGGTTTTTAATTTTTGGTCTCTTTTATTTTGCATTGCTTTTTTGATTTCTGGATCTTCATTGGTTGCTCCGTATTCGTCATGTTCATATGATGTTGCGATAAATTCTCAATTTTCTGTACCAGGTGTTGTCCATTGAGAAATTCAATCATTGGTTAATTCATATCTTTTATATCACTCAGATCACTGAACTAATTTTCATCTTTTAATTTCTGCAGATTTAAGGTTTTTTGGATCAATAGCGATATATCATTCGGAAAATTGTTTATCAGTGAGTACAATTACTGGATGTTGATATATATCTGACCAGTTTAATGCAGTTCAAATTAGGTTATATCATTCTTCAAAAGTAGATGGAGCTAGTACTATTGGAAATGTATCTCCAAAGCTTGCATTTAGTGCGTAAGCTAAATCAGCTTGTCATGTATAAGTAGGAGTCCCTGTAGAAGGACCATCACGTTGAGCTAATACATATACTCATCAAATCTCTGCTTGATTTGAAAAAGAAATCGATTCAGTCATTAAAGCGAATCATCCTCCACTTGTTCCACACATAGCTCTTTTACCAGCCATTTTAGCTCCAAGCATTGACATACTTACTGCTATTTCATCTTCTCATTGAAAAAATATAGCACGAGAGTCTTCTGTAATCACATCAATTAAAGAGCTTGCTGGTGTCATAGGATATGCAGAATAAAAATTCATACCCGCTTCCAATGCTCATTTTGCTATACATTCATTTCCAAACATAAGAGTTTTTGATTCTGAAACTGATTTTGAAAAATTTATTATACTACAAGCATCTCAACAATTTTCTATAATATGGTTATATCATAATTTTAGATCTTCAATATTTTTTTCTAAAGTTTCTCAAGAAAAAGTTTTTGCAAGAAATTCTTCTCACTCCTCTATCGAAATACCAAAAATTTTGAGAGCACCTCAAAAAGCAAAAACATTTTTATATTTAGCGGAAGCTTCTTTTATATTAAAAATATTTTTCATTGAATATATTTTTTGATTTTTTGTAACAGCATAATCATCGTATGCAAAAAAATAATCAATATTTTTACTAATGAAATATTCATTTGGTTTATCTGAAATATACAAGAAAAAATCATTATTATCTCATTTGATAATAGATGCGTACTCTTTATCTGCTAAAATTGTATATCATTTGGATGCCAAAAGATTTCCTAATAATAATCCTGAAGTATTGACTCATGAACCAGCTGCCCCAGAAAATCAGATTGAAACTCTCATATTTATAAAATATAAAAACTAAAAATATTACTGATGTTTTTTACTTTTTTTGTTAGAAAATACAAACACAAAAAAAAATCTGATTGGATTTTTCCTTTATTTGATATATAAATCATTATTTTTGTATATTATTTTATTTTGTCTAGCAATATTTTATACTATTTTCATGTTTTTGGGGTCAAATTCCAAAAACAAATTAATTATTCTTGTTTTTACGTATTGCTTACATTTCCCAATAGTCTTAAATACTTCATTAGCTTCTCTATCAAAATACCGGTCTTCTTCAGACATTCGATTGGTTCTTTTTATTTCTCAATCTATTATATAAAATCATGGTAATTTGTTGTGGTTGGCATCTTCAAGGTTAAATCAGTATGAATTTTTAGGAGCTCTTTTTTTGAGTGATTTTATGGAATTTTGATTTTCTGATAATATTTTTATTATATCTTTTTTTGTATTTGTTTTGTATACAACAAATTTTGCGTTTTCAGGGAAGGCAAATAGTTGTGAATTTTCCTTAGATTGAATCTTTTTCATTGTTTTCATGGTTATGAATTATAATGATAAAAGACATTATTTTTATAATTATATAATATTCTATTTCAATGTTTAATAAAAAAATCTCTTCATATATTTATAAAGAGATTTTTAATGATTTTTTTAAACAATTGAGTTTTTTTCAGATACTTCTATTACTTCAAAATATTCCTGATCATCAAACATTAGTTGTTGATATTCTTCTTCAGAAATAACTTGTCTCTTCTCAAAATATTGATTATCTTTTGAGAAAAAATCTCTTTTACATTTGTAATCCATATTTAGTTTTTTTAGTTTTTTGTTTTATATATAATTAATATCAAAAGTCAATTAAAATTATTTTATTTTTTGCTTTGAAAATGTTTTTGGAAAACATATACTCCTTACATAATTTTTATTTATTTCTTATTATCTTCTGATGTATAAGATTTCTTATTCTCCAAATCTCAAAGGTGAAGTACAAATTTCTGGAAGTAAAAATGCTGCGTTACCTATTGTGGCAGCAAATTATATTTTAGACAATCAAATTAAACTTATTAATAAACCAAATATTAAGGATGTGGCTGTTATAGAAGAACTGGCTGTTGAAGCTTTATCCAATTCCAAAGATTTTTTTGATTTAACCTCAGAAAAAGCAACAAAAATTAGATCATCTATTCTTCTTATTCCTTTGGGCCTTATTAAATATGGGAAGGTGAAATTTATAGGAAGTGGTGGTTGTGCAATTGGGAAAAGACCTCTGGATATGTTTGATGATGCTTTAATCAAAGCTGGTATTACGATAACTAATGATGAATTTAAAACATTTGAGGTTACAGGAAAACCCAAAAAAAACATTATGCTTCAATGATTTTCTGTAACTGCTGTAGAAGCTTTGATTACTTATTTGGCATTTGCAAACAATTTTGACTATGAAATTAATATTTACCAAGTAGCAATAGAACCCCATGTAAGAAATCTGATTGAATTTTTGAATAATGCAGGAGCCAATATTATTTTAAATGTAGATCATACTCTAGTTATTAAACCATCAGAAATAAAAATTAAAAATTCTGAATTTGCTATTATTGCTGATTATATAGAAGCTGGGACTTATTTTGCTATTGGTGCTTGATCTGAAAATTCTGAAATAACTATTAAATGATGTGATGTTGATGAACTTTCTGCTATTTATAGTGTAGCTGACAGAATTGGTATTAATTTTAAAATACTAGATAAACAAACAATTTATGTTAATTCATTTAATAAAAAGAATTATCAAGCAGTCAAAATAGAAACTAGAATTTATCCATGATTTCCAACAGATCTTCAATCAATTTTTGGAACTTTAGTGACTCAATGTAAAGGGATCTCCAAAATTTTTGAGACTCTTTATGAAGGTAGATTTGCTTACTTAAATGAATTAGAAAATCTTGGTGCAAAAATAGAAATTCTCAATCCTTATCAAGCTATTGTTATATGACCAACAAATTTAAGATGAAATTATGTTTCTAGTAGAGATCTTAGATGTGGTGGAGCAATGATGCTTGCTTGAGTTATGGCAAAAGGAACAACATATGTAATGAATGAAGATATTATAGCTAGATGATACGATGACATCGAAAATAAACTCAAAAATATAGGTGTTAGTGTAGAAAAAATTGAAGGTTAATAAATTAATAAAAAAGTAGCCAATATGGCTACTTTTTCGTTTGAAAGAATTTTAAAGATTATCACCTTTGTCTTTAAAAAATTTTTTAATATCATCATCTTCTTCTTGAATTTCTTCTTTTTGTGGTTCTTTTCTACCACTTTTGTTACTCAATAAATCAAATTCTTCTCTAGGTCTTAGAACCATTTGTTCTTGATCATTTTCTTTTTCGTTTTTCATGATTGTTGGCTTTTTTGTTTTTAAGTTGGTTTTTCTTATAAAAAATAACAAGAAAAAATCAACACTTTTTATAATGATAATATTTTAATTATTTCATTTCATTCATTAATTGATAAGTTTGGAAAAATTCTTTTAATTTCCTTTGCTCATAAAGATTTAATAATATTGTTTTTTTCGTTTTCAGTATAAGAAGTTTTATTTATTATAGATTGTAAACGTTTTATTGTGGTAATATATTTTTTTGGTATAAATTTATTTTCACCATTTATTTCCATTATTCATACTCAAAAAAGGTTTAATAAAGGACATCGTAAATGAAGATCGTCGCTATTTTTTAAAAGAGTAAAAATCGTATTATAAACTTTTTTGGTATCCAAATCTATTACAGATCGATCAGCTTCTCATATTAGTCTATTTGATAATCATTTTGTATAATCTACATTGAAATATACAGTACCTATAATACTTTGTTCTCTCCGAAGAAGAGTTTGTAATTGTCGTAACCACGTATTTTTTGCTTTATAATTTGTTTTATAGATTTGTTTGGAAATGTTATAATCAAATTCTTCTTCGTACCAAACAGCTGTTGTAGCCACCTCATCTATCATAATAGGTTTATTGAAAGATTTTATTCTTTGAAGTGGATTTCGACCTCTTTCGTAAACAATTTGGTTTGGTGTAAGTCGTTTTCTATCTGCAAATCCTTTTCCTCGATTATAAAAACTAAAACCAATTATATCTACATATTCGTCTCAAGGATAATAATCTTCAAATGTATAACATCATACCTTTTCTTTCCAAGATAATTGACAAGCAATAAGTTTCGCTTTTTGATTTGGTATTTCTTTGGTTGGCATATCTCGGTGATTTACAGAAAAATCAAATAATATATTTTCTGTAGATATGCCAAGTTCTCTTGAGATGTTTCGGACGTGGATTCGTGCTTTTTTGAAGTTTTCAGGATGCGAAGACCAAGGGTATCGTCCGCCGTTCATTTCGTGCATAGTTCTAAAAACAACTTTGAGGTTATTATCTTTTACTGCTTGGAAAAATTCTTTATATTGTCTATCAAATTTACCTTCTGCAACTTCTTTTGCAGAAAAATTATTTGGAGAAATGGTTATATGATATATTCTTGTTGTTCAAAGAGTAGATGATAATTGATTTATAGTATTTATTACAGAATCATCTCGTGGATCAAAAATAAATCCTACCAAAGAAATTCTGATTTTATGTTTTTCTTCTATTCTCTGAATATTTTCTATTGTATTATCGGCTGATTTAAGTCAGAGAAGATAGGCGTTTGTGGAAGTAATTCCTAAAAATCATAAAATTCCGAAAAACAATAATAATTTAGACTTTTTCATAAATATATTTTTATAATTAAACATCTTTCAAATTCTGAAGAGCTTCTTTTAGCCATCGATCACTTGATTTTGTTTGACACATTTGGGTTCGTATTTTTTTTGCGCTTTCTGTTCTAAGTGCATTTCATACATTTGTTATCCAATTTTGAGCATCTTCATATCATATTTCTTTATATGTTTTGGCTTGAAATGCTTGTTCAAGATAATCAGCATCCTTAGCAACCTTTCATTCAAGTGTTAATCTATCATCCATTTCTTGAAAATAATTTTTAATTTCTTCTCCAAAATCTAATCAATTAAATTGATCATTCATAACTTGTTTTTCTAATTCTTTTTTGTTGGTAATATATCAAACAGCGACTTTGTGCATATCACCGATTCTTGTTTCTGCAATATCATGCCAAACCAACATTGTAGCAACTTTATTTGCATCAACTCATTCCATTTTTGCCAAAATATATCCAATTTGAGCCGCATTTAGTGAATGTTCAGCAACAGTATCAGGCTGTTTAATATGGAGATATTTAAATCCTATATGATCCAGATTTTTTAGATGCAAAGATTCGAATATTAGATTAACAATTTTTTGTATCATTATATCTGTTTGTAATAAAAGATAAATTATTTTTTCTGATTCTCTATATATATACTTTGTGTAGGATATGCAAATGAAATTCATTGTTTTTTGAATTTTTTCATTATTTCTAAGCAGATTTTTTGATGAGTATCTCTATATATTTCAAACTCTTTTGTTGTTATAAAATATACAATTTCAAAATTTAATTCTGATTTTCAAAATTCTATAAAATGAGCTCTACTAAACTCTGTATTTTCTGTTTTTTCTATAATTTCTTTGATTATTGATGGTATTTTTTCGATAGTAGAAGGATCTGTTTGATATATAACTCCTATATTAAAAGCTATTCTTCTTTTTTTCATCTTTCCATAATTATTTATTCTGATACTGGTTATTTCATTATTTGGTATTATTAGTTCTTGTCATTGAAGTGTTTGAATACGGGTTGATTTCATTCCAATATCTTTAACTATTCAACTATCTTCTCATATAATAATAAAATCACCTATTTCAAAAGGCCTATCTAAGAAAATACTAAATGAGGCAAAAATATCTCATAATATCTTTTGCAATGCAAATGCTACTCATATTCAAACTACTCACAAACTTGCAATAAGTGGTGTGATTTCAATTCCAATATTTGAAAGCAATAATAATCATCAAATAACATAAACAATAATCTTTGTTGTAATATGAAAAAGATTTATTCTTGTAGTATCTTTTTTTCAATTGTGTTTACTAATATTTTTTTCTAATATGTGTTTTATAATTTTGATTAAAAAGCTTGAAAATTCTCGTATTACTATTCATAAAAAAATTATCTCTATAAAATAATTTATTTGATTATTTATCTTTATATATTGCAAGGGAATATAAACACAGACAACAATATAGAATATTTTTGATATTGATGAAATATTTTTTATTATAATATCATCTCGTTTACTTTCGGTTTTTTCTACTATATTTTTTGCTTTTTTGAGAAAAAATCTTCTAAAAATAATTGTTCAGAAAAATATAATAAGAAAAATTATAAGAGCTATTATGTAAGTGTGTATCGAATTCCCCAATATTTCATAATAAACAAATTCTGGCATATTATTTTTTGTAATACATAAAAAATAGCTATCTTCTTCTTATAGATTTCTTTTTGATGTTCAAGCTTTTTGAAAAATTAATTTAAATATGTATTTTCTTTTAAAAAATTAGTTCAATTTGTGATATTGTTTATAGAATCTGTACAAAAAGATATTATATCATCATATGTGATTTTAATGTTTTTATATTCAGTTATTTTAATTAGTATCTTATCAAAAAACAAAATAATATCATTTATTTCTATTTTAAATTTATTTTTTGCATCATTTTCTAATTTTCATAATAAGATCTTTTTATCAGTTTCAGTAATGTATTTATAATTTTTTATAAGCATATTTTTAATTAAAATCAAAATTTTCTTATGGTTTTCTATATATGTATTTATCTCTAAATTAGGAAAATCTTCTTCAATATCTTCTGTATCTATTGTTCTATAAATATTTTCTATACATTTATCAATTATTTCAAAAATTTCTTCAATAACATTATCATTTCTCAAAATATTTTTTATCTCTAAATTACTTCTTATGATTTTATTTTTTTCTCCTGATATCCTTGTTTTAATCAAATTAATCATTTATCAATATTAAATTGTAAAAACATTTAATTTTTATGACTATTTTTCAGATAATATCAATAGATTTTTAGATATTATTTTATATTTAATACCAATTTATTATTATTGTTTTATATTGATTTTTGTTAATTAAACATTAAAAACAATTATCAAATAAAACGGTAAATTAAACTAAACCAAAAACAAAAAAATAAGATGAAAACAAAAATTGTTTTAATTATGTTTTATTCCATACTTGGAATATGGCAGATTGCTTTTGCGCAAGAACCTGATAGTTTGAATATAGAAACAGAGATATTTTTTATTGATCCTACTTCAAATACTTCCAATCTTATTGATACTATTTTAATTCAAAAAGAATTAGATTCTTTAAAAATAGTTTATCAGTCATATCAAGAAGTATTGGTGGTAATTGAACAAAAAATTGATTCTTTGGAAAATCTTTTAGAAAATCAATTATCTGATAAAGTTATCTTTTATGATTCCACTACTCTTTATCAGAACCCTTTAGATTTTGATGATGAAGATGATGATTGGAAAGAAATCTTTGGTTTTGTTTTTAAGATAGAAAGTTGTAAACCTTTTAAGGATTCATTATATATAACTGCAAGAATTAAATACTTAGAAGGGGCTGATATAATTTTTAGAATTTATGTAGAAGCTTTTGAGACTTTTTATCAAAAAGGTATTTTAAAAGAGAAAAAAAGTGGTTCTAAAACAGAGGTTGTATATTCAAGTGTAGTATCTAATAATGAAATATTTAATTTAAAAACATCTTTAAAAAAAGAAAATTTGGGTAATGATGCTAAATTAATTAGAGTAAAAATTATTATGAGGGTTGCTAATAGTTCTACAAGTAAATATCAAGAATATATGGAAAAAAACTATGATCCAATTAGAAATAATTGGAAAAGTAAACATTTTATAACATTATAGTAAATAGTAAATAATAAATAATATATCAATCCGGGTTTATTTAACCGGATTTTTTTTATCATACAGATCATTCCATTTCCATTTCAATTAATTTATTTAATTCTCAAGCATATTCTAAAGGGAGTTTTTTAACTACAGATGAAAAGAAACCATTTACTATCATAGCAATAGCTTTTTCTTCATCTATTCCACGAGATGTGAGATAAAAAATTTCATTATCATCTACTTTGCCTGCACTTGCTTCATGAGCAATAATTGAAGTTTTATTATTACAAACAATATCAGGAATTGTTGTAGAAACTGATTGATCATCCAAAAGTAAAGCATCACATTCTGTATGATTTGTAGAATTTTCTGCATTTTTATTTATTTTAACTAATCATCTATAGGTAGAAATTCAGCCATCCTTTGAGATTGTTTTGGAAATAATAGTTGATGAAGTATTTTTACCTATATGTATTGCTTTTGATCAAGTATCTTGGTTCTGTCATTTTCCTGCTACAGCGATACCTAGCATATCTGTTTTACTATAATCACCTTTTAAAATACTACATGGATATAACATTGTTGTACACGATCACATATTTCAATTTACTCGTTCCATATAACCATATTCCTCTACTATTGCTCTTTTAGTATTTAAATTATACGTATTTGTTGATCGATTTTCTACCGAGGAATATTTCATCTTAGCGTTTTTTCCAACTATAATTTCTACTAATCATGCGTGTAAAGAATTTTTATCAAATTTTGGAGCTGAACATCATTCAATATATGATCATTTTGCATTATCTTCAAGAATTATCAATGTATGTTCAAATTGTCATCATGCATAAGTATTCATACGAAAATATGCTTGTAGTGGCTCAGATAATTCTATTCATTTTGGGATATAAATAAATGTTCACCCACTCCATACAGCACCGTGTAATGCAGCAAAAATATGATCAGTAGCAGGCACTACACTCATAAAATATTTTTTCGCTAATTCTGGGTGACTTCGTAGTGCCTGTGGCATATCTTCAAAAATTACTCCTTTTTTTGCTCGTTGATCTTTGATTTTATGATAAACATTTAAAGAATCGTATTGTCATCCTGCTCCAGAAAGATATTTTTGTTCTGCTTCTGGTATTCATAATTTCTGAAATTTTTCTTTTATTTCTAAAGGAACATCTTCTCGATTATTTGCGTATCATTCATATTCTTTACTTGGTTTTGCATAATAAATTATTTCATCCAAATTTAGCTTTTTTAAACTAGGTCATCGTTTTGGAGGTTGAGATTTTTGGAAAGTCTCAAAACATTTAAGTCTGTGTTCCAACATCCGTTTTGGTTCATTTTGTTCAGCAGAAATTTGTCTTACTGTTTGTTTAGTAAGTCCTTTTAAAAGTATTTCGTATTTTATATTATCAGCAGATTCTAGTGTATTTTTGAGTGTCATATATTTTCTTTTAAGAAATAGATATTTCTTTTTAGGATTTTCTTATTCTTTTTCAAATCTAATTCATTGATTTTCTTTTCCTTATATATATAATGTGCGTATAATAAAATTTATAAAAGATGTTTGGATTATTTAAAAAGAAAAATGATGATATTTACTCTGCTGAACAAGCGGGTAAAATCATAGAAGAAGCTTATAACAAGGCTAAGGCTTCTTTTGAATTTAAGAGTAATTTATTAGTTGCGCAAAAACAAAATGAATACATAGTTAAAATAAAAATAAAGAATTCATTTGTTTTTGATCCGATACTAGTAGAAAACTATCTTAAAAGTATTCTTTTGCCAAAATTTTATGAGATTGAAGTTTCAGTTGATACTGTTACTATAAATCGAAATAAAAAAGAAACTCTATAATTATATGGTCCTCTGTAAACAACAGAGGGCTTTTTAAAAAGACAAAAAACATTGACTTTGTGTATTAAATATATAATATACATATCAATATATAGGATATAAATCAAATTTAAAAATAAATATTATGGATAGTTTTAATGAAGAACAGATATGTTCTATTTTAAAAAATGCTTTTGATATTGCCGACAATGAGGGTAATTTAGAAAATAATTGTATATCGGCAAACAAAGTAGAAAAGGGAGTTGTAATAATATTTACAAAAAATGGATTTAATCCAAAATTATCTCAAGAATTACTGAATCCAGTGTTTCCTGAGGAAAAGTATGATCTTGATCTTTCGGATGATACCATAGTAATAAGAAAAAAATCAATTCTGTAATTTATGTCCCCGCTAATTTAGTGGGGATATTTGTTTTCATTTAATTGACTTTAAATTAAAAATAATTATTATTTGTATTGTTTTTGTACTTTAAATTTTGAATTTATTAATGGAAAATTTAACTGATATTTCGGTTCACAAGCAACAAACCTCTCAAAAAACTATAGATTGATATCAAAATTTACTATCAGACGATCAAATTTATTTTGTTTTAAAACAAACACAAAAATTACATTGATGAGAAAATCCTCAAGAAGTTTTTTCTGTTTTGTCTGATATTATTTATAATGTTTATTTAAACTTAAAAAAAACTCCTAGTTACAATCCTGATACAATTTGGAATCTATCAACAAGAAAATTATTAACACAAAAAGAAGTTTTTTTTATGAATACATGTTTGGATTATTCATTACTAACACTTCAATATATGAAAAATATTTGATTTGAGAAAATTAATTTTGTAGTAAATGAATTATCTACTCAATATCCATGATTATATAAACTTCACTTTTGAATAGAGTGAATTTATGAAAATAAATCATATTATATAGACCATAAAAATAGAAATACTGTGATTATTGGTCAATGAAATTTCGTTAGTGATTACTCTGATATAAACGAACCGGTTGTAAATACTATTACTATACCTTGAAATATGATATCAATAGATGATACATTTCCAGAATTATGTAAAAATTGAATTATTAATTTAAAATATTTTTCACTACAATTATTAGATATTTTCAAAAATAAATTTAAAAAAGATAATACACCAGAAGAATGGCATAATTGATTTGTTTCAATGGTAGCACATCCTCAAAAACCAGAAATTGTTATAAAAAATGCATTTTAATTAAAACCTTTTTCTTTTATCTTATTTACTAGTTTTTTATCTCCCTCTTCAATAATTTTTCCATTTTCCAAAACAAAAACTTTATCTACAGGAATATAATCCAAAATAGTAAATATATGGGTAATAATTATAAATGTATTCCCCTCTTGATTTTCCTCAGTGACTAATTTTGCAACTTTTTTGAATGCATCTACATCTAATCCACTATCAATTTCATCTAAAATTATATATTTCGGTTGCAATAATTTGATTTGAGCCACTTCTAATTTTCTTCTTTCTCAACCACTAAATCATACATTTAGATCTCTTCGTAAAAATTCTCTATCCAAATTAAGCTCTTGAAAAACAGGTTCTATGATTTTTTTGAACTGCAAAAATGAATAATTAGTCTCGTTATGAACATTGTAAATAGTTCTAAGAAACTCGAACAATTTAAGTCATGGAATTTCTGGGATATGTTGAAAAGCCAAAAAAATTCATAATTTTGATCTTTCGTTTGGCGATAAATTTTTAATTGATTGATTATCTAATAAAATATCACCAGATTTTAAAATATATTTTGAATTACCCATAATTGTCATTGCTAATGAAGATTTTCATGATCAATTTTTTCCTAGAATACAGTAATTTTTTCAAAGTTGAAAATCCATAGAAATATTATGCAATAGTGACTTGTCTTGTGTATTTATTGATATATTTTTTATTTCTAACATTTAATTCTGGTTTTAAATAAATATTTAATTGTAGTATTGAAATACTATTTGAAATCAATATTGTTTTTCTATTATTTTTTATATTGTATATTTATTTGTAATGAGAACTTTATTTCTTTGGCTATTTATTTTTATATTTTGATTTGTTGTTTGAGCTGGTGTAGGTTTTAAAGTTTTGGAATGAGTTTCTAGTGATCTTCTATTGGAAGCATGGGATAACTCTTACCAACAATTTCAACAATCATATCCTGGAAGTACAGCACAAAATCAACTTAATCAAAAAGTTGAAGAACAAAAATCCATACTTTTGGAAAAATTAAAAACTTGATTTAAAGAACAAATTTTGAGTATGTTTTCTTTTTGAACTAATACAGAACCAACTGAATAAAAAAAAATCACAAAAAAATATGTTATAATTTAATAATTTAGATTGATCTTTTTAATAAACCTTTTCTTTCATACTAAACATAAACTCGTTTACTTCTTTTGATGATCGATCATGTCTTTCATTAATGTCTTTTGCGCGTAAAATAATTTCTTCGATATCCCACTCATTATAACCATTTTCTCTAAGTTCTCGTTCTAATTGTTTAGTATCAATTAAAGGTTTAATTCTGCTTTTTTTCATTGCCGTATTGGTTAGAAAATAAAGCTAACTATATTATCATTTTTTTTATTTCTTTTTCAAGAGGTTTTCTTATTTTTTTATTAAAACAAATAATTATTTAATTACTTATTGACTTTTTGTTTTATATCTGTATTTTAATTGACGAAGTCGGTTCTTTAATATTTTTTATTGCCCGATTTTTTTGAAACAAAAATAATCAAAATACTAACATAAAACATAAAAAACTATGGAAAAAAAGTTGATGTTCTTCTTGGTCTTCAATGGGGAGACGAGGGTAAAGGAAAAATTATTGATGTACTCACACCAAATTATAACATTGTAGCTAGATTTCAAGGTGGACCAAATGCTGGTCATACATTGGAATTCAATGATATTAAGGTTGTTTTGCATCAAGTTCCTTCTGGTATTTTTCATTCAAATATTATCAATATAATTGGTAATGGAGTCGTTTTTGATCCTGTTAAATTTCGGGATGAAATATCGATGTTGGAAAAATACATTCCAATTAAAGAGCTAAGTGAAAGAATTATTATCTCAAATGAAGCTCATTTAATTTTACCTAGCCATAGATGGTTAGATCATGTTTATGAAGAAAAAAAAGGTAAGAGTAAAATTGGAAGTACTTTATGTGGAATTGGTTCTTGCTATACCGATAAATCTTCTAGATCTGGTATAAGAATTGGTGAGATATTCGAACAAGATTTTGAAAAAAAATTTGAAAAACTCTTTTTGGAACACAAAACTATTATTGATGATAGAAATATTTTGTTTTTTAAAATCAATCAGACATGGAAAAAAGATATACAAAAATTCCATGAAAGTATCGAATTTCTAAAAAAAATTTCTATTATTGATACTCCCACCTTTCTGAATAATGAAAGAAAAAATGGTAAAAAAATTCTTGCCGAAGGGGCACAGGGTACTTCACTTGATATAAACTTTGGTGATTATCCTTTTGTGACAAGCTCTACTACAACAAGTGCTGGGGTTTGTTCTGGTCTTGGTATTCCACCTCAAGCAATTGGCGAGGTATTTGGTCTTGTGAAAGCCTATTCTACAAGAGTTGGCTCAGGACCATTCCCTACAGAGCAAGAAAATGAAATTGGTGAAAAACTTCGCCAAAAAGGTAATGAATATGGGGCAACCACTGGACGTCCTAGACGTTGTGGATGGATGGACTTAGTCCAGGTTAAACGCGCTGTTATGCTTAATGGCGTAACTAAACTAATTCTTTCCAAAGCAGATGTTTTGTCTAATTTTGGGACTATATGTATTTGTATAAAATACGATAATAACGAAAACCCTGTTTATAGAAAATTTTCTAGTTGGGATCTTATTATAGATAATAATACTTTTTCAAAAAAAATTCTTTATTATATGGATTTTATACAACAAGAAGTAAATGTTCCTATATCATATCTTTCTATTGGTCCAAATCGTATTGATATAATAGATATAGAAAATTTTAATTTATAAAATACAAAAAAATCTGTCTGTAATTCTGGCAGATTTTTTTTATTGTTTTCTTTTCTTTTTGTCAAGTATAAGCTAGTATATTATGCTTGAATTCATATTTATTTTTGTTATACTCCTAGCTGTTGACGTGATTTTTTATTTGTTAAAATTTTTATATGTCAGAATCGACTCCTCTACTTTGAACTATTGTTCAGCACCCTATAGAAACAGAAATTAGTGAATCATATATAAATTATGCGATGTCAGTTATATCATCTCGTGCATTACCAGACACAAGAGACTGATTCAAACCAGTACTTAGAAGGATTTTGTACGCGATGTACCAAATGAATAATTTTTATAATCAAAAACATAAAAAATCAGCAAGAATAGTTTGAGAAGTAATGTGAAAATATCATCCACATGGAGATAGTAGTATCTATGAAGCAATGGTTCGTATTTCACAATCATGGTCACTTAGATATCCTCTTGTTGATTGACAAGGGAATTTTTGATCTATTGATTGAGATAGTCCTGCTGCGATGAGATATACAGAAGCAAGACTTACAAAAATTGCTGAAGAAATGCTAGGTGATTTAGAACAAGATACTGTAGATCGAAGACCAAATTTCGATTGATCTTTGCAGGAACCAATTATGCTACCTACGAAATTTCCAAATCATCTTTGTAATGGAACTATGGGTATTGCGGTTGGTATGGCAACAAATATGGCTCCTCACAATCTAAATGAAGTTTTGGATGCTTGTTTGTTACTTTTGGAAAAAGAAGGTAAAGATACTGAAATAACTGATGAAAATTGACAAAAAATAACTTCAAAATATAGCGTTTCTATTGATGATATTATGGAGATTATCAAAGGGCCAGATTTTCCTACATGATGAGTAATTTTTGATTCTAATAATATCAAAGAAGTTTACAAAAGAGGTAAATGATGAATTGTTGTAAGAGGGAAAACTCATGTAGAAACTGATAAACATGGTTTTTCTATACTTGTTATAGATGAGATTCCTTATTTGGTAAATAAATCAACACTTGTAACAAGAATTGCTGAATTAGTAGTTGATAAAAAAATTGATGGAGTAACTGATATTAGAGATGAATCTAGTAAAAATATAATCAGAATTGCTATTTATTTAAGATCTGGTATAGATCCAGATCAGATTTTGGTGCAATTATTTAAATATACAGAGCTACAAAATAATTTTAATGTGAATAATGTTACTTTGGTTGAACAAGCAAAACAGCCAAGACTTTTGAATATAAAAGATTTATTGATGGAATATGTTGTCTTTAGAAGACAAGTTGTTTATCGTAGATCAATATTTCAATTAAATAAAGCTAAAGATAGACTACATATTTTGGAATGATTACAAAAAGCTATTAATATTATTGACGATGTAATTGATACAATTAAAAAATCACAAACTAAACCTGAAGCAAAAGAAAATTTAATAGAAAAATTCTGATTTTCTGAAATGCAAGCAGAATATATTTTGATGATGAGATTGCAATCATTGGTTGGTCTTGAAATTCAAAAAATTATTGAAGAAATTGAAGAAAAAAAGAAACTTATTGAATATCTTGAAGGAATTATTGGTGATCCTATCAAACTTGATGGAGTTGTTAGAGAAGAAATGGAATATATGAAATCAAAATATGGAGATGAAAGAAAAACAAAGCTTTCACAAGATCTTAGTGTTTATAATATTGCTTCAAGTCTGAAAGCATTCAAGGATGCAGCTGATAAAATAAAAGAAGATGTAATTGTATGGCTTGGTAATGATTATTCACTAAGAGTACTTTATCAATCAAGAATTCAAGTAATACCTGATGAAACGCTTGATTTAATTTACACCCACAACCAAGATAAATTAATTATAATTACTGATATTTGAGAATTAGTAGTCCAAAGATTAAAAGAATTTGGAAGTTTTGTAATGAAACAAAATGCCGTTAATCTCAAAGAACATTTTGGTTTGAAATGAAAAATTGTTTTTGCAAAAACATTGCATTTTGAATTTAATTATCTTGTGTTTTTAACAAACAAAAACAGTATTAAAAAAACCAAAAAAGAACTCGTTCTTTCATTCAAAAAATTTCCTACAACTATTATGAAACTTGAAGATAAAGAAAAAATACTAAATGTTTCTCCTGTAAATGATTGAGACCACCTTGGTATAATCACTAAACAATGACGAGGATTGTTTTTCAAGTCAGATGATATTAGACCTATGGGGAAAACAGCTGGTTGAGTAAAAGCTATAGAACTTCAAGAATGAGATGAGGTAGCAAATATGTTTATTCACAAAGATGAACCGTTTGTTTTAGTCCATTCTGATAAAAATTGAAAATTACTTAGTCTTGAGGATCTTAAAATACGAAAGAGAGCAAGAAAGTGACAAGTAATTATGACAGGAAATGAAAAATTGGAAGGTTGAATTAGTATTGTAGAATGAGCTATTAGAATCAGATTTGAAGATTGATCTTTGATTACATTACATTCAAATAATATTCGTCTTGATGAACCAGAAACACCATTACACAAAATGGTAGATAAACATATTAATATTATTTATAGACCATGGGAAGAAAACGAAGAAAATCTTAAATATAAAGAAGAAAGAAAAAAAGCAGCTAAAGAGTGAGAAAAATTAGAACAATGATTGTTTGATGACTCTAATAAAGAAGATGATTCAGATAAAAAAGAATCTACTGAAAATAATATAGATGAAAAAGAAACTACTGAATAATAATTTTAATTTCTCTTTTTGTTAATCTATGCAAAACAAAGGATTTTGGTCAATGCTTGGAATAAATATAGTAGTTATTCTTATTTTTTCTTTGTTTATTTTAAAAGATAAATGAGATAATGTATTGTCGGTTCCAAAAATAATAGATATCCAACAACAACTTATAAATTCAATTGAAAATACTTCAAATATTGTAGTACAAGTTGTAACAGAAGATAGTACTACATATTATCAGGAAGATTCTTTTGACGAAGATACACTTATTGATAAACAAAGTATACAAAAAAAATGAAATTGAATTATATTGTCAAAAAAATGATATATTTTAACAAATAGTCATGTTGTCGATAAACCTAATCTAACATATACCGTTATTACATCAGATAATAGAAATTTTATAGTAAAAGACATACGGAAAGATGAATTACTTGATTTGGCAATTCTTTTTATTGAGCAACAAAATTCATTATCTGAAGCAACTTTTGTTGATATAGATACTTCAATAGATATAGGTACTTTTGTTTTTTCTGTTGGTAATCCTCTTTCTGAATATCCCAACACTGTTTCTTTTTGAATTATTAGTGGAAAATGAAGAAATTTACTTGAAATACCATCAAATAATGCTTATTACGCTGGTTTATATCAAACGGATGCGGCTTTAAATCCAGGCAATAGTTGATGACCTTTGATTAATTTATCTGGAGAGATTATTGGTATGATTACAGCTATTTCTCGTGGAGGTAATAATATTTGATTTGCTTTGCCATTAAATAATAGTTTTATAAAAACAACTATTGATATATTAGATCAAAATAACAATTTAATTAGACCTTATTTGGGCATATCTTATACAGACAATTCTACTTGAGCTCTTGTAGATACAGTTTATGTAGATTCTCCTGCACAAAATCTATTATTTGCTGGAGATCTTATTTTGTCTATAGATAAACGTAATCTTTCACTTTCAAATCCTCTTTTGTACTATTTATATACTTACAAACCCAACGATACTGTTATTCTTAGTATAATGAGAGATAATCAAATCATTTCTATACCTATTGTTTTATGACACAAAACATTATAGTTATATACTCTTTGGTGAAAATGTAAATTTCTTTTCTTTGTATTATTGGCTGAATATTTGAAAAATATACTTTTTTGGGTAATCTTAAGTAATAGATGTTTTTACTTTATATATATTTTGGTAAATGAATTCATATATCCCAGAACAGTTGATTGATGAAATAGAACAACTCAAGGAATTAAATAAATTTGATGAAGCTATGAAAAAAATAAATAGTATTCTTGTGAAAGACCCTAGTAATGAAGATGCTCTTTTACAAGTCACTGATATTCAATACAGACAGTGAGAAATAGGTAAAGCATCAAAAGCTATAGATTTTCTTAATGCAAGAAAAAATCATGAAGACCCATTGGGATTATATATCAAATGAGTTCTTGAAATGGAAAAAAATAATTGGATAGATGCAAAAAAATATCTTAGAAAAGCCTTGGAACTAACTAAAGCTGAAAATCATGAAATAATTAGATGCTATGGACTTTGTGAATATTGGTACTGAAATAGAGAAAAATGAGTAAATTTGTTGAAAGATTCTTTTTCTATCAACAATAAAGATGCTGAAGTTATTTATAATCTTATAGAAATTTATATTCTGGAACAAAAATACAAAAAAGCGAAAAATATGATAACTTATTTTTATAAACATCATAAAAACTTACAAACTATTGATAAAGATATAGATTATTATGAAAATAAAATAGCTCTATTTGATAAATTTATTAAAACACAACATATGTTTACTCCTTTACATGCATAAATATGAAGATATTAAATTCTATTTTTAAACAAGATATTTATCACGTATTAAAATATCATTGGAAACAATTTTTGGGGATTGGTATTTTAGTCTGATTTCTTTTGTTTTTGTTAAATATTTTTATATGAGTCTCTAGCTATACAAATACGTTTAGTAATGATTTAAAGGAAAGATTATGAATATATTTTTATATAAAAGAAACTCCGGAAACACAAGATATTACTTATAAAAAAATTATAGAGCTTCAAAACAATCTTCAAAAGCAATGATTGAAAGTTATGTTTTCATCAAAAGATGATGCTATTAAATTTTTGGAAAATAAATTACCAGAAATTAGTCAAAATTTCGAAAAATTTGGTATAGATAATCCTCTTCCAGCTACTTTATATGTAATGTTTTCTTCTCATAAAGAATATGAGATACTAAAAACTACTGTTTTAAAATATAAAGATATTATTCTAAATATAAAAGATATAACGCAATGAACAACAATACAAGATCAAGAAAATAGAATTTTAAATATAATTAATATTAGCAACTTTGTTATAACTTTTTCTATAATTATTGTTCTTTTTTTAATCATTGTTATATTTACTTTTATTGGTTATCAAACTGATTTTGTATTTCAATATCTTAGAAAAAATATTGAGATCAAAAATTTATTGGGTTGATCTTACTTTGATATTTTGAAAGAATTTATTGTTATAAATCTATCAACATTATTTATTTGATTTGCTTTGTGTTTGTGATTAACCCTTGTTAGTCGATCTATTCTAGGGGTTTCATTATATGAGCTTTTCAATATTTGATTGGTGGATATATTTGCACAATCTAGTGTATTATATTTACTTTTATGATTCCTATTGGAAATTCTTTTATTTGTTGTATTTACTATAATATTTTCTTATTTTATTGTTCATAAATTTAAAAAATAATAAATAAAAAAACAGCTTAATAATAGCTGTTTTTTTATTGTTTTATATTAACATATTATTTGAATTCCAGGACTCATAGTTGAAGATAAAACTATTTTTCTAATAAGTTTACCTTTTACTCAAGCTGGTTTACTTCCTTCTACTGATTTGATAAATGATTCAATATTTTCTTGTAATTTAGTTGAATCAAATGATCCTTTCCCTACAGGAGCATGAATATTTCCTGTTTTATCTAGTTTAAATTCTATTTTACCTTTTTTTATTTCTTCGACAGCTTGTTCTATATTTTGTACAACTGTTCATGCTTTTGGAGAAGGCATTAATCATTTTGGTCCAAGTTGTTTAGCTACAACAGCTAAATCTCTAATATGATCTGGTGTAGTAATTAATATATCAAAATCAAATTTTCCAGCTTTTATATCATTTAATAAATTTTCTGTACCAGCTATATCAGCTCAAGCTTTTTTAGCATCAGCAGCTTTATCTTCTGAGATAAAAACAGCTATTTTCTTTGTTTTTCCTGTACCATTAGGAAGAATTGTTGTTGATCTAATCATTTGATCGTTATATTTTGGATTTGCAAATGTATTGATTGCAATTTCAATAGTTGGATCAAACTTAGTATAAACAGTCTTCTTTAATAATTCTACTGCTTCTGCAACAGAATACAATTTAGATGAATCAATTGTTTTTTTTAATTCAACATACTTTTTCCCATGTTTTGCCATTTTAATAATAATTAATAATAAAGGTGGTCATAATGGTTTTAAAACCTGCCACTGAAATGTATCTTAATGTTGAATTTTAAACGTTTAGTCTCAAATAAATCTAACATTTAAAATCTAACATTTAAAATTAATTTTTAATTGCTCATTTTTCTACTTCAACTCACATATTTTTTGCTGTTCAACCAATAATTTTAATCATAGCTTCTATATCTTCTGTATTCATATCTCATCTTTTGATTTCTGCAATTTCTTCCAAATCTTTTCTTGTAAGTTTACCAATATTTTTTTTATTTGGTTCTCCAGAACCAGTTTTTTGTCCTATTTTCCATAAAATAAGATTTGATGTTACTGGTTTTCCTATTTCCAGATTAAATGTTCTGTCAGCAAATATTGTAAGTTTAGCTTTTACTTTTACATCTGCTCAACCAAAAGTTTTCATCATATCCATAGTTTTATCGTTGAATTCTTTTATGAATTGTCAGATATTTACTCCATTTGCTCAAAGCATAGGTCCAAGAGGAGGAGCTGGTTGTGCTTTTCCAGCAGGAACTTCTAAATTTAGAATATTCATAATTTTTGCCATTTTTTATAATAGTTAGTTTGTAAATAATTGTTTAATATGTGATTTAGAATTATGATATATTGGATAATTAACTTGTATCAACCATAATGTTTTATTTATCTCTACCAGCATTATTACTTTGCTTTCTTTATATTCTGGTAGATTGATAAACATAACTTTTTCTCAAAACAACTTATTCTCATATAATTCTTTTTCAGTATTCATTGTGTATGTAGTTCATCATAATGATTTAACTATTTCATCAAACTTATACCTTTGGGGATCCAAGAATACATAATAAATATCCTTTTCGTCCTTCAATGCATATTGATAGCTAATTCATAATTTTTCTACAGATTCTACTCTACCATACCACAAACTTGTCCCTGATAATACAATTATTTTTTCGGTAGAATCATTTTGTTCAGATTCTAATGAATCATCAAATAAAGAGTTAGGTTCTTTTGTTATTTCTTCTTGTTCATCTTCAATATCTTCTAGATATTCACTTTCTTGATCAAACTGACTTAAATTTAATCCAGATTCTTCTTGATATAATTGTTGATCTTCTTCTTGTGTAAATGAGTTATATTGATTATCACTTATTTCGCCAAGTTGATCTACTATATCATCTCATTTGATCTGATACAGAAGTAGATAAACGATCATTAATGCTGAAAACAACACTATCATCGAAAATCTTACCACATGTATTTCTTTTTGATGCATTAGTAAGATCAAGATATAAAACAATAGAGAAGCAAAAGATATTTTTTCTTTTTTTGTGCATCTTTTAGAAAACAATATCTTTATCTATTATGATTTTTCTTAACTTATAAGTTCAATTTTATCAACAT
Source organism: Candidatus Absconditabacteria bacterium (assembly GCA_028693445.1). Taxonomy (GTDB): domain Bacteria; phylum Patescibacteriota; class Gracilibacteria; order Absconditabacterales; family Absconditicoccaceae; genus UBA5124. The sequence goes on from JAQUVI010000004.1 coordinate 34,986, forward strand.
CGATAACTACTGGAGTAAGTCTTCATAACATTTCTACATTTACTATAGCAGTTCATTTGTTTTCATCTATATTTTTTACAACTCATTTCATTCATTTAAAATCTCATGTTTTTAACATAACAACATCACCAATTTTGTATGGAATTATCAGTTCTGATCTTTCTTGAGATTTTTCTATTTGTTTTATAATATCAAGATATTCTTGTTCTGTTAGTGGTATTGGACGAGTTTCAGCTCATACAATCAATCTAACTCCAGGAGTATTTCTGATAACATATCGTATTTTATCATTCATTTTTGATTTTATGAATACATAACCTGGATATAATTTTTTTGATTTTATAACTTTTTCTCATTTTTTGATAGAATATTCTTGAACTACTGGAGACATAAAATCTACTACATCTTCTTCAAGTTCTTGTTTTTTAATTCTTTCTCTTAAATTTTCTATAACAAGCTCTTCTTGGCCAGCAATTACACTTAACACATACCATTTGTACGAATTATCTTCTATTTGTCTTTTGATTTCAACAGTACTTACTTCTGTTTTTTGCATATGATAAAATTAAATTATAAATTTTGTTTTTTATTGCATTATATTATAGAACCATTTGTATAAACCTGTAAAAATTGTATCATAAAACACAAAAAGTAATGCAGCAAAAATTACTGCAACAAATATTGCAATAGTAATGTTTATAAAATCCTTTTTTGTTGGGTGTTTTAATTTTTTGACAGTTTCCAAACTATCGTAAACAAATTTCATCATTACAAAAAAAATTATGTATAAAGAAACGCCTGTACTTTTTATTAATTTACTTTGGTTTTGCAAGAGAAAATTTGAATTATGCTACTATACAAACATATCAGATTTGAGCTGTTTTTTTTATTCATATATCATATCCGTTAACATATACTAATAATTCTGATTTTCTTTGGTTTTTTGTAACAATATCTTTGTATATATTTCAAATCCATTTATCTTTCTTTTTGTATGTAGTTCATAATAAAATATTTTGTATCATAACTTCATCTTCTTTTATCAAATCATCTTTGTTTTTTTCTTGTGATAGATTTCACAAAACAACTATTCAATCCTCTTTTGAAATATCTTTAATTATTCAATTAATTTTTGTTTTGGTTGCAGATTTTCATATACCTATTATGCTAACTGTTTTTATTTTTGTTAGCAATCTTAGATATAAAAGCTGGTCAAAAAGCTCATTTGAAATAATAGATGTTTTTTCTATATATTTTGGAATTATACTTTTTATTTTATTTCACCATATCAAAAAATCTGATTTTTTTTGATTTATGTATGAAATTATTTCTTTTGGATATTCATCTTGTTCAGTAATAATAGTTATTTTTTTTATATTTTTATCAAAAAACAAATATCAGGCAGATTTTAATGCTGAAGTATATAATTCTGGTCATTTGGGAATATATAAATATTTATATGGTTTTTCTGGAAGATGGTGCTCTTTTTGCAAAATTTCTCAAGCATGAACTATATAAGACATTATTTGATTCCTTTTTTGTTCTGTTATTATCATATTTTTTGGGGTTAGATGGATTAGATTGTTTAGATAGATGAGAGTTGGAGAGATTGGGATAATTCTCTTTGTCGCTCTGAGGTAAAGCCGAAGAGCATAAGAGAACTTAGAATTATTTTTATTCTCTTCGTTTCACTCAGAGAGACAAAAAACAATTCTAACTTTTATAAAGCGAAGCGTGTCTATTCTATCTAAAATTAAGTTTTTTGGATACTTCTCATGATTTGAAGAACAAATCTATCAGCTAATCTATAACGTTTTTCTCGTTCTTCTGAAGACATAAATACTACATATACAATTTCTATAAAATATTGTCTAAATATTGTATTTATTTCGTCTTTTATCTTATCTATTTGAGGCTTTTCTACGTTTTTATAAATTACGACTAAATCCATATCAAGATCAAGTCAAAATCTTTTTCAAAAATAATATTTTTCTATCATAACATCGTATGTTTTAAATAATTCTATAAGTTCTTGTTTTAATCCAAAGAAAAAGATATCTCTAATTTTATCAAAAAAATCTGGTTTAAGTGATATAGATCGTCATTGGCCTTCTTTATTTACATCAATAACACAAGCTTCTTCTAGTGAATCTACTTGTTTTTTTATTGCTGGGAAAGTCCATTCTAATTCACTTTCTAAAGCTCTCATAGAAATTCCTTGTCTTCTAAAAAGCAAATATTTTAGAATATCTACTTTTGTTTTACTTCAGAAAAGTTTTTCAAGATTCATGAAAAACGTATAAAAATAAAAAATATTGATAGCTAATAGTTATCGATTTATTAGAAAATTACAAGAGAAAAAGATGACTTGACTTTTTGTTTTAAAAATTTATTCTACAAAAAACTCATTAAATACATATTTATGAGAAAAATATATAACAAAAACCAAAAAAAACTACAAAGTCTCTTTGATATTGCAGAGACAGTAGAAGTCATATCAAACATTCAAATGTTTAAAAATATTCAAACATGTTTGATTGTAGTGTATATTATAAGCCTTGATTTCAGGGTTTTGTCTCTTATGGTGTGTTATTTACTTTTGTTTCATTTTTCTTCTAAGATATATAGAAAATATATTGAAACAAAAAATAACCTTTTAAATCGTTATTCTGAGTTAAGCTATCTTATATCCCAAGAGTTTCGTGATGGCAGAAAACTTACAGAATGGCAAAATGAAAGAGATTTCATAACAGAATTATTGGTACAAAAAAAATTAATGGAAAGAAAATTATCATTTTAAAAAGGAAAGTAAAAAACTTTCCTTTTTTTTATTGCTTTTTAAGTATAAAACTTTAAGTATGATTTTAAAATATATTGAATTTAAAACTTAAAACTAAAAATTTAAAATTATGACAACTTATACTCCTGCGATGCAACAATATATTGATATCAAAAAGCAATGCACTGATTGTATTCTTTTTTTTCGTATGGGGGATTTTTATGAAACGTTTTTTGAAGATGCAAAAATAACTAGTAAGATTTTGGATCTTGTATTGACAAGTAAAAACAAGAATTCTGAGAATCCTATTCCTATGGCGGGGATTCCATATCATAGCGTCGATAAATATATTCCAAAATTGATATCACATGGACACAAAGTAGCTATAGCTGAACAGACTACTGATCCAGTTCCTGGCAAGATTGTTGAAAGAAAAATCACCCAGATTATTACTCCCTGAACATTTATTCAGGAGACAAAAAAAACATTTACTTATATGCTTGCAGTGGGTTTCGAGCCAGTGAAAAGTGGGTATAACTTTCACATTGCGTGGTGAGATTTTGCATTGGGAGAATACTGGACAAAAAGTTTTGCAAGCATCGAAGATATGCAGAAATTTATTTTGATCGTAAATCCGGTAGAAATTATCGTGGATATTGAATTTCCAGACAAAGATGAACTAACCAAACTACTCAAACAATATCAGAATTATTTAATTTCCATATCAGATGTACCACATAGATATGAAGAATATTTATTGGAACAATGTAAAATTCAGACACTTTCTAGTTATGGAAAAGCTGTAGAAGAATGAAGATGACAAGCGTTGGCACTCCTCTTTTCATATTTACAGACAACTCAACAAACAGCTTTGACCAATATTTCTCGTATATCACTACATAGTACAGAAAAAACAGTTCTATTGGATGAAGTGACATTGAAAAATCTAGAAATTTTTTCATCAAGTTATGAAAGTAGTGAAAAATATAGTCTGATTGGGATTTTGGATACAACTAAAACATCTGGCTGATCAAGACTTTTACGTTCTATACTTTCGAATCCGATCAATGATTTTGATCAACTAAATACTCGTTTATGACACATTGAATATTATTTAAATAATGAACACGATACTCATCATATTCATAATCAATTAGGAAATGTATCTGATATTCCCAAAATTATGAGTAATTTGTTGTATAGAAAACTACTTGCTTCTTGATTTATTAGATTAAGAAGTACTCTCAGATTGTTCTTTGAGCAAAATATTATGCTTGATGAATTGATTCGTGTTTGATTATCACAAAATACTAAAAATACTATCGAAAATTTCTATCATAACTTACAAAAAACAATTAAAGATGATGAAGATTTTGCTGATGATATCAATTTTATACGTGATGGTGTAGATAAAGAAATTGATAGACTGAGAGATATTGCGTTTCATTCTGATAAACTTTTGGTAGATTATCAACAATTTTTGGCTGAAATTACATGAATTTCCAATGTAAAAGTAAAATTTATTCTCAATCAATGATATTTTATAGAAATCACAAACAAAGATATTGATCAATTTGAAACCAGACTTTTGGAATATAAAAACAATAATTCTGATGATAAAAAATCAGATTTGGTTCGTAGAAACACGCTTAAATGAGGTCAGAGATTTACTTCTCCATATCTTGATAACCTACAAGAAGAAATCTTGGAGGCGAAAGCACAGTTAGTTAAACAGGAATTCAGTCGTCTCGCTCACCTCCAACAAGAAATGGCGATGATCGTAGAACCATTGACTGAATTTGCTTTACAGATTTCTTGGTTGGATCTCTTTACTTCTCAAGCTTTGCTTGCGAAACAATACAATTATAAAAAACCAAATATAACAGAAAACAATCAGATTGAAATTATTGAATGAAGACATCCAGTTATAGAACATTTTCTTCCTCAAGATCAGCAATTTATACCAAATACTTTGAATTTTGGAGATCATGATGATTTTTTGCATGTGATCACAGGGCCAAATATGTGAGGTAAATCCACATATCTTCGTCAAAATGCTTTAATTATTTTGATGGCCCACTCGGGACTTTTTGTACCTGCAAAAGAAGCTAAAATTTGACTAATTGATGCTTTGTTTGCACGCGTGTGAAGTGGTGATGTAATAGCCAAAAATCAATCTACCTTTATGACGGAAATGATAGAAGTTGCCAATATATTAAACAACGCTACATCCAAAAGTTTTATTATTTTTGATGAACTTGGACGTGGAACTTCCACATACGATGGATTAGCGTTGACAAAAGCTATCTTGGAATATATTGTCCAAGAAATTAAATCCAAAACATTGATTGCTACTCATTACCATGAATTGATTCAACTTGAATGAACATTACCATGAGTAAAAAATTATAGTGTGAGTGTTTATGAAACAGATAAAGAGGTTGTTTTTATGAAAAAGATCGCAGCTGGTGGTGCTTCAAAAAGCTATGGGCTTGATGTTGCTAAATTAGCTGGTATTTCACCAGTTATTGTGGAAAGAGCCAAGGAGAATTTGAAAGCATTGGAAGATAACAAAACTTTATTGTCTTCTCCACCTAAAGCAGATAATAATCTTTTTGTCCCTACTGTTGCTGCCAAAGATCCTCATTATGAAAAAATAAAAAGTTTGATAGAAAGTTATGATATAAATAGTATGACACCGTTGCAAGCGTTACAGTTGTTGGCGAAGATTAAGGAGGAATTATAAGATTTTTGACTATTATTTCATTTCTGCGTTAAGAATTTGGAGCGGGAATCTAAAGCTTTTATCTAAGATTCCGACTCCAGCTCCGCAACAATGTCGGAATGACATCTTTTATTATTTTTTATTATTATAATATGACTCGAATCTACATCTTACTTATCTATTTCTTTCTAATAAACCTCGTAACATTTATTGTACGAGGAATTGATAAATGGAAGGCAAAGAATCAGAAATGGAGAATCAGAGAAAAAACACTCCTCTATTTTGTTAGTGCTGGATGATGGCTTGGAGCTTTGGGAGCAATGGAATTTTTGCGTCATAAAACAGTTAAAGGAAAATTTTTAGTCTGGTTTTGGTTATGGACTGGATTATGGATTGTGGGGATTCTTACTTTGCTTATTTTGTTTGTTTAATTTCGATTATTTTTCCAATAATTTGTTTTAAATAATTTCTTGATTTTTATTGTTTTTTGTTTACAATTATCATTGTTCACGATGAGGTGTCCGAATTGAGAGAAATACTCACTTCGTCCCCTCTACGAAAGCCTAGGATTTATTTCCTGGGTTTTCTTTTTGGAGTTTTTTTTGGAGAGGAATAATATCTAGTATTTGTTTTTTTGCACTTTTTGTTAGTAATTTTGATGAATTTCTGATACCGGGAAGTATTGCTTTTCAAAAAATTTGTTTCTCTATCCAAAAATCTATAAGAGAATTATAATCGCCATCTCATGTTACAATATATGCTTTTGAAATAGATTTTTCGTAAACATCTCTTAATCAAATTATTGCAATATCAATATCTACATTTCATTTTGTTGTTCAATCAGGAAGAATGAGCGTCTCTTTGATAAACATTTTTCAAGTTAATTTTTGACAAAATTTTATTGATTAATTATTGCTTGGATTATATGTGTTTTATAAGAATAATTGATAAGTGGAAAGCTAGAAACCAGAAATGGAGAATCAAGGAAAAAACGCTCCTTCGGTTCGTATGGGCTGGAGTGTGGATTGTGGGGATGGTTGTGTTGGGAGTGATATTTTTATAAATTATTTTTTATAAGTTCAAGAAAATATCATATAAGAGCAGTTATCTCTTTGTTTATTTTAATTTATAATTTTTTTTTAATATTATTAATTTCTTTTATATTTCTTATTTTGGATTTATAAAAATCAAAATCAGTTTTATTTTTTTTAATAATTTCTATAATAGATTTTATATTATAATATGTCTCTGTTCATAAAATTAATGGTAATATTTCTTTTTCGGTTTTTCCTATATATATTTCAATTTTATCTTGTTTAGGCTGTAAAAATAAAGAATAAATATTGTGTAATCTATCAAATCATTTAATTTTAGAAAGAAATAAATCATTATTAATATCTTGATAATATTTATCTAAATTTTTTGTGTCATTTCATATTCTTTTAGATAAAGAATTTATCATTAACAATACCTTATTTCCAAATATATTTAATATATCTTTTTGAGTTTGGTCAAAATCATCTTTTGTGTCTTCTACTACATCATGTAACAAAGCAACTATAATAGAATCCGTATCTAATCAATCTTTCATAGCATATATAGCAACTGACATTGGATGTATTATATATGGCGATCATTCATCTCTAACCTGTCAGAGATGTTTTTCCTTAGCGAAATTTAATGCATTTAAAATCCTATTTTTATCTAAATCTTTTCTTATATCTAAGATCTCCAAAAATCTTTTTTCTGTTCTTTCAAGAGAAATTATATAATCAAGTTCATTTTTGATATTATTAATCATTTTCATATTATTTTCTTTATTATTCAACTCTTTCTCAAAAGACTCTTTATTAATGATTTGTCAATCATTTTGAATTTTATTAAATCAAATATAATTAGATATTCGTTGACCATTTACAAAAGATAAAGACTCTCATCATCTTTTAGTATATTGTATTTTTGTTAATATCTTTTCGTTTTGTGTATCTACCAAAAAATATTCTTCATTTACTATTGTTTTATTATCATTGTTATTTATTTGATTTGTTTCATATTTTTCCATTATAGTAATGTTTAAAAAATAAATATTATTTTGATATACTATATGCATAATCATATAATAAATTACTGTAGTTAGTTATTTTTTGATTATATGAATATATGGTTTCATAAGTAAATCAATTTAATCGTTCTGGGATTATTTTGTATGGATTCTCTTTAACATCCAAGACGTTTTCTAATTCTCTTGTTAATTCATATAATTTATGTCAATTTATATTATTTAATATATCTGGTAAATCAATATATTTGTGAGATTTTTGATTATCAATTGCTTTCTTTTCTAATCTACTATTAATTATGTTATTTATATTTTTATCAAAATCATTAAATATATTATCATTTCTATTTGTTTTTTCTATAATATCTCAATAAAAATTATTTTTAGGATTTTGTTTTATATCCTCAGTTTTGTTATTTATATAATCTTTTGGAATAATTAATCAATTTTCTTTTGATTCAAGTAGGTTTTTGGTATTTATTTGTAATTCAAACACTTTTCAAGTGATAGATGTTACAGAAACATTAATATCTCTATATCAAGTTTTTCTTTGAAAATTATCTTTTACAAAAACAGATACCACATCTGGATGTTTTAATAATTCATTAAAAGCTTTATATACATCTTCTATATTATTGTATACCAATGTTCATCTCGATATATCCAGTAGTTTATTTACATTACCATTATATTCACCGACAATCTTCTCAATAGCTCTGGCTGGATTATCAATTCATTTTAAAGGAGCATTTTTTATTTCTCATAATACTTCATATATTATATCTTGCATTATTTTTTGTTTGATTATATCTGTTTCTACCATTCATGGTAAGATTTTTTCTATATAATATTTTTTTTAAATATCAGGATTGTTTTTTAAAAACTCTATAGAATATTGGTTTATATCAAAATTTTGTATTGGTTTATTGTTTTTATTATACAACATATTGTTTATATTAGAATTTTCATCAATATTTGTTATTTTATAAAAGTGTAGTGGTAAATTTAATTCTGTTTGTCCACAAATCCCATTTTCTAACAATATTCTAATCTGCTCACTAGTAAATCACACTTTACTCAAAATATCCACTCTAGCTCTAATTTGAGAAAAATTTAGATTATAAATAGTTCCGTCTTGGTTGTGAGCTTCTAAGATTGCTTGTTCTTGTGCTGGAGTAATATCTCCGATAAGTTCTTTGGCTTTTGCTATTCTCGCTTCAGTAGAAAGAGTTGCGTTGGCTTTGACAATTTTTGGATCGATAGAAATATTATTTAATCTATACTCCTCTGTCTGAGTCAATAAATAATACTCATTTAGGAGATAAAAATTTTCATCTATAGATAAATCTTGTTGGAGTAGTTTTTGTTCCAAAGCTATTTTATCTTGTTTTAGTTGCTCTATTGATTCTTGAGATCAATCTGATTTGTATTTTTTTATACGTTCTTTTATATTTCTACTTTCTGATATAATTTCGCCTTTTTGTTCTAATGAGCTTTTATTGTATTTTTGTTGGTTTTTTATGTTTTCTATTTTGAAAACTACAACTTTCTGAAGATGAGTGACTGCATCAACATACTGTTTATGTAATACATGGTTGGGGTTTTTATAGCGGTCTGACTCTTTCAGAGATTCTATCATTCTTTGAGTTTTTGTTTTTGATATTTGTTTTCAAATTATAAAATTAATTATCTTTTCAAAAACAGTTGTTTTTTTTCAAATATTTTCTTGAGCAGAAAGTGCATCAATATAATCATCAATTCTTTTCGCAACTTTGAGTTTTTTTGCGGTTTCTCAAAATTCTTTCTCAAGATCTGTTACTAGTAAATCTTCTGCATAAGGTATATATCCTTCTGAAGTCAAAAAACGTATTTTTTTACCATCAATATCAACTTCTTCTATATAATCTTCATTTAAATTAATTTCAAATATACCTTTACCATCTTCAATAAACATTTCTCTATTTATAGAAACCTTATTATCTCAAACTGTTGTCAATCAATCATATGTTATTCTAAGCTCTTTTGTGTTTATTTTTTCTTGAATTTCTGATTCAGATATTATTTCTTCTTGTCTAATTTTGTGAGTAAATTTTAAATTTTTAATTTTTCACTCTGATTCTAGTTGTTTTAGTTTTGTTATCATTTGTTGAATTTTCTGCGGATGGTTTTCTATTGCATAATCTATATCTCATGGAACTTTTGTGTCTTGTGAAAATGCATAACCTGTTTTATTTACATGATTTATATTTCATAAAATATCCAAATCTTCTACAATAGATTGTTTAAAAGCTTGTATTGTTATCTTTTTTTGTTGTTCTATGGAAAAAGAATCCCGGTTTGTTTCAGCACCATTTTTGTCATATAAACCATATTCATGTTTATTATTTATTATAGGAAGTTGAGCTTCCTTTTCGTAAAGTTTTTCATAAATTGATAATCGTTTTATTGGTTGAGATCATAAATATCACAATGCAAATAAATCTCTCACCTGCTCTGATTTGATACTTCAATTTTCTATAAATGGTTTTAATATTTCCATTTTTTGTCTAATTTGAGCTTGAGTATAATTATATACACCAGCACTATATTCTGGATTTTTTCAAATTTCTGATTGTCAGATTTTGTGGGCATCCAAAAGAGCATTTAATAATTGTTCATTTTGTGAGTTTATTTCCAATCATAAATGTTTAGCAATTGCTTCTTTTCTATCTTGCTCTGTCAAAACGCTGTTTTCTATAACTGTTTTTGGATTATATTTTAGGTTTTTTCATTCTTTTCGACCATATAAATCATTCATGGTTTCAAATGATAAATGGAAAAGCTTATCAAAAAACGTTATGTTTTTTTGAAGTTGATCAGCAATCAAATGTCATGACCAGAAAAAAAGGTTTGGATCTATTCAAAGTTTTGATATAGCGGCAACTCAAACAAGTTTTGTAAGATTAATTCCCCAACTTTTTGCCTTATCTTGAAATAATTTTTGAAATTCTTTATCTCATGGTTTTCATAAATTGTTTTTCATTTGTACATATGATTTATAGAGATCTACTAATTGATGACCAAAAATCATTTTACACTCATGTAAAAAATGTTTTATATTATCCACAACATACTTTCAAGCGTCACTTATTATTTCTAATTCTGTTTTACCATGAAGACCCAATAATATAGTACCTATTTTCAATTGTACTTTATCAAAAATATTTAAATCTGATTCTGTATTTGTATCTAGATTTTGATCAATATTAGTATCATCAAAAATATTTTGATCTTGTTCTATTTGAGTTGATGTGGATTCTATTTCTGGGTTGCTATTTAGATTTTCTTGGGTCGTTTCAGAATTATTATCTACAATAAAACTAAATGAATCATTTCATTTTCTAACTTGGATTTCGTTATTTGTGTTCTTTATAATCAAAAATCAATTATGTTTGAGGTATTTCTCAAAACTCATTTTCCCGTTTCATGGTTCTGTATTTTTTATTATTGCATGATCTCATTTAAATTCAAATCCGTATAATTGATTCAGAATATCTCAATTATCTTGTGAAAAGATCCTTATTGATTCTGGTTTTGTAGATGGTGAAAATACCATAACATTTTCTCTTTCAATATTTATTCATTTTTTTGTTGTGTAAGAAACTTTCTTTGATACTATTACGACTCATCAATCGATTTTTATATCATATTCTAATTCTGAATATGTTTTTTGTAAAGATTCTAAAACTTGTTTTTGGTCTAGGCTACTATTATAATCAAAAGCTGATATTACTTTATTTCAATTAACTAATGTGTTTTGGCTGTTTTGTGTTACTTGTAAGTTTATTCATGTTTTGTTTTTGACTTCATAGTTAACCTTTCATCAATCTAAACAATTATATATAGAAGCAGCATATCAAAGAACTGGATGTATTCTTTCCATACTATTTTCCATAGCTTCTTCTATGGATTCTTCTCATAACTCTTGAAAGTATTTTTTGAGAAATTGATTTATTCATTTTTTTTCTGCAAGATTTATTGTATGTGGGTTCATTTTTGGAAATTTACTTGTAATATTTACCACGATTTTTTCTAATTTATTTAAATCTTTTCCTGTTGTTGCTAATTTATTTAAATATCATCAAACAACTTTTCAAGTTCACATAAGAACAAAAGTTGTAGCTGCTCAAATAGCAAAGTTTTTACCATATTGTTTTAAAACATCTAATCATTCTATTTTTTCATATTTACCAGTTTCTGGGTTAAATATTTCTTCTGAAGAAAAATATCTTCCAAGCATTGTAGAATTATCAAATTCTTCTCAATAAACTGATTTACCTAGTTGTGTAGAGGCTATGGCTCAAACTTCATTTCAAATCATTCATCACAAACTACCTGCCATAGCACTTACTCAAAGGGCAACAACTCATGATCACAATCATCATGTTGCTCATATTACAACTATTGCACCTACAGCAAAAGCTATAGAACTCATTATCACTAATCAATCTTTTATAAACCATTTTTTGAAACTATCTGGATCAAAATCACCAGATTCTAATCTTTGTTTTATTCCATCTACCACTTTGTTAATATTGGCAAATTGAGTAAAAACTGTCCCAATATTATTTATTGTAGATTTCAATCTTTCATCTACTGGTTCAATTCTTTCTATAATAGCATTATATTTTACTAATTTTGGAAATATTTGTTCATATTGTTCAATAACTTTATTATGAATAGATAATATATCAGATCTTGATTTATTTATTTTTATGGCCGCGTTTTTTAGTCTATCAGAAGCTTCTTTTGTGAGATTTCATTCACCGCAAATACTTTGTAGTTCGTTAAATTCTGATAACAAAGGAAACATTTCCTTACTGATATCCTCAATAAATTTAATATCTGGATCATTTTTTATTATTTCGGATATCTCTCTATTTGCTTGATTATTATCCTTTAATTTTTCTCAATTATAGTTTTTATAATAATTTTCCAAAACAATATTATAATCTTTATTAATTATTTTTTGAAAATTAGTATATTTTTTTTCTGTTTGAGGTTCTTGAAAATATTTATTTATAGCATCTTTTATTTCTTTTGGTAAATTATCTGATCATAAATCATAATATATTTCTATTAAAAAATTTTTAATTTCAGATTTTGTTTTATTCTGATTTAAATTTATTTTATATAAATCAGTATAATATTTTTGTTTATTGCTTATCAAATCTAACGTATATACTTTTTGGAATTCATTTTGAAGTTGAATTATTTCTGATTTCAATAAATCTCTTTTCTCAAATAATTTTCTTATGTTTGTTTCAATTCTTTTTGATTTTTCATCTACTTCTTTGTATCAATAAGTAGATATTGTTCATCTTCTCGCAGCACTAGCATCAGCTCATAGTAAAAGTATTTTCTGTCAATAACTTGGATTATCTATCAAAAGTTTATTGATCTCTATATTTATTTTATTTAATTCTTCATTCTTGCCTACTATTTCGGTACTAATTTTTTGAGTTTTTTCACTTAATACCTGGCTCTCTTTGGTTATATTTTCATAATATGTTTTTATATTCCTTTGCCAAATCAAAATATCTAAAGTTTTATTTATTTCTTTAATTTCATCTGCACTTCAATTAATTAATTGTCAAAAAGAATTAACCAATAAATTATCTTTCTCATTTTCCGTTAATTGGAAGTCTTTACTTTTTTCATTGAAATGACCAAATCTTTGAATTAATCATTTTATATAAGAATTTATTGTATTTATATTTATTTGTTGTTTACTATTTTTCCATATATTATAATATATTATTTTTGTGTTTTTACTAAAATCTTTTGACACCATATCAAGAATTTTAGAAAAATTTTCAGGAATGTCTATAATTTCTTTTATCTTATTTTTCTTATCTAAATCACTTTCTCCTAATAATTTATCCCATAGATCCAATATTTGTATATCACTTTCTAAAATTTCTGCTTGTGATAAAATTTTATCTATGGCATCATTCAAAGAGTTTTCCAGAGAAGATAACAAATCAGATTTTTCTTGTTGTTGTAATGTTTTTTTTATTGCTTGTATATTTTCGTCTGTTCGAGAAAAATCTTGGATTTCTTGTAAATCGATCTTATTATTAGAATTATTTTTATCTATTTTTTTTAATATTTCTTCTGTCATCTCTTATATATCAGATAAAAGCTGGTCTAATTTCTCCTCAGATATTTGATCATCGGATTCCATATTTTTGATTTGTTGGATTTTTTCTAGTCATTTTTGGATTTTTTGCTTTTGTTCTTGCTTTTTGATGGATTTTATAGATTTTGAAATTATAGTTAGAACGCCATCTATCGTCTTCTCGTCTACATAACTACTTTGTATCAAAGCTAAAATCCCTGGAACCAAATCCCAGTGTGATTCAAGTTTTTTTAGTACTTGAATAAGTAATATTTTTTTATCTATAATTTGTTTTTTTTGATTCATATAAATATTTGGAATAATAAAGTTTATAACTCAATTATAACTGATTTTTTTTTAAAAAAAAATCTATCTATATTCTGATAGACTTTGGTGGTTGACATTTTTATTGTTTTTGATGTAAAAATAAAAATTTGAGTAATAAAAAAAGGAGCTACTATATTTCGCTCCCTGTTGGTTAATGTAATTTAAACTATGCGGCTATTAAGCCATGGAATTCTGCATAAATAATATTCAGTTTTTCCCATTCTTTGGGCTTTACTCGTCCCTTGAATGAGACTTTTGTGAAAGATGAATTTAAACTAACCGCCTTGTTTGCCAAGCCGGTATAAGTAGCAGGATCTTCTTTTTTTAAGTCCTTGAACTTATTTACAACCGACATAACATCGCTTTTTTCGATGGTTTTTTTATTCATCAATCGATTAAACATAAATTTTAGCTCAGATTCGAGCTGAACTTTACGTGAAGAATAGTTTCCCATATTTGTTTTGTTTTAGATTTATTGTTTTATATGTATTTATTACAAAATAGCAATATATTTTTGATTTTTTGTTTTATTTTATTGGTTGCATTTATTGAGTGAAAGTTTAATAATGATTTAGATTGCCACGTCCCCGCCTGGCGGGTCCTCCAGTGACAGATAACTTCGAAATTATAAACTATAAACTTTTAACTATAAATTCATAAAAATGCTATACTTTATCCCGACACCTATCTGAAATAAGGAAGATATCACTCTCAGAGCTTTGCGTATGCTCAAAGAATTGAAATATTTGCTGTGCGAAGATACGAGGACAACAATGAAATTGTTGCAGATGTATGAAATAGATTTTTCTGATAAAAAATTATCTTCGCTAACTAGTTTCACCGATCAAGGCAAAATGAATCATTATCTAAATATTTTAAAAGAATATGATGTATGAATTGTCTCTGAAGCAGGCACTCCTTGACTATCTGATCCATGAAAGAGCCTTATACAATTATGTAATGAGCAAAAGCTACCTTATACGATTTTGCCTTGAGCCAATGCATTGGTACCTGCAGTCGTAGGTGCTGGTTTTGATACTTCATCGTTTGTATATATTTGATTTATTCCACAAAAAAAAGGAAGACAAACAGCTTTAAAAAACGCTATAAAATCTGAGATACCTGTGTTTTTTTATGAATCTGTGCATAGAGTAGAAAAACTTTTTCGTGAATTAGAAGAATTATGATTTGATGGAAAAATAAGTATGAGTAGAGAAATTAGCAAAATGTTCGAACAACAAGTGACCTGAACTTTGGAAGAAATAAACCAAATGATAAAAAACAAACAGATTTCTATTAAATGAGAATTTGTAATTGGATTGTCTTCAGAATAATTACTTTCTTTTCTTATTTTGTTTTATAAAAATTTTGGTTCTTTCGTGATTGTATTTTAATTTGTTGTGATAATCATATTTTTTGTAATCTCAGCCATTATATCTTTTTGCAACTTTTTCGTATGTATTGTAATCTAGTGGAAAATAATCACTTAATTTTTGTCATTTTTCTGCTACTTTTTCAGCTCGAAAAGCTATAAATAATTTGGTTGCATTTTTGGGATGATATGATTCTCATTCTGTCATTTTTAAATTAATTCTAGCTTTGAATCATGGATGTCACGGTGTCATAAGGATATGAAAATAAGAAAAAGAAAATGACTGATTTTTGCCTCATTCTCGACGATGTAATTCAAACTCCCCTATATTATTTTCTCAATATGAAGAAGATTCATTATAAGCAAAAGCCAATAAAGCTTCCAAAAATTCCTCCCTTGTTGCAGTTCTAAGTAAATCTTTGACTATAGGTCAATAATATGGATGGTTTTCCATTTCTTTAATTGCTTGCTGTGCATAATAAGCAAAGTCTTGAATTTCCATAATTCTTTCTGACTTTGGCGTTGGAATTGGAATAAAAAACTTTCAATTTTCAATAGCTGATTTTGATATCTTTGCTATGTCTATAGGATTTATATTAAATGAGAATAATTTGTTTTTAAATTTTATTTCATTTTTTCAAACTTGTTCTGTACGTTGATAAATAGGATCTGTGAGATAAGAAAATTCATCTATTTGAGAAAGTTTTGATATGATTTTATCAAAATCTATACAATGATTGATTTTTATTCAGTCCGAAACTATTGTATTGACAAAAAAATCATCTTTTTGTACAACATAAAAAGTCAATCAAGCATCTTGTTTCAACGTTATTTTTTCTTTTTTACCATCTATAATAATCTCTTTTTCTATTGTCACAACTCCTGATCATTTTTCATTTTTTGATCGATATTTATAGTTATCTGGTTTTGAAAAATTATAATTATAATCTGATTCTTTTTTTTTGTATTTTTGTACTTTTATATACAAAGTCTCTCATATTTGAAATTTTTGATCTGATTTGATTTCATTTTGATTTTTGTCCAAAATATTTCTACTTCATGTTTCTACAAAAATATCACTATTTTCTTTGTCTATAATATTAAAATTTCTAGCAACAAGTAAAGGGTATTCTCATTTTTTTATCGTATATTTGTAAATATTCCATGTCTCTCAACCTTTATTTTGTTTATCAACCAACTCAAAATCACCCAATTGTTTTGGCGTTTCTTTTTCTTTTTCTCCGCAACTAGAAAAGGTTAACATCAAAGCAAGACTTGTTGCTGTAATTAGATGCTTATACCCTTTGGGTATATTTCTTATTTTTTCTAAAATTGAATTATTTATATTTTGTTTGTTCATATGTTTTTAATATTTTAAAAACTAAGCTTCTTCTAATAATTTTATCAATAGAAGATAAAAAACATAAGTCAATTCAGGGTTCTTATTGTTTTCAAATAAAACTTCTTTTGACTCTTTATTTCATTCTTTTAATATTAAAAACAAAGATCAATTAATCGCTTTACTATGTTTATATAATTTAATTAGAGAACGTTTAATATGATTCTTATTTTTGTAAATAGGAGTCATTTTGTATAATCAATAATTGCGTTTTGGAAAATTTTCTTTGAAAGAAGGAAAATATTCGTCTAATATTTTATCTAAATCTTCTTTTTGGTATCAATTATCAAGAGTATCTACATATTTATCGAATTCTTTCATAATTTTTGGCAATTCTGGATTTTTTCTAAAATTCAAAAAATATTTATGGTATCATACCATTTCTTCATCAAGCCGTTTAATATCTGTTTTACTTAATCTATCTTCTTCCCATGATAAACGATTTTTTGTTATTTCTAAATTTTCTTCATCAGTTAGAGGTCTTTTAATTAAAGTCATTTTAACTTGAAAAAATATAAAACAATTTTTATAATTATAAACAACTTTTAGTTTTTGTCAAATAATGAAAAAACAACAGAAAATTGTTTTGTGATGGATAGGCGTTATTGTTTTTTTTATAGCTTTGGGGAGTTGATTTGGGGGGATTAGGTTTGAGCAGAAAGCGAAACCGGAAATCTTTTCCCCAAGTGAAAATCGCTCTCAAATCCAAAATATTACATGAAAAATATTTGTCTCCCCTACCGATATAGGGTTTATTTTGGATATTTTTGGCAAAGCAAAAACAAATCTTTATCTACAAACTTATGAATTTACGGAAAAAAGAATTAGAGCTTTGTTTAAACAACTCTTGGAAAATAATGTAAATATTAAGCTTATTATGGAAGACAAAAAATACCAACAATTCAAAAATACCTTCAAAGAAATTCAAAGTTTATTTAGTTGATATGATAATTTCCAAATAAAATCAGATAAACAAATGAAAACGACGTATGTTCATGCCAAATTTGCATTGATAGATAGTGGATTTTTGATTCAAACAGCAAATCTGACGCATTCAACATTTGCAACAAATCGTGAATATTTTTTCTACAGTCATCATAGTTGAGTTTTCCAAAGTTTGGCTACTATTTTTGATAAGGATTGGAAAGGTGAGACTATTCGTTATAGCGATATTCATCCAAATCTTTTGGTATGTCCTGTAAATTGTAGAGCTGTTTTGGAAAATTTGATAGAGTCGGCGAAAAGTTCAATTATCATAGAAAACCAATATATCGAAGATCCTCGCCTCCTTTTACTTTTGGGAGATAAGATATCAACTCTTTGAACCTGAAATATCCATATCCAGCTCCCCGACACCGACAAAAACAAACTTCTCCAACAACAATTATGAAAACCTATTGTAACATTAATCAAAAAACCTTATATCCATGCAAAAATGATGCTAATAGATAATCATATTCTTTATCTTTGAAGTATAAATTTTTCTACAAATAGTATGGATAACAATAGAGAAATTTGAATTTTATTGACTGATTCAGAGATTATAAAACAATTTTTAGCATATTTTTATCAAAAATAATTGTTTGACTTTTTTCTTTTGTTCTTTATAGTATTTTCTGTGAACTAAAAAAAAACTAAAAAACAAAACATTATGAAAAAAACTATCTTTGTTTTTTTGAGTATTATATGCTTTACAAAAGCATATGCTCAAAAACAGGATTTACTACAAACTTTAATAACCAATATCCAATCGAAAGACATAGTAGTGGTTGGATGCTTGGTTAATGAGGAGTATCCTGAAGAATCAATGCCATTTGTAAAGAAAATGGCTGTAGAAACTAGTAATCTTTTTGCTTTCATTATGTCAGATGCTTATTTAGATGAAAGTAAAATTATTTGTAGAGATGTAATTATCTTTGATCGAACGACAAAACAATTCAAAGAATTTGTTTTAAATGGAAATCAAAAAAATCTCGATGAATTATTAAAAAAACAACAAAATAAGGAGTTCCAATTTATCTGTGGAATTACTAATTGATACCTAGCCCTGCCTTTTTTAAAGGCAGGGCTTTCTTCTTGCAAAAATTATTGGAATTTTTAATGTTATTGGGTTATTTTTAATATTGAAAAATCTTATGGAAAAAATTTTATGAGTAGATCTGGATGAAGTTTTGGCAGAAACTGTAGATGAGGTATTGAAACACAATAACTATATGATAAAATGACAAGCAATATACAAAGATGATATATCAGATTATTACTTATCCAATATGTCAAAATATAATTTAGTAAAAGAAGATGCTGTTGATTTTTTTTGGAGCGCTTTGAAATCTCCGACTAGAGAAAATATTCTTCCTGTAAAATGAGCCAAAGAAAAACTAATAGAACTAAAAGATAATTGACGAAAAATAGTTGTAGTAACAGCTAGAAGAGAAGAAATATCAGAATATACAAAAAGTTGGTTAAATCGTTTCTATGATTGACTTATTGATGATATTCTTTTTGCAAACCACTTCTCTGAAAATGAAGTACCAAAATCAACTCTATGCAAAAAAAATTGAATTCAAATAATGATAGAAGATAACCTTGATTTTGCTATGGAATTAGCTAGTTTTTGAGTTAAAGTATACTTAATTGATAAGCCATGGAATCGTCATTATAATTCACTCATTCATTTGTGAGTGCAGAAAGTAAATAATTGGTCAGAAATATCTCTTTAGATTTTTAATATATCACAATGAACCCAATCTCTATTCCTTTTAAAAAACTTTCAGAAAAAGCAAAAATTCCTGCTCAAGCTACATTTTCTGATGCTGGATATGATTTATTTAGTACAGAGAATCATTTATTACAACCTGGGGAAAGAAAACTTTTTCCTACCAACATTTCTACTGCTATTCCTCATGGATATTATGGTAGAATTGCTCCTCGTAGCTGACTAGCATATAAACATGGTATAGATGTCTTAGCCGGAGTTATTGATAGTTGATATAGATGAGATATTTGAGTAATTATGATAAATTTCGGTAATGAAGCACTACAAATCAACGAATGAGATAAAATTGCTCAATTTATTATAGAAAAATGTCATGAAATACAACGAGAAGAAGTAGATGAACTACCAGAAAGTCAAAGAGGTGAATGATGATGGTGATCAACATGAAAATAAGAAAAAAACTGTCCTTTATGGGCAGTTTTATTTGAATCAAAAGAATCTTCTAAATTGTTGTTTATAGCTATATGCTATCTTTGAATTTATCTTCCATAATTCCTTTTTGAGAAAAGAAATCTGACTTCTTATTTCTTTTTTATTTTCTCTATCTTTATTGTTTTTGATTTCTTTGTATAAATCAAGAATTCTGGATTTTATAATTTGTTTTTGATTGCATCGAATTTCTCTTTGTTCTTGTGTTGGATTGGCTGGAATATCATCGTGTTCCAATTCTATTGTCATTTCTTCTTCATATGTAAGCAAACCTTCATTCTCTATTTCTTCATTATTTGCCAGTACAAAAGAGAATAATCCTACAATAATCAATATATGAATCAATATCTTTTTCATTTTTTTGATAAATACTAAAATTAGCTGTTTGGAAATATAGTGTTTCTGATTTCTAAGTCAAATCATTTTCGTTTTGCTTTTTTTATTTACTTTCTTATATAAAAGAACGTTAGATTTTAGTTTTTAGAACGTTAGAGTATGAACATTATCAAAACACAACACCAAATTTCCAATATTAGAGAATCTGGAAAATATCTTACAGAACTTTTATATAAGCTCTATCATGCTACACAAGTTGGCAGACCTTTAATAGAACTTGAATTTATAGCAGAAGATTATATCAAAAAAAACAACCTTAAATGAGCTTTCAAAAACTATCATTGATTTCCAACAAACCTTTGTCTATCTGTAAATGATTGTGTTGTACATGGTATACCTGATGAATATATTCTAAAAAATTGAGACCTCTTGAAGATTGATTGTGGGATTACGTA
Source organism: Candidatus Absconditabacteria bacterium (assembly GCA_028693445.1). Lineage (GTDB taxonomy): Bacteria > Patescibacteriota > Gracilibacteria > Absconditabacterales > Absconditicoccaceae > UBA5124. Next base: position 55,803 of record JAQUVI010000004.1, read on the forward strand.
CAAAGGATGAATAACCGATTCTGCTATAAGTGTTTTAGTTTGATGAGAATTAGCAAATCCGTTGGGTCATAAATTAGTTGTTTCTACAAAAAAAGCATTGGATTGATGACTTGAATTTATATGACCAAGTCAACCTTTAATAAACTATTCTCGCCATATTTATTCTTCTATGAAAAACGATTGATTTTCTGTTTTAGAAAAACTTACTTGACATTGAGTTGGAAATAAAGTTCATGAAGACCCACATATATATAATGTACCACACCCATCAATGAAAAATACATTTTTAAAAACTTGAATGGTTATAGCTTTGGAACCAATTACAGCAATCACATCAAAAGATTTTGATCCAAAGCCATGAAATGATTGGAACCTCTACTGTAAAAATGGTGATCTTGGTGCTCAATGGGAATATACTGTCCTGGTAACCGAAAACGGTTACGAAATTTTATCTGGAATTACTGAAAATATATGATTTTAAGTCATTGCGAATTATAATGAAGCAATCTATCAGATTATTAGATGCTTTGGTGACCAATCTGGGTTGCCACGTCGTCAATACTCCTCGCAATGACTTATTGTTATGCTAAAACTCGCAATTAATTCAGTTTTATATCAAATATTAATCTATGATTTTAGGAATTGATCCATGAGTAAGAAAACTTGGTTATGCTTTGATACAAACTGATCTCACTATCGTAGATGCAGGGATTTTGCTACAAGACCAAAAATCCCCCACAAGAGAAGATCAATTTACAAGAATAATTCAGATTTATAATTTCTTTGAAAAAATAATTAAAAAATATAAAATTCAGGCTATAGCTATGGAACAATTGTTTTTTACAAAATTTAATCAAAATAACGCTGAGTTTGTCTATGGTTTGAGAGGTGCTTTGATGATGTTATTTCTAAAAAATAATCTTAAAATTAAGGAAATCACTCCTATTGAAGTCAAAAAATATATTACCTGAACTGGTAAGGCTGATAAACGTTTAGTACAGCACATGGTAATGAAAATTTTTGGGTTACAAAAAATGCCAGAATATAATGATGCCGCAGATGCACTTGCTATGGCATATATCGCAAATAAAATCAAATAATATTGATTATCAAAAGGAAATATTTATACTGGGTTTGTTAAAACAATAATAAAAACAAATATTATGATTATTAAACTCATTGTTATTGTAGCAATAATTGCTACAGTTTTTTTTGGCATTGTGCTTTGGATAAACAAAGCAATTAAACCAATTTCATCGATTTCATTTGATTGCACAATGGAAGAAACAACTGATCAGTTATTTGATCGAAATTGGTAATTTTAAATCCCGGAAAGTTATTCCGGGATTTTTGTTTATTTTCTAGACCACAATTTCCATCGATGTTTCTTTTTAGTTTCTTGGAAAATATTTGGTGTCGGTAAATCTGTTTCTTGTGTATTTTCTAGATTCTTTTTTAGGTTTTTCATTACAGCCTCCTCTACTTCTTGTATTTCTGATTCAGCTTCTCTAAGTTCTCTGTATACTTTATTTAAATATTGTTTTATTGATTTTCTAAATCTAGTTTCCAAAAACAATCATCAAATAGAAATAAAGAAAGGAACACCAATAATAGCATAAAACATAACAAATATTTTACCTATATCAGTTTGAGGTGTAAAATCACCAAAACCTATAGTTGTCATAACACTAATAATAAAATAGAATGCATCCAAAATTTTCCATCATTCTACAAAATGGAAAGTAAACGCTCATATAACGATAATTAGTCATACTAGAAGTATTTCGGTGATAATAAGATTTTTAGTAAACAATTTTCCGATATCTTTTAATTTCATAGTTTTTATTAGTTATATAAAGCTTCTTTTATAAATTTAATAAGATGTTCTTGTGCTAGTTTTTTATTTTGTTCTTGGTATCTTGTCTCTTGGTTATGCAGAAATAATGTTGTATCATGATGGCAAAGTTCCTTGTGATGAGTATGATGTATCAACCTTTCTCTTTCTTCGTCATCAAAATATTTAGAATCTGCAATATCTCGGAAGAATTGAACCTTGGTTTCTCTTTTATTTACGTTTTGTCCTCCATGACCTGATGATTTTGAAGTCTCATACTTGATTTCATGATGATCTGAAAGTAATTGATGGATACGTTCGTCTAATTGCATAGATTAATCAATTATAAAATAATATAATATATTTTAATTATAGAACTTTTTTTGCTTTGTCAAATCTATTGCATTAAAAAAAAGAGTTCATCGTAGAACTCTTTTTTATTTCTCCAAATATTTCCACTCTCATTTCTCTAGACCTTCCAAGGTCCACTCACCTATTCTGAGTCTTTTGAGATAAATAACTTGATTATCTACTGCTTCCAACATTCTCTTCACCTGATGATATTTTCATTCCGTTATGGTGAGGAGGATTTTTTTTGATTCGAGTTTCTGGACTTTGGCGGGGAGGGTGTGGTAGCCGTTATCTAAGATTACGCCCTTCGCTAGCTCCCCGAGTTCTTTATCTGAAATATTTCTGCCTAGATGAACTTCGTATTCTTTTTCTTTATTTAATTTAGGACTAATCACCTGATGTATGAATTGTCAATCACTACTAAGCAAAAGCAATCATTCGGTATCTTGATCAAGTCTCCCCGCAACATGAAGCATCTCTACATATGGACAATCCTGAAGTAAATTTCTATAACTTAGGTATCAAGCTTCATCTTCATCAGAAGAGATATATCAAGCTGGTTTATATAAGATAACGTGAACTTTTTCCAATATGTCAATTTCGATACCATCAAATGTTATTACATCACCGTACGTAATCTTTGTGTCAGATTTTATTATTTTTTCTCCATTTACCAAAATTTCTGTTGATTTGAAAATTTTATCAGCAGTTCTTCTACTAATCAATCATAAGTTTGCAAGATATTTATCAAGACGTATCATATGGTTTTATTGTAAATAAAGTTAAAGGGAGCCAAAAATACTGGCTCCCCATTCCTAATCATTCATACCCGTCAAATCAACAAGAATGTACTCATCTGACGCAACACTATCCAATGTGTCTTTAATTATTGGGTTTCTTTGTATATATGTATTTGCTTATTACTATCAATATTTTTTTAAAACAAAAAATAAGGGGAAATATCCCCTTACCTTATGTTTAATTAAAATCCATATACTCTGAGATCATTGATTCAGCTTCTGTGAATTCACTTTCAAATTCAGAAATCAATATATTGATTTCTCTTCTAAGTGACTTTGTAATAAGAGATTGCTCATCACAGAAAAAACCTTCATCATTTAGTCGATTAATAATTCTCGTTATAATTTCAGAGTTAATGTTTTTTTCAACCATATATCCTTCAATAGATATAGTAGGTAATAGATCCTTTCCCATTTTATTAGATTTTTTTTGTTTATTATAATATTGTTGTGTATATAGATTTTCTACTATATAGCAATATCTTTTATCCTCTCGCTACCATTTTAATAAAAACATCACTTGGAACATTTACACTACCTATAGATTTTAATTTTTTCTTTCCTTCTTTTTGTTTCTCGAGAAGTTTTCTTTTTCTAGAGACATCTCCTCCATAACATTTTGCTAACACATCTTTTTTCATCGCTGAAATAGTCTCACGAGCGATCATTTTTGTACCAATTCACGCTTGAATAGGAATAGAGAATAAATGTTTAGGTATTAATGTTTTTAATCTCTCTACTGCATCTCTACCCTTATAATATGCATTATCTTTGTGAACAACCCAACTTAGTGCTTCAACTTTTTCATTATTTATAAAAATATCTAATTTTACCAAATCTGCTTCTTGATAATTTTTGAATTCATAATTCATAGTTGCATATCACTTAGTTGCTGATTTTAGTCTATCATAAAAATCAATAATCATTTCTCACATAGGTAATTGATAATGCCAAACTACTCTAGTTGAATCTATATAATCCATATGTTGTAACTTACCTCTATATTCCTGACAAAGTTGCATTACATTTCCAGCATATTCTTGTGGCCCTACAATTTCTACGCTAGCAATTGGTTCTAAAATTTCATCAATAAGTCATTGTTCTACCATATCAGCACCAGATTTTACTACTAATCGAGGTTTAAGTTCTGCTTTTAATTCACTAGGTATTCAATTTATAAATTCATCTTCATTATACTTTTCTTTGTTTGCGACAATCTGTTTCCAAAGTCATGTTTTGATCAAATCTTGAACATTATTTCCCAACTTAATAATATCCAAAGCCAAATTTTTTGATTTAACTAAATATACTACAGTTGGAATTGTAAAAATCGTATCCATTCAATATTCTCTAATCAATCTTTCCTTTATAATATCCATATGTAACATACCAAGGAAACCACATCTAAACCCAAATCCCAATGCTTTTGAATCTTCTAATTCATATTCAATTGCACTATCATTTAATGATAATTTTTCAAGCGAATCTTTGAGTTTATCATAGTCTGTAGAATCTATAGGATATACTCATGCATACACAAATGGTTTTACTTTTTTAAATCCAGGAATAATACAAGAATTTTTGGTTATTCCTGCTTTCAGGGTTTCTTGTGTCAAAATTGTATCTCCAATTTGCACTTCTCTTACTGATTTTTCTCAAGTAACAATATATCAAATTTGACCATCTTTGAGTAATTTATCGAATTTATATTCTGGCGTAAAATATCCAACTTCTGTTGGTGTTATAATATTTTCTGAATGAACCAGATGGAGTGTACTCCCCGCTTTCATTTCTCCATTGATAATTTTTACATAGGCAAGAACTCATTTATAAGGATCATAAACCGAATCAAAAATCAATGCTCTTGTAAGATTTGGAGAGCTTTCTTGAATTTCATTTCATACTGTTCGATATTTTTTGGGATGTGAAATCTTAAAACTTTGAGGATCTTCGATTCTCTCGATAATTGCATCCAATACTTGATCTACATTTTCTCATGTTTTACCAGATACTTTAATAATTTCTCATGTATCAATTCAGATTAAATTTTCTAATTCTTTGGCTACTCTTTCTGGATTGGCAGCAGGAAGATCGATTTTATTGAGAACAGGTATAATTACTAAATTTTGATCTATAGCTTGATAAAGTACTGATAAGGTTTGAGCTTGGATTCATTGCGAAGCATCTACGAGCAAAATTGCTCCTTCTACCGCGGCAAGCGAACGAGAAACCTCATATTGAAAATCTACATGTCCTGGAGTATCAATAAGATTAAATTCATATCATTTCCACTGCATTCTCGCAGGAGTAAGTTTGATAGTTATTCATCTTTCTTGTTCTATATCCATACGATCAAGAACTTGATGATGATTTAATTTTCTAATTGTTCAGGTGATTTCTAGCATTCTATCTGCTAAAGTAGATTTTCCATGGTCAATATGAGCGATAATACAGAAGTTACGTATATTCATTACAAACAATTTGGCATTAATAATCTAAAATTTATGATTATATGATTATGATTTTGCTAAGAAAAAGCAAGATAATAGGAAAATGATCGTATTTTTCGTTTTATAAACATATTTTAAAAGATAACAATATTTTTATTGATTTTTATTTGTTTTTATATAAAGTGATACAGTTAAAATTTGTTGAAACCTAAAAAAAACAAAACTATGAACAAAGCAGTGGGACAAATCGAGTTAGAAAACTTGGTAGAATTAAATGAAAAAGAAATTGAAAATTTTCGGCTAAGATTTATTAAAATCAAACAACAAGCAGAAAGTGATATTTCTTTCCAACGATCTCGTCTTCAAAAAGATGAGAGGATGAATGAAGATGAGAGGATTAGCAATGCTTGTCTTGAAGCAGGTATAATTGATGAAATTGATAGATCAATAAAAAATGCTAATATTATCATAAGAAATTGTGATAACGCTATATTGAGAATCGAAAACAAAACTTTTGGTATCTGTCATGAAACAGGAAATCCTATTCCCAAAAGCCAATTAGACGCTTATCCTTTTCTTACTCGTATTGCAAAACCTCTAAAGTAAAAGATTATGAACAAAAAAATTATTGTAACGTTTCCTGTTTGTATCAAAGAATTTTTCTTTGACAATATGGAAGATCTAAAAAAAATCAAAAAAAAGCAAAGTATTCCTGGATTTGAAATAATCTCTACCAAAAAAAATCAAAACAATTTGGAGATTAAAGTACCTTGTCATATACAGGGATTAAATGACAAGAAGCAAACATATTTTGTTTTCTTGTTACCCAAACAAATCTTGGGTAAGGGAAAAAATTCTGATCCAAAAACTTTTTTTGAAAAAGGATTGTGTAGAATTGAAGGAACTTCTAATTTTAATAATTGCACCATCCTAATCTTCAATGGCAATTATGAAATAGAAAAAACTTCATTGATTGGAAGAATAGATTATTACCAGCCACCACATTTTGGGTGGTAAAAAAAGACCACGCTAGGTATTTTCCTTGGCGTGGTTTTGTTTTACATTTGTCCTATAATCCATTTAATTACTTCTGCCATATTTGTTTTTGTGATTTTTTCCGGATATTTTTGTAAAATTGATTTAATTTTATCACTATCATAACCAAATCATTTGAGTGATTTTACTATATCTTTGTAAAGTTTTTGATCAATATCCATTTTTTGTACATCATCCAAATCAAAATTTCATTTCATTTCCAATAATATTTTTTTTGCTGATTTTGGACCAATACCTGGTATAGATTGGAAAAATTTAATATCCAATGTTTTAATTGCGTTATTAAGTTGTTCTTTTGGTAATTGAACTATTTGAAATGCTGTTTTTGTACCAATTCAATTTATTTTTAGCATATCTTCAAAAACTATTTTCTGTGCAATTTCATCGAAAGCAAAATAAACTATAGTTTTTTTATTATCATCTAAATGTGGATATATAAAAAATTCTCAATCTGATTTTTTTCATAGATAATTCGCTTCAATTCACAATTGTTGATTTTGAATATAAACTTTGTTTCAATAACGATGTATTTTTCCTATAAAATAATGGAACATATTTAAATTTTATATTGTAAAATATACTTCTAAGTTCTAAATTCTACCCTCTAAATTCTAAAATAGAATATCTTTCTCCTCAAAAAAAACAAGTCCTTGGTAATCAATTTTCTCTTGCTATGCTTGGTTAAATTGATATAAACAATTCGCTGTGTTTTTTTGTATAAAAGAAAAAACTGGATCAACCATCCAGATGTGGCCAATAATCCAGTTTTAATATATGGGTTGGTTTCACTACACGATATATATTATAATTATTTTATTGTTTTTGTCAATTATTTTAAATTTATTTTAAAGATAAGTAAATAACCACTATTTTTTATATCTTTTTGAGTATTGTATGCAAAAAACGAAAAAACAATTACGAGAAAGTTTCCAAGATGATATTAATGAACTATCTCCAGAATTACAAGCTCTACTTACGAAATGATTTTCTACAGGAATTATAAATGAGGAAGATATCATCACAGAAATTGATGATATGGATCTTAATATAAAAGTGGTTGAAAAAGTATATGATATTGCAGATAAACTTGATATAAAAATTCTGACTATTGAAGAAGTACTAGAAAAAGAAGCTGAATCAATAAAAAAGGAATCTAGACTTGGTAAAATTCAACTTTATGAAGAACATTCTCGTAGTAATGCCGATGTACAATATCATGATTTTATAAAATTATATTTCAATGATATTTCAAAAATTCCCCTTCTTACTTGAGATCAAGAAAAAGATATTGCAAAAAGAATAAAAAAAGGTGATGAGGATGCAAAAAGAAAACTTATTGAATCAAACCTCAGACTTGTTATTAGTATTGCAAAAAGATTTTTTGGTTCTAGACTTAGTTTCTCTGATCTTATTCAAGAATGAAATATATGACTTATCAAAGCTATAGAAAAATTTGATCCAGATAAAGAATTTAAATTTTCTACTTATGCAACTTGGTGGATTAAACAATCTATAACAAAAGCTATTGCTGATATGACCAAACATGTTAGAATACCTGTGCATCTGATTGATGAAATAAATTCTTACAATAAAACATATCAACTCCTCTTTCAAAAACTATGAAGAGAACCAACATCCAAAGAAATCTGACAAAAGCTTTGATTCCCTATCAAAAAAATTAAAAAATTAGAAGAAGTTATCTTTTGAAATGTATCACTTGATAGAGAAGTATGAGATGAAGGTAGAGATACGTTGGCAGATCTTATTGAAGATTGAAACACACTTAGACCTGATCAATTTGCAGAAAAAAATACTTTGAGAAATAATCTGGATATGATATTGGATATGCTTGATGATAGAGAAGCGAAAATAGTGAAAATGAGATATGGAATTGATTGACCAAGATATACTCTAGAGCAAGTTGGAGAAGAATTTAATGTAACTAGAGAAAGAGTTAGACAAATAGAACAAAAAGTTATTCAAAAACTCAAAGAACATGCCGGATTACAAAAAATACTTGGAATTGAAGATGATATTGCTAAAATGGAATTTTGAGCTAATAAAAATAAAAGATGAAGGAAAAAAGTAGAGAAAGAATATGATGAAGATGAAGAAATAACTTATAATGATGATGATTTTGAGTTTGAAGAAGTTGATTTTCCAGGTAAAATTGAAGATTAGGTTTTAGTGTTTAGAACGTTAGTGTTTGGAAATAATATTATCTAAAAACTAAGAGCGAAGCGTTACTAAATTATAAATATTTAATATCTAAATAAACAAAATGACAGAAGAAGTTATGAAAAAAACTACTCATAGTGAATTGGATAGTCATGGATATGATGCGTCTCATATCAAAATTTTGGAATGACTTGAACCAGTAAGACAAAGACCTGGTATGTATATATGATCAACTGACGCTAGAGGTCTTCATCATATGATTCAAGAGATAGTAGATAACGCAGTTGATGAAGCTTTAGCTTGATATTGTACTACAATCACTACTACATTACAAGAAGACTGATCTGTTTGTATCCATGATAATTGAAGAGGTATTCCTGTTGATAAACATCCAAAAACAGGTAAATCTGCTTTGGAAACCGTTTTTACAGTACTTCATGCCTGAGGTAAATTTGACAAATCAAGTTACAAAATTTCATGAGGACTTCATGGGGTTTGAGCTTCTGTAGTAAATGCTCTTTCTGAGTGGCTTGAAGTTATTGTTTATAAAAATGGAAAAAAATATTACCAAAGATTTGAAAGAGGTATTCCTATTTGAGAGTTAGAAGAAAAATGAGAAACAGAAAAAGTATGAACAACAGTAAAATTTATGCCAGATTCTAAAATATTTGAAACAATAGAATTTTCTCAAAGTATAGAACTTGCAAGAATGAAACAATCAGCCTATTTGACACCTGGTGTTACTTTCAATTTTGTAAATAAAAAAAATGAATATAGACAAAGATTTTGTTTTGAATGAGGTATCAAAACTTGGTTAAAAAATCTTGTTGGAGAACAACAAACAATAGCTTCTACTCATTATTTTCAGAAAGAAGGAGAAAATTGTTTAGCTGAAATAGCTTTTCAACTAGTAAATACAAACAATGACAACACTTTATCATTTGTAAACAACATTCCAACAACTGATTGAGGTACTCATGTACTTTGATTTAGATCTGCTTTTTTGACTGTAATCAATGAAATAGCTAAAGAAAGAGATAAAATAAATAAAAAAATTGGAGAATTTCAATATTCTGATGTTACTGATTGACTTTATGCAATAGTCTCAGTAAAGATTCCAGAACCACAATTCGAATGACAAACTAAAGGTAGACTTGGAAATAGCTATGTAAGAAAAGAAGTTGAAACAATAACCTATAATTATCTAAAAGATTTCTTCACAAATAATGAAGAAGAATTTAATAAAATATTTGAAAAAATGGAGCTTGCTGCGAGAGCAAGATTAGCAGCAAAACTTGCCAAAGAAACTGTTCTTAGAAAAAATGTTCTTGCTTGATGAGTTCTCCCAGGAAAACTATCAGATTGTTCAAAAAGAGGTAAAGAATGAACTGAACTTTATATAGTCGAAGGAGACTCTGCGTGAGGAAGTGCAAAACAAGGTCGTGATAGTAGCTTCCAAGCTATACTTCCACTTAGAGGTAAAATATTAAATACAGAACAAGCTAGTATCCAAAAAATTATGGCCAACAACGAAGTAAAAGCTTTGATTACAGCTATATGAGGAGGTATAAAAGAAAGCTTTGATCTTGAATGATTAAGATATGAAAAAATTATAATAATGACAGATGCCGATGTTGATGGGGCTCATATTAGAACATTACTTTTGACATTTTTCTTTAGATTTATGAGACCATTGGTAGACAACGGTCATGTATATGCCGCTTGCCCTCCTATATTTAAATTTAATGAAGGAAAAAAAGAAGAATATGTATATGAAGAAAGTAAGACACCAGCAGATTTTGGTATGAATCCTGAAAAAACTGAAGTTCAAAGATATAAAGGACTTGGAGAAATGAATGCAGAACAACTTTGGTCTACAACAATGGATCCAAACAATAGAAAATTAAATCAAATCACAATTGAAGATGCAGAAGAAGCAGATAGATTATTTAGAATATTGATGGGTGAAGATGTACAATCAAGAAAACATTTTATCTTAACTCATGCAAAATCAGCAAAAGATATAGATATTTAATATCATAAATTATATTTTAAAAATATAAGGCAACCTATATGGTTGCTTTTTTGTATTGACTTTATTTACTAAATAATTATAACTTATTACTAAATAAAAAAAATAAAAAAAATGAAAGCAAAATTAGAGGCAAAAGAATGGTTCGAGAATCTTTTTGCCTATGGGGAATCACAATTATCAGCTCTTTTTGGCACAAGGAGTGATCTCTGTGATGAATTGGAAAAAAAAGGATTTATTGTTTCTCCCTCAAATATAAGTCAAGACGAAATAATGAATGTTAGAAATTACAAATCCAATTATTTCGACAAGGAGAAGAGGGATTTTTATTCTCAAAACATAAAAATAACAGGTTTAAAAGGAATCGCTATATGGAAACCTGTTTGGGAATATTTAATTTCTCAGATACCGAACGCTTATGTTTTTTCGGGAAAAAGTTTGTTCTTGCAAGCCAAGCAAGAGTTTATTGTTCACGATAAGGGTGAGTTACCAGTTTTTGATTTTTATTTAGCTGGAAATGCTCCTTCTTCACCAAGATTTTTGGAAGAATTATATATTGGTGAAGAAGAAAAAGACAAACAGTTACAATTTACAAAAAAAATAGCTGTATTGTCTTTTATAATACCGATTATTCCTTTGATTTTGACTATTTTTGTAGGAAATTTTATTGGGATAAGTTCGTTTGTGTTTATTTTGGGTACGTTGGGAATTATTTTTTATCTTAGAAACAGAAATTTTAAACGATACTTCTTTGTATCAAGAAAAAAAGTTTTTCAGAAATTATTTCCCAATAAAAAATTATTAACAGATGAACTGGTTGAATATTTAGCATTTAATAAACCAGTTTCAGTCGTTGGTATAAACCTATTTAAAGACGAACAAGTTGGTGCTTTATATCATCAACGGTTGATTAAAGAAGGGTTAAATCCTTCTTATGTTCAGTTAACATGTTATGTTAGTATCTTTGCCAAGTACGATAATAAATTTCATCGTGTTATTGGTAAAGAGAAAAGCATTGATCCTATTCTATTCTTTGAGGAAAATGAAATAATAATAATTCCTTTTGAAGAGATTCAGAATCATCCAATAATGAGATATTTTATAGAACAAATAGATATTTCAAAGCTGGATATTCCGAGGATTATTGCTGATTATATCAGTAAAAAATTAAAAATTACTGATAATAAAATAGCCTAAAAATTACTCGACCCTTATTAGGATGTCGAGTTTTTTTATTTTTATAAAAATGTCAAATCGTTTTTGATTACAATCCCTGTTTTTTTGGTAAATTTTTTGATTTCGGATATAATTAAAATAACATAGTTAACTTAGCTTATGGTTTCACTACACACGATACCTACGATAGGTGCTATGTTGGAGGTATTTCCTCCTAAAAAACCTATCTAGTAGCTGTACCCCACAGCAGCAGATAGAAAGAAATGAGAGTTAGGTAATATCTGTATTCAGATTGGTTTGATAAAACCAGCACCTAGCGCTTGTTTAGGTCGCTAGTCGTTTCGATTAGCGATTTTTTTGTTAAAAAAACAAATAAAAAACTTTTTTATTTATTATCTAAAATATATTTTTCTCGCTACGCTGTGATATTTTATATGTTACTTTTTGCTACCAGGTCAAAAAGTAACCAAAAACCCCTCGTGAGCTGTTACATTTTTTAAACGGTAGAAAACACAAACAAATCGGCAGGCTCTGTGTTAAGTTTTTGTGTATTAAGTATTGAGCTCTAAGTTCTAAGCCCTAAGTTCTAAGCTCTAAGTTCTAAGCTCTAAGCTCTAAGTTCTAAGAGCTATATTCCTCTGTATCTTTAGAACTTTGTCTCTCTGAGCCAAAGTCCTGAGCGTAGCCGAGAAGGAGTAGTCGAAGAGAATAAGTTCTCTTATACTCTTCATTACATTCAGAGTGACAAAGAGAAGAACTAAGTTCTAAGCTCTAAGTTCTAAGCTCTCCCTAGTCTCTCAATTACCCTATCTTTACCCAAAACTTTCATAACTGAGTAAAGGTCGGGGGTCTTTGCGGTAGCGCAAAGTTGTATTCTCATAAACATAGCAAGGTCCCCGACCTTCCCAATATATCATCATTCCTTGAATTCTGCGTTGTTGGAAGCAAATCCATATTTTTTTCAAATTTCTTTGAGTTGAGCAAACCAATCCTCCAATGTCATATCCAGATTTAATTGTTGTTTATATTCTTCTATAAATGGCTTCATATTGTCAGCTGTACACATTTCTGGGAGTGTTGGTTTTGTTGGAAGAAGTTTTTCCCATTCCTTATCATAGAAGAAGAGAATTTGCGATTCTACGTCTTGAAACGTAGTAAATCTCTTTGGATCTTTTTGGGTATGTCTTTCGATATTGAGTGCTGCCTTGGTATAATCAACGTCAACTTGCATAAGATCTGCTAAGTTTGGTCTATATTTATTGGCTCGGATAAGGCTTTGATTATATAGTTCATCTGTTGAAATTTTGGAAAGATATGCATTATTCATACTTTGGAGTTTGACTAAGTCAAATAAAGCTCCTGATGTATTCATATGATCTATTTTTATTTCAAAATCGAGATAATTTTTGCTTGGATTTGCTTTTTGTCGCTCTTCATATGCTGGATCTACAATAGTAAGAAGATAATCTATAATTCACTCTGGAGCATATCCACTTTGGAAAAAATATGAAATATCTGCCTCTGGATCCTTTCTTTTGGAAAGTTTTCTTTTATTTCATTCTTCATCAAATTTGAGCAAAGGAGCTACATGACAGTAGTGTGGATGAGGTAAATCAAATGCTTTAAATAATTGGATATGCAAAGGCACAGAAGTAAGCCATTCATCCCCTCTGATCACATGAGAGGTTCTCATCAAGTAATCATCTGTAATATGTGCCAAATGATAAGTCGGTAATCAATCTGATTTAATAAGAACAATATCATTATAATTATCAATCATATTTATTTTTCATTTGATCACATCATCAAATTCACATCTTTGAGAAAAATCTCCATGGGAACGAAATCTCAACACAAAATTGGAATCTGACTCTAATTTTTGCATAATTTCTTCTGGAGTTTTATTTCTCCAAAGTGAATAATTGCCATAAATTCCTGGGGTTACTTTGAGTGTCGTTTGTTGGGTTCTAATTTCCTCCAATTCTGATTCAGACATCCAACAAGGATATGCTAATCACTTTTCAATAAGTGTTTTTGCAAATATTTGATAAATATATTTTCTATGTGATTGAATATAAGGTCAGTAATCTCATTTGTCTGTATTATTTTCTCAAAGTGGTCATTCATCTATTTCAATACCAAAAAAATTAAGTCAATCAATAATAAGATCAACAGCGCCTGGAATTTCCCTTTTTTGATCTGTATCCTCTATTCTCAAAATAAAGGTTCCTCAATTTTGTTTAGCAAATCTTTGTTCAACCAATGAAGCAAATATTCACCCAATATGCAAAAATCCTGTTGGACTTGGTGCAAAACGAGAACAAATTGGGTTTGGTCTTGGTGGATATTTCTTTTCGAGGTCTTGAATTGTCTCTATTACATCGGGGAAAATCTTGTCTGCAATTTCTTTTCGAGTAGTCATACTTTTTATAGTGTTAGATATTAAATTATATACTTATCTGTCATTCCGGCTTAAATAATTTGGAGCCGGAATCTAGCTGATCAAATTAGATTCCGACCCCATCCCTGCTCCAACTGGCAATGCTGGGATGGCAAGGTCGGAATGACATAGTAATAAAAATTATAGATATTATCAGTAAGTTCTTAGGGATTTGATCGAGTTTTTCAATTGGAAGTAAAAATTAGTTGATTTTTTTTATTTTTTTCTTATAACTAATTTAGTTAATTTAATTAATTTAATCAATATTATAATGATTTATACACTCAAATCATTTAATACAGGCCAGATTACTCTTCCAAAAAAATGGAGAGATAAATTTAAAACTTCTATTTTTACTGCTGAAGAAAGAAATGGGGGGCTTTTTATCAAACCTATTGTAGAAGATAGTAAGCAAGTTGTTTATTACGAAAACAAAGAATGATTTGGTATATTCTCTCCTGATGGACTAGATCCTGAACAACTTATTTCACAAATTAAACAAATTCAAAATGGATAATATCCAAAAATTTCTTCTTAAACTTTCAAAAAGGAAATTATCTGTAATTTTGGATGTACTTGAAAAAATAAAAGACAATAATATCAAATGACTAGATACAAAAAGATTAAAAGACACACCTTGATGGTCGAGAATTAGAAAAGCAAAAATCAGAATTATTTATTATATTGAAAACAATAAAGGTAAAATAATTTCTATTGATTACAGAGGAAGTGCTTATGATAAATTAGAACGTTAGTAACGCTTTGCTTTAGATAAATTAGGTTTTAAAAATCTTTAGAACTTTGTCGCTCTGAATCTTTAGAACTTTGTCTCTCTGAATCTTTAGAACTTTGTCTCTCTGAGCGTAGTCGAAGAGAATAAGTTCTCTTATACTCTTCATTTCATTCAGAGTGACAAAGAGAAACAGAGTGACAAAGAGAATATCTAATCACTCTAATCTATCTAAATAATCTATTGAAAAGTTGATTGAAATATCTATCATCGCGATATAAGGATAAGCTTATCCTTATTTTTTTATACTGTGAAAGACAATGTTCTTTAGATTCCGACTCCAATATAACAAAGTCGGAATGACAAAACGTTTTTATACCTAAATAAAAAAACATGAGATTAGACGGTAAAAGTATTCAAGCAGCTATTATGCAACTTGTAGATGATTATAAATTTGATCCATATAGCGTATTGGAAATTGTAAAACTTGGAATTAAATCTGGTTTCAAAAAAGATTTTCCTGAATTTAAAAAATCACAAATTATTGTAAATATCGAAAATGATGGAACTGTGACAATATATAAAGAACTAAATGTAGTAGCAAAAGAAAGCGAAATTGAAGATCCAGAATTAGAAGTTGTATTGAAAGAAGCAAAAAAAATTAGAAAAGATGTAGAGGCTGGAGAACAAATTTTGATAAATGTGACACCAGAAAAATTAGAACTTTCTAGAATTGCTTCTCAAGCAGCTGCTCAAACAATCAAGCAAAATCTCAAAAATATCGAAAGAGAAAGATTTTACGAAAAATTTCAAAACAAGCAATGAGAACTTCTCAAAGCTAGGGTTATCAGAGTGCATGCAGATAGCGTAATCTTGGATATCGAATGAACAGCTGTAGTTTTGGGTGCTGATTGACAAGTACCAAACAGATCTTACGAACCAGGTGAAGAAATTTTTGTACTTTTGAAACAAATATCAAAATGACAAGGATGAATTATATTGGAAATTACACAAACAAGCACTGAATATATCGAAGCAATACTTAGAAAAATAGTACCAGAATTGGAAGAATGAGTAATAAAAATAGAAAAAATGGCAAGAATTCCTGGTTTAAAAACCAAAATCGTGGTATCATCTACTGATGAAAAAATTGATCCAGTATGAGTAATGGTAGGAAGTAAGTGAGATAGAATCAATACCGTATTATCACTTCTTGATGGTGAAAAAATCGATTTTGTAGAAGAAAATTGAGACAGTAAGCAAATGATCAAAAATTGCCTCAAACCAGCTCATGTAGATAACATAGAAATCAAAGATAAGAAAGCTATTGTAACTATGGATGAATCACAAAAACCATTGGCAATTGGTAAATGAGCTTCCAACGTAAAATTAGCTGGACAACTTACAGGATATAATATTGAGATTAGATAATATGTTTACAAAATAGAGACGCGATTAATCGCGTCTCTATTTTTTTTATTATCTTATAACTCTCAAATAACAAAGAATCTCCAAAGTAAATCTTTGATAAGTGCGTGTTGCTGAGGATTAGATAAAACTTTTGGAGCGGTAACTGCTGAGCGAAGCAAAGAAATAAAGCTTCGTTTTTGTTTTGATCAGTTTTTTATGATAAATGGCTGTAATGCATTGTAAATATTTTTGATTTTCTGCTGATCTTTATCTGTGAGTTGATATTGTTCTCCTGGATTATAAGGAGTTTTATTTGGTGGTATGATACCTGTAAGTTTGGTATATTGATCTCTATCCAAAATCACAAAGGCATCCATAATTCTAGTTCTTCTTCATTGATCTAATACAAAACCAGAATATATCATACCAATACTCTCCCCTGCATCAAGATTGAGCGCATTTCGACAATCAAAGTTTTTTTTGAGAAAAGCTGGCATTTGAGGAATATTAAGTCATCAAACAACTCACATATAAATTGTAGAATTATCTTTTGTAGAACAAATAAATGTTTTGTTGCCTGCTGTATTCATCTTGGTATCAAGATAATTAGTATATCAAACTACCACATCTTCTCATTCAAGCAACAAAGTCGGAAATCCTCATATTCAAAAATGTAATGATTCCAATTTATCTTGATCTGGTTTTATCCAAAGTCATAGATCGTGCATTTCTCATAGATTATTTTGCACAAATGATGGTACTCAATATTTATCAAAACCAAAAACCATTCTGATACTTGTATCAGGTCGATATCTACTCCAAGATTCTCAATCTCATAGATAAACTCTTTCAGAATTGGTATGAGTAATTCCTCCACAAGAACTATAATCATCTGGACAAAAAAATGTCCCATTGACTGCACTATCTCAACCAACTTTTTTGGTAAGTTCTTGAAGAGTTGCTCATCAATCTCAAGCTACAGAAGAAATTACAAAATGCTGTCAATCCAAAATTACTTTAATTACTCTAACAGGTTTTCTGTCTATGTTTTGGATAATCAATTCTTTGTAAGCAAAGGTAGATGAAAATAGTCATATTACAACAATAATAAATCAGATTATATATTTTTGGTACATAGTATTTATAGAAAAATTAAATATCTACTTAAGGATAGTTATTCTGGTTTTGCAATCAAGAAAAAAACCTAGCAATTGCTAGGTTTTTGGAAAGAATATTAATTTAATGTACATACTGGTCCACTTTGTGGTCGACACAGATTGTATGTAGAATGACAATAGCTATTGACTGGACATTGAGCTGTATTTGTACATGCTCCACATAAATCAACAGGACATTCTGTACAATCATTTGGATTTGCTACACAATATATTCATCAATCACATGCATATGGATATGGTTCTACACAATATAATTTATTATGAACAGCATATCAATCTGCATAATAATCATGTGTATTTTCTACAGTAATATTATATATATCAGTTCATTGTTTATTTGGTATTGAATCAATAGCGAACAATGTAGTAGTTCATTTTTCTGTGATTAATATATCTCATATAGACAATTTAGTTACCATCAGTCATGGATTTTCCTTATTTGTTGCATCTGGATTTAATGATTTCCAACCATTTAGACTGAGAAATGGATGTGCCTCTGTCACAAAATAATGATTACTATTATTGAATGCATATAGTGCTTCTTCGCTGTTTTTTTTCAATATTCAGATTACTTTATTTTTTTCACCTGATATACTATACACTAGATCATTTGTAGTTACTTCTTCAATTGGTTTTGTGGTACCATCTGCCATTTTTATCTTTGTACCGGCTATAAAACAATTTTTAGGGATACAAGTCGATGTTGGTGGTGGTGTTGGATCTGCTGTACAAAGTGTATATCAATTACAAGTGCTGTTACAGTATTTTGTTCAAGCTTTTCACAAAGCGGTAGTACATGGTATTTGAAGATCAAAACCGTCACACAATTCTGTTCACTCTTTAATATCATTACCACAAACTGAAACTATATAATTTATCGAATCACTTACTACTGTCGATCGATTTCCTACATTATCTTTGTATTTTACATAGACTGTTTTTGTACCAACAGCAGTTGTACATCAAGCATTAGCTTGATTTGTTATATTAAAATTGAATTTACTTGTAGAGTAAGTTTCAGGTGTTGTTCGATTAGTTCCATTACAAGAAAATTGCATTTGTGATAATCAATTTGTATCTGATGCTGATAGTGTCAATGTTACTACTGCATTTGTTGTTGATGTTGCTCATCAATTTATATTTATAGTACCTGTCGGTGCTGTCCTATCTATTCCTGCTATAGCATTTGAAAGTTTATAACTAGTATTCCCTGCAGAATCTATAGCTCTATAACATACATATTTACCATTATCTGCTTCAGAAGAGAAAGTCGTAGATGCGTAAGTAATAAATGTTCTTGTTCAATTACATGTTGTACTTGTTGATCATGCTGTCATTGTCAATGTTCATTCATTTTTTGTTGCTGTTATCGTCTTTGATGTTGCTGCTGTTGTTGTTGGATTTGCTATTGTTATTGTCGGTGCTGTCCTATCTATTCCTGCTATAGCATTTGAAAGTTTATAACTAGTATTCCCTGCAGAATCTATAGCTCTATAACATATATATTTACCATTATCTGCTTCAGAAGAGAAAGTCGTAGATGCGTAAGTAATAAATGTTCTTGTTCAATTACATGTTGTACTTGTTGATCATGCTGTCATTGTCAATGTTCATTCATTTTTTGTTGCT
>JAQUVI010000004.1:75166-119450 GCA_028693445.1 Candidatus Absconditabacteria bacterium
GTTATCGTCTTTGATGTTGCTGCTGTTGTTGTTGGATTTGCTATTGTTATTGTCGGTGCTGCGGTATCTATTCAATTCCAAGTAACAGTAAAACTTGTTGTAGATCATTCATTATCTCTTATTTGTACTGTACATGTATCTGATCAAACTTGATTAGCATTAGGTGTATAGATTATATTATCTCATACTACACTACAATTTCATTTTGTTCATTGTGTATTTATTCTATCATATACAATACTAAAATTTCAACAAGTTCACTCTGTAGCAGAAGAAAGAGTTTTCCAATTAACAGTTTTTGCTGTATTTCATACAGAAGAATGACCTATAAAATCATTTGCTTTAGGTACTATATCTGTAAATGTATATGTAGCTGATTTTGATAAAGAATTACCTAAACTATCTCTGACATAAGCAGTTTTGGTTTGCGCTCAAGGTTGTTGAGCTGTTATTGATATAGTAGTGGTAGTGTTCCAAGTAGAACCATTGAAACTATAAGGAGTAGCATGCAATCATGCTCAAGCATCACTAGCAGCAGTGATAGCTAAAGAACCAGCAGTACACTCAGGTCAAGAAGTATTTGAAAAAGTAAATGTCGGCGATTGTTTATCTATTTTTATTTGTGCTGAAGTTTTTGTAGCCTCTATATTACCTAGAATATCTGTAGAATAATATCTTACATATTGTGAAGGACATGTTGTGTTTGCTGCACATGTCACACTTACAGTTGTTCATACTGTATCAGGTGTACATGTTCAATTTGTATCTACACAATATTTTGTTTCACCAGGTTGATCTGATGCTAATGTTACTAAAAAATCTGTTTTCCTCCAAGTATCATTAGCATTGTCTGTTGTAGTTGGTGCTGTAGTATCGCAAACATCAACAACCGCACATGATGGTGGATTAACAAAAAATGATTTTGTAGCTCATGATGGGTATAAAGGTACAAGTATAGGATATCAACAATTATTGGTTACTAATTTACAAGATCAATTCATAGGAATCATTTTTGCAGAACCTAAGTCTATTACTAATTTATTTGAAGCAAAGCTCAAAAATATTGTTTGTGATAGACAAACTATGGTAATTAGAAACAATATTCTTTTTATTATTTTCATATTTTTTTGTAAGTAATAAACAAAAAGATTTTTCCTAGTTTCATTCTAAACATTTAAACTCTATCAAATAATCTGCACAAGTTTGAGTACCATTTACACAAGCATGTCAACATTGAGTATCAAGACTTGGATTATTAACTGCACAGTAACCATTTGCTTTGTTATAAAAATATCTTGTTCAATAAGAGGGATTTCAAGAAGAATACCAATAGATTGCATGAACATCTACTGGTGAATATCAAGCATCACATCAAACCAAATGAATATTATTATCAATTGTTAATTTTAATGTTTCATAATCTCATGTACCGCTAGGAGTATCTCTACTTTCTCTAGAAGATACTTTCTCAATACCTCGTGTGATGCAACTTGAAGCTGTCGTGCTATCTACAAAAGATAACCGTTCTCAAGTAGTTCTTGTTGGTACAAATAACGCTGAACAAGTATTCCTTTTAATCGATTTTACAGGATGTAAATCAATAACAAATGGTGGTTTTTGATATCAGTTATTGAAACGCAAACCTGAATTATAATTAGGTACTGGTGATCTAGCCGCAAAAACAAAAACATTAACAGACAAAAAGATAGTAGTTAATAAATATATTTTTATAAGTTTGTTTTTTTTCATTTTTATATATTAGTAATAAACAAATAATGGTTTTAAGTTGTAAATTTATTCTAATAACTTTTCCAATGAATTTATCCTGATTTCCAATTCATCAATTTTCTTTTGTTGATCCAAGTATTTGTTGTATAATTCCTTAATTGCTTCTATAATAGGAGCAACTAAGTTTCCATATTTTACTGATTTGAGTCATTTATCATCTGCCTTGACAGCATCTGGAAATACTTTTTCTACTTCTTGTGCTATGAGACCAATATCTTTTGTATCATCAGATTTCCATGTAAAGTAATAACCATTGAGTGCCAAAACTTTATCAAGTGGATTTGAAATTTTTGTAAGATTTTTTTTGAGAGTTATATCTGATGAGTAGTAGAATGCAGTCGCTGTTACACTTCATTTTACTGTAACTGTTCAACTTAACAATGATGGACCTTTCACATTAAGTCATGCTCCTGCTCCAAATCATGTCATACCAATTCACAAATATCATGCGATATAAGTATCTCATCATCATTTAACATAAAATCTATTTGGTGTTGTGTTTCCATCTGCAGCAACACCGAATAAATAAGGAGTATCCCAAGGTCATGATACACTTAATCTAGCAAATGGAGATGTTATTCAAACTCAAACATTACCATTTGATGTTATTGTCATACGAGTATTTCAACCATTTGTCATAAAAGATATAGGATAAGCTCATAGAGTTCTGATATATCAATTTCATCAATCAAAATTGACATACCTTGATCATCATTGTAACCTAATATCTCAATTAACAGATAATTTTGATGATGGATTTGTTATTCCAATTCAAACCTTACCACCATTTGTTCCTATACCAACATCTCAAATTCATCCACCAACCTGAGTATCAGCACCATTTAATACTAAATCTGAACTTGGATGTGTTATTTTACTTGCTGTTATTGTTCCTGCTGCAAAATTTCAACTTGCATCACGTTTTACTATTGTACTTGCTGTATTTGCATTTGTTGCAGTATTTACTCAATTATATGCTATTTTTCCACGATCTCATCTATATGCTGTTGCCGATGTTTCTCATAATGCTAAATGCGCTGATTGTGAATGAGTATATGCTATATTTCCATAATCTCATCTATACGCTGTTGTTGATGTTGTTCATAATGCTAAATGTGATGATTGTGAATGAGTATATGCTATATTTCCACGATCTCATCTATATGCTGTTGTTGATGTTGTTCATAATGCTAAATGTGATGATTGTGAATGATCATATGCTATTTTTCCACGATCTCATCTATATGCTGTTGCCGATGTTTCTCATAATGCTAAATGTGCTGCTTGTGAGTGAGTATATGCTATATTTCCATAATCTCATCTATATGCTGTTGTTGATGTTGTTCATAATGCTAAATGTGATGATTGTGAGTGAGTATATGCTGTATTCCATTGGGTAGAATTTCATCAGTTTGCAGTAATTACTCAATTAACTTGTAATCTTGTTGATGGACTTATAGTTCAGATTCAGATATTTCCGTTTGCTAAATCCATTATCAAAGTATAATCATATCCATTTTCTGTTCTATTTGCGTCAAAACCAAAGAATCAAAAATCATCTCATAATCAACCAAGATTTATTACATGATTTGATGTTGTTGTTTGTCTTATCATTGGATGATAAGCAGTAGCTGTTTGTTTTGTACTTGATGTAATTCATCAATTTCAAGTTTTACCTGTAATCCAAGAACTTCATGGAGTTTTAACTTTTAGATTTCCATTTACATCTAATTTTGCTCATGGTGTTGTTGTACCAATTCCTACATTTCCAGAATTATAGTAAATTGCGCCAGCTTGAGTTGTAGAATCATTCCATTGACTCATTTTAATTGAAAATTCATTATCGTCTGGTAATATAGATTTATAATAATATGCATCTGCTATTACGGAGCCATTTACGTGTAATTTTGCTTGTGGAGATCATGTTCAGATTCCTACGTTTCCATTTGTTGGATTAGTTAAAAATAGATTTCCTCATTCAGATTGTAAATATAACGTAGATGCAGATCAATTACTTCTTGCTTGAATTTCATTTTGATCCATAGATATATTGGCTGTTGTTATTCATCATAAAACAAACAATCAATGAGCTGACAAACTAGTGTCTGTTGTTCAAACTATATTTAATTTTGTTGCTGGACTTGTCGTTCATATACCTATATTTGTACCATTATCAGTCATCGTACCATTTATTAATGTAGATCCATTTCGTCTTGGTACTCTGTTTGTTGTTGTCATAGATACTTGTGGATCTGTTTCTGTATAACCATTAAATGCCACAGAATCTAATGTTCTTGTTTTAAATTCATTGTTTGCTCATTTCACTACAACTGTGGTTTCAGTAGATCATGATGTTAAAGATGCAAAAATTTTACTCCAACCAGTTGTAGCACTACCAAGATTTCTGTATACAGTAGGTGCTGATCATATCAATGCTCCACTTACTGTAATATTTTCTACTGTTCTATTTACCAAGGTATCAGTAATTACTTTTCACACTACTCTCAAATCACCATTTATTGTTAGGTTACCATTTTTTGTTTGAGGTGTATTGCTTGTATTTAGAAAATAAGTTGCATGTTGACCATCCAATAAATCAGAATTTAGATTTGTAACAACTGTATTACTTGTAACTGCAAATGGTGCAGTACCAGCTGCTTGTGTAGAAATCAATCTTGCTACTGTCAAATTACCAGCTTTTGTTTGTGCTGTTGCACTTGTATTTAGAAAGTTTCAACTCTGACTCATCCATACAGGATCTGTCTCTCCATTAAATGCTATATTATTGAATTTTCTTTGAACTACTGTCCCGTTTGAAGTCATCAATAAACCTGTTGTTGCTGTATTATCTAGTCATACTGATCTAATTCTTAAATTTCAATTTACATCCAATTTTGTTGTTGGATCTGTTGTTCAGATTCAGATATTTCAATTAGAAGACAAAAATAATCTAGTATTTGAATTTGTTCTTATATGTAATGGAAAATTTCATATAGTTCAAATATATGAAGTTGTTGAAAAATAAAGTTCATTATCATCAATTCATAATGTATTACCTATTAATAAACTTCAATTTGCTATTGTTGCTCATCATATTGTTCATCATGCTCAATCTATTTTTACATCTCAAGCAATATGCATTTTTTCTCATGGTGTTGTTGTTCAAATACCGATGTTTCAATTATTTAATATTACCATTCTATCCAACATTGATGTTGATGGCATTGTTCTAAATGTTATAGCAGAATTATTTAATAATATACCAGCTCTTAAATTATTATCTCAATCTTCTCAGCCTCTAATATATAATCAAGCACCTCTAAAACCAAACAGACTATTTACTGTTGTCGGAGAAGTAGTTGGAGAAAACCTTATTCATGCATATTGATCTCAATAACTAGGATCTTTTATTTGTAAAAAACTTTGTGGATTTGTTGTTCAGATTCATACGTTTGTTCAATTATCAGTTATTGTACCATTTGCTAATGTGGAACCATTTCGTCTTGGTACTCTATTTGTTGTCAATAAACCTACTTTTGGATCTACTTCTCCGTTGAATGCTACTCATGTCAAATCTCTTGTACTTAGTTGTCCATTTGTGTCTATCATCAATGATTTAACCTGTGTAGAACTAGATAATCCTTCCAATCTTACACTTCAATTTACGTGTAATTTTGCTTGTGGATCGTTTATTCCTATACCTACGTTGTTTGTATTTGCATTGTATATATTATTTGAGTTGATTGCTGATCTTACAAAAAGTCCACTTCATATATCTGCTATATCTACACAAGATGTTCAATCTTCATTACAATATCTATATGCTTGTACTTTATTTCCTACTCCACCTACTTGGAGATTTCCTTGGATATTTCCACTACCAGCTACGGTTAATCCATAACCTGCTACTGGAGTATTAGTATTGATAGCTACTCCACCTAGCGCACGTATAAGAAATTGATTTGGTGCTGTAGAGATAAAAGGAGTTCATTGACTATCTGACCAAACAAAAGTACCAAGGTGATTTGTATTTACAATAGCATAACGACCTGCTGCAAATCCATAATTTGCATTAACTCTATTATCAGAACCTCATGGAATCATTGCATTAGTTGCGTTAATTTTATTATTTCTACCACCAGCAATTACTGATTGATCTCATGTAATATTATTAAGATCTCAACCATAAATAGATGAACGTATACCTGATACTTTATTACTTGCGGTATCACCAACTATCATTGATCATTTAACTGTAACTGGTGTAGCGCTTGATCCATCCAAAGTAATAATAGCAGGGCCATCTTTACCATCAGCTGTCAGATTAATCTGTTTGATAGTCATGACAGAATTGTCAATACTGGATTCGATTTGAAGTTGCGCATACAATGCTCCAGCTAGTCCTGCTCCCAGGATTACTGCGATTGCAAATTTGAGAAATTTTGTTTTGTTGTTCATAAGTAGGTATAAGAACGTAAAAGCATTAATTTGGTATTGTATGTTGTTGATATGTCATTTCCGCCTGCCTGCCGGTAGGCAAGCCTTGTCGGTTGGGGCGGAAATCCAAATTGATTAGCTAGATTCCCGCCGCAATCCCTGCTCCAACTGGCAACGCTGGGATAACAAAGCGGGAATGACAGATAAGTAATAACATTAAAACAACATATACCATCAATAAAACAATTATAGTCTTATCTATGGTTTTAAACAAAAAAATCTATGTCATTACAGTATTTTAAGTTGACATTTTGTGGTAAATAAATAGAATTTGGATTGGAAGCTGTTGTTCATTAACATTTTTTTATCATTACTAGTTGGAATCTAAATCTAATACAAATAAAACTAAAATTATGAAACGTATATTATTTTTCTTATCTTTGTGGGTAATTATGATTCAAGGAATCTATGCTACCCATATTATCAAAGCACCAGGAAGTATGACTGATGTATTTACAGAATTACCAATTAAAGATATATTTGATGCTGACACCTTATTTATTGAGGGAGGAACAGGCGATATATATCTAAAGGCAGGACCTGTAGATGATGGTATTTCTTATAGTTGGTCTATTGGAGCAAATATTTATTATACATATTCTGCTACATTTACTTATACAGATGCTACTGCTACTCTTCCGGATGGATCCAAAGGATCTTTGGTTAGTATAATAAGATCAAATCCAGACCAATCACAGTATTTCTATGTTGTTTACCGTAATCTACCACTCAAACCAACCACTCCATCTGGTTCTACCAGTGTGTGTGCTGGGACGAGTGAGGGTTACAGTTCTACATCAACCAATGCTACGAGTTATCAGTGGTATTTGGATCCTGTAGCAGCTGGAACTATAACTGATGGTACAACAAGCTCTCCAACAATTACTTGGAGTAGTTCTTGGACTGGTGATGCAACAATTACTGTAAAAGGTATCAAAGACGCAAACGAAAGTCCGCTTTCTGATCCTTTGACCGTAACAGTTACTACTGTACCTACAAAACCTGTAATTACAGGTGACCCCTTTGTCAAAAAAGGTTCATCTATAATTTACACAGGTAGTTCTATTGGTGCTGTTAATTGGACATGGGTAATGACGCCTAATGACCTAGCTACAGCTACACCAAGTGGACAGAATGTGACAATAGATTTCACATCTACAGGAACATTTGATCTAACTGCTCAAGCCCACAATACCTGTGGAGATGGAATAGTTAGTGATAATTTCAATGTAGAAATTGTCGACATCAGTGCGATGCAAGCAGATATAACTCAGTTGAAAGCTGATACTGCATTGTATCGACAACAAACTAGAGATAGTTCTGCTGTTGCTCAGGATTTGAGATTGAGGTTGGCTGATAGTACTGCAGTGATAAATGATTTGCGTACTAACAACAATTTATTGCAAGGACAAGTTGCCGATCTCGAAATTGATACCGTTCTTTACAAGTCTGTGATAAGATTTTTGGAGAATGATAGCATACCTGAGTTACATGGTATTATTACCACGGTGACCGGGGAAAGAGATGCTGCCTTGACTGCTAACGCTACCTTGACTACTCAGCTTGCTACGGTTACTGGGGAAAGAGATGACGCACTTGCTGCTAACGCTACCTTGACTACCCAGCTTGCTACGGTTACTGGGGAAAGAGATGACGCACTTGCTGCTAACGCTACCTTGACTACCCAGCTTGCTACGGTTACTGGGGAAAGAGATGACGCACTTGCTGATGTTGCTTTGTTGCAAACTCAGGTTAGCAATCTTGAACAAGAAGTTGCAGATCTTCAAGCTATTATTGATGGAGGTATGCAAGATTTACTTGATCAAATCGATCAGTTAGAAGCCGACAAGCTTGTACTTCAAGGACAAGTTGATAATTTAACTAGTCAAGTTGCTACGCTTACCGCTAGCAATTCTAGTCTACAGACTCAAGTTAATTCGTTAACCGATCAAGTTGCTACGCTTACTGCTAGCAATACTAGTCTACAGACTCAAGTTAATTCGTTAACCGATCAAGTTGCTACGCTTACTGCTAGCAATACTAGTCTACAGACTCAAGTTGATGATTTGACTGCAGAACGCGATCAAGCTTTGGGAAAAATCAATGAAATCGCTGATTTACTTGGCGTTTCTGTTGAGGAAATCGAGAGCATAATAAATGAGTTAATAGCAGCTTATGCGATTGAATTTACTCTTGATAATGTGACGACACATGTGATAGAGACTGAAGTGGGTAATTTTACCATTTCACTTTATCCGAACCCAAATCCCGGTGAGGTATTTATCGATTGCGATCAAGTGATGGAAAGCCTAAAAGTTATAAACACTCAAGGCCAAACATTATTAGAGGAAACTGTAAATGGAGCTTCTACATCGTTTATCATGTATAGAAATACATTTACAGCAAACACGATATACTTTACTGTGATAAAATTACAGAATGGTGGAACTGTAACCAAAAAGTTCATTTTTTCACCAAAATAGGGCAACAGCTTCCAACTTTTGCCTTAAGAAAAGCCCCGGATTTTTCCGGGGCTTTTTGCTATTTATAAATTCAATGATTTCCTATATTAATCAACGTTATTTCTTTTTCTTCAATTTGCGTAATAAATCTATAATCATCATTAATTCTACTAGAAGTAAATCATCAAAGCAATCATTTTAGTTTATGAGTTTTAAGCTGATGATCATAAGGATTAATTAAAAATTTTTGAAAGTTTATTTTGAACTTATCTTGGATATGTTGTGGGAGCTTTTGATAATTTTTCTTAAATTGATTAGTTCTTTTAATTATCCAAGTCATTGAATAATTCGTTAACATCAGTAAAAGATTTTGTTTCTCCTTTTTCTAGCTCTTTGGTTGCTACAATATGATCAATCTTTTCATATAATATTTTCATTTTATCAAAATTTATTAAAAAATCTTTGATTTCTATTTTTGGTTCAACATCAAAATCCGTCCAAAAACTTTCTTCTACTAATTCCAAAAGTTCTTGGTAACTAACAATCTTTTTACCATATTTTTGAGCTATTTTTGTAGGGACTTCAACAGTTATTGTGTTCATTTTTTTTGCATAACATATAAATATGGTTTAATTATATATCTTAGTTTGATTTTTTCAAGTGATTTATGATTTTTGCTTTGTAAAAAATCGTCAGGGGTTACCGGACGATTTTTTTGTTTTAATTAATCTTAAAAACCTTTTTTGGAATGTTTTCAAAGCCTCCAGCAGAGACACAAGCGCCACATAATATTTGACACTTATCAATATCTCCTTGCTTACAACCATCCATCAGAGGAAATGGTATAAGTGGTACATCCGCAAGAGCATTTTGTTCTTTTTGACGAGTAAAATACTCGTCAGGAGTAAATACTTGAAACCCCTTAGGAAGATCATTTGCCTTTGGAAAGCAGAATCCTCGCATTCTTTCTTGTCTAACAAATTTTTTTTCCATTGTTTAGCTTTTTTTGATGTTCCAAAAACACAATTGTATTATATATATCCGAACACTTATGTCAACCTTTTTTATATATGAGTTTTGAGCATATTAATAATAGAATATACCTCGTAAAAATAAGCAAATCCATTGATTTTATTATTCAGATTTATTTTTTGTAAATATTCTTCAATTTTTTTACATTCTTTATCTGTAATTGTTTTGAGAAAAGTTGATTTTTTGATATAGAGATTTTGATGCATATGATTTTGATAAAGATCAATTACTTGATATATTTTTGTAAGTTCCTTTTTTAATTCATGGTGAAATTTGGAAAAATCTACTTCTTTTTTACCATTATGATTATCAACATCAAATTTTTGATACATTTTTACAATAATTTTGAGTTTTTTGTATACATTGGGATAATTTTCCAGCATTCTCTGGATAAATCATGATCTTTTGTGAGGTGCAATATTTTTTTTGAGGTCTTTGATATAATTTCTTATAAAAGAAAGCAACCCTTTGGGACTAATATCTTTTTTGTGGATATAAAGAATTTGAATAATAGTATTGAGTCTGATTGCATCTTTGTGTTTATAGTCAAGATTTGTTATATGAGAAAACGATTTACGAGAAACTTCATCAATAAAATTTATCACATATCTTTTGGCAACATCCAAAGTATTTAAAACTGCTACTTTTGTATTGTTTATCTTGATATAGTGAATATAAGGATCACAAACATCAATATTTGTTACCCCATTCCCCTTTTGTTCTGGAAATAATTCTACTGGCATTGTTTTGTATACATAAGTAATTCTTATATTTCATTGAGTAATTAGTTTATTTAATATTGGGGAAGATATAGTAATACTTTGATTTTTTTCGATTATTTGGTTTGCTATTGATTGATTTTCTATTGTTTTAAAACAAATATTGCTTACTCATGGCTGGGATTTTAGATATTTATATAATTCCAAAAGTTCTTTTTTTGATTTTCAATTCCAATTCAATGCTATATCAAAATCACTTGGAGAGCCTTTATATCACGGCAACAACAAAAATAATGCCGTACTACTAATATACGCATAATTATAGTTTTGAAGTAATATTGCATGGTCTGCAATTAGAGATTTTAGTTTTTTCATGACAAAAAGAAAAATAGAAACAAATAGATTATAGTCGGAATTTTTTATTTGTCAAAATTTGAAAAACTGGAATTACTGCTTGAAATACTGATAAATATTTGTACTATAAGCGGGATTTATTTTGTATATTTTTTTGTGTATGCCGAAAAAAAGTGCTTCTGAAGAAGCGAAAAAAACAAAAGTAGTTGTTTCCAAATCCAAAAAGACAAAAGATTCTGATGGAGAAACAGCAAAAGTACTGAAAATTGATGAACTCTGATGAGGAGGATTTTTATCATGACTTTGATTTGCACAAAAAGCAGCACAAAAAGTTGATCAATACGAAGACGATACAATTGTTGCAAAGCCAGCTAAACCCAAAGAAATTATAAAACAAGAACCAATAATAGCAAAGAAAAGAGATGATTTTATTTCTGGAGTTTTTTCTGGAAAAATAGATCCAAATGCTCCTCGTAAAGAGAAAAAACCAGAACCACCAAAACCACAAGAAAAACCTACAGCTCGCAAAGAACCTGATCTTGCTTTTTTTGATGGTGTAAAAAGATATGAAGTACCAAAAAAACCTGTACAAACTCAATGACAAAGACCATGACAAAGACAACCATATCAATGACAAAGAAGATGAGCACCTCAACAAAACCAAAGACCTGCTGCTACACCTACTCCTGCCAAAAAAATAGAAAAAATAGCAACTACTTCAGAAAATCTAGTTAAAAAACAAGAAATTATTATAGAAGGTAAAATAACTGTAAAAGAATTTTCTGAAAAAATGGGTATTCCATTGCCAGAAGTGATGAAAACATTGATGAAAAATAAAATTATGACATCTATTACTGCATCTCTTGATTTTGATACAGCTTCTTTGATTGCAGAAGAACTCTGAGTAATTGTAAAAAAGAAAGAAGTTCAACTAAATTTGGAATCATTTTTGAGTTGAGATTTGCAATCAATACTTGCGTTGGATAAAGATGCAGAACACAAAGAATCGCGTCCTCCTATTGTAACAGTTATGTGACATGTAGATCATGGAAAAACATCATTACTTGATTATCTTAGAAAAACAGTAGTTGCAGAATGAGAAGCTTGATGAATTACTCAATGAATATGAGCATCAGTAGTAGAACATGATGGAAAACAGATTTGTTTTATTGATACCCCATGACATGAATTATTTACTAGTTTGAGAGCTAGGGGTGCAAAATTAACTAATATTGCTGTGATTGTAGTTGCAGCTGATGATAGTGTGATGCCACAAACAGTTGAATCAATTTGACATGCAAAAGCTGCTGGTGTACCTATTATAGTTGCTATCACCAAAATAGATAAACCAGGTAAAAACGTTGATCAAATCAAACAGGATTTGGCAAAATATGAGGTTATTCCAGAAGATCGAGGTGGAGATGTACCAGTTATTGGTATTTCATCAAAAACATGACAAGGAATTCCAGAACTTTTGGAAAATATATTACTTCAAACAGAAATGCTAGATCTCAAATTTAATCCAGAAAGAGCTGCTGCATGAGTTGTTTTGGATGCACACAAAGATCCCAAACAAGGAGTTGTATCTACAATTATTGTAATGACTGGTACTCTAAAAGTTTGAGATATTGTAGTAGCATACGACACTTATGGTAAAGTAAGAAGAATGCAAGATTGGAAATGAAAAAGTATACAAAAAGCTATTGGTGGAGAACCTGTACAGATTCTTGGTATCACCAATTTACCAGAACCGGGACGTATTGTTGAAGTAGTTTCTAGTGAAAAAGAAGCACAACAAAGAATCGCTGCTGTAGTTGAATTTGAAAAAAAAGCTAATTCTGAATCAGCTATTCAACAATTTATAACTGGATTACAATCTGGTGGAAAAGAAGCTGCCGAACTTAGACTTATTTTGAAATCTGATGGAAGTAGTAGTATTGAAGCCTTGAAACAAGCTGTTGATGGTATACAATTACCAAAAAATGTAACTATCAAAATTATTCATACAGATGTTGGACATTTCAATGATTCTGATATTTCCTTGGCACAAGCATCTGGAGCATTACTGCTTGGATTTAATATTTCACTCAATGCTATTCTCAAGAAAAAAGCTGAAAACCTAAAAATAGAAATGAAGAGTTTTGATATTATTTACGAATTAACTGACTATCTAGACAAACTTTTACAAGGTATGATCGAATACGAAAAACATGAAGTAGTAGTTGGTAAGCTAGAAGTACTTGGAATATTCTATAGTAAATTCAAAGATATGACTATTTGAGGAAGAATCATAGAAGGAAAAGCCAAAAACAAGTTGAAATTCAGAATTCTTAGATGAGAGGAAATACTTGGAAATTGAGATATTGTATCTCTTCACAAAAATAAAGATCAAGTAAAAGAAATGAACGAATGAGAAGAATGTGGAATCAAAGTACTTACAGGTAAAAAAATTGAAATCTGAGATATTCTAGAATTTTTGGAAATGCAAGAAATTAGAGATTAGTTTTTTAGAACTTAGTACTTAGCTCTTAGTACTTAGGTTTTTATCTTACCATAAAGATAAGATGAAATTAATTGTTGGATTGGGTAATCCATGAAAAGAATACGAAAAAACCAGACACAATATCTGATTTGTGATGCTTGATAAATTTATAAAAGCACATAACCTCGGAAAATTTTCGTTTGATAAAAAATATATTGCAGAAATTTTGGTAGCTGATATTGATGATAACAGAGTGATTTTTTGTAAACCACAAACATTTATGAATCGCAGTGGTGATGCTGTCGCTCCCCTAGCTAATTTTTATAAAACAGAAAGTAAAAATATTCTGATTTTACATGACGAAATTGATTTTGTTACATGAAGGATTGGATTTAAATTTGGTGGTAGTCCTGCTGGTCATAATTGATTAAAAAGTTTGATAGCAAGACTTGGTACTCCTGATTTTGCGAGAATTAGGATTGGTGTAGATAGACCACTTGATAATAATTTTGTTGCTGACTGGGTACTGAGTAATTTCAAACCAGAGGAGAAAAAATTATTGGAAGAAAAATATGATGAAGTAGAAAAAATGATTGATGAATTTTTGAAAGGGTAAGAGATTTAGATTCCCTACCCAAATTCTTTAAGCGGGAATGACTAACAGGTATTTAATTTTTTAAACAGTTTTATGTCATTTCCGCTTTGCCAGTTGCGGCGGAAATCTATTCTATAATATTATCAAACAAATCTTCTCGTTGAGGATTTGTTTTTTCTATAAGACGAACTTTCCATTCTCTGTTCCAATGTTTTATTTGTTTCTCTCTAATTATTGCTTGTTCTATACTGTTTATTATTTCATAATATACTAAATATTTTATTTCATATTTTTTAGTAAATCATTCATTAAATCAACTTTTATGTTCAAAAGATCTTCTTACAAGATTATTTGTAACTCATACATATAATGTTCATTTTTTCCTATTTGTAAGAATATAAACATAATAAGTATTCATACGTTATGTAAAATATAAAATCTAGATTCCCGCCCCAAATTCTTTAAGCGGGAATGACTAATAGATATCCAAATTTTTTAAGCCGCAATGACTTACTCCTAAAATAAGCTTGTCTGTGTAATTTTTGGTTTATCAGAAATATCGTTGATTTTGATAGTTGCAAGAATAGGAAATTGTTTTGTTAAGATTTCTCGCCCTTCGTAAATAGTGATTCAGAGTTCTTGGGCTTTTTCTCTTTTGGAACCAGCTTTTTCTCCTATCAACATAAGTTGTGTAGATTTTGTTGGATTGTCATGAAAAATATATCCCTCTTTTTCTAAAGTCGAAACAATCAAATCTCTAGATACAGGGAATGTACCTGTAATAGAAAAAGACTCTTTTTTTTCTGTATATAAATCATAACCATTTGTATCAACTCTAAATTTCATACCAATATCTCTTAGATGCATCAACATTTCTTGGTTTTGTGTATCCGAAAAATAATCAACCAAAGCATCAAGAGTTTTTCCACCGATTCCATACACCGTAATCAAAAAATCACGATCAGTAAGAATATGTAAAATATCTTCCAAACAAACTGGTTGTTGAGAAACCATTGCTTGTACTATATCTTGAGCCATTTTTTTACCAACATGAGGAATTCCTAGCCCATTGATTAGTCTTCGTAATGGTTGTTGTTTAGATTCCTCTATTTCTTTGACTATTTCTGAAACTTTTTTATCTCCGATTCCTGGGAATTTGCGGAGTAAAATTTGTGTAGATTGCTCTGGAATACGGTAAATATCTGCAATATTCTGGACAATTTTTTGATCTACCAAGATATCTACGATACTATCTCAAATTCATTGAATATCCATACAGTTCTTACTTACAAAATGGAGAATCTGTTCTTTGAGTTTTGCTGGACATTGAGGATTGCTGCAATAATAATGCATATCAACGTTATTTACTTTTCCTTCGCAAGAAGGACAGGCTTTTGGCATAATTATTGGCTGAATATCTTGTCTACGTTCTGTAATTACTCATACGATATAAGGAATAACTTCTCCACTTCTTTGGATCCATACATAATCTCCGATATGAAGATCTTTGGCTTGTATAAAATCAAAATTATGTAAACTGACTCTTTTGATAGTTACACCACTAAGTTCGATAGGCTCGAGATTGGCTACAGGAGTAATTATTCATGTTCTTCATACTTGAAAATCCACCGATAAAATCTTTGTAGATGCCAGTTGAGCTGGAAATTTATAAGCAACTGCCCAGCGTGGATGATGATCTGTTGATCCTAAAATATTACGATATTGATAATCTTTGACCTTGATAACCAATCCATCGAAATCATAATCTTCTGATTCTAATTGTTTTTTGATTTGTTGGTCAAGACATATATCAACGACTTCTTGTATAGAATTAACTTCTTTTTTTCGAGGGTAAGTAGGAAGTCAAAGTGATTCGAGATGGATTGCTTCATATTCATTCGCAATGACTGATCAGTTAGATTCCGACTCCAATTCCTTTAGGTCGGAATGACATAATGTATCATAAACATAACAAACTAGTCACCTTTTTGCTACTTCTTTGGAATCCAAAAGTTTAATACTTCCCGATGCTGCATTTCTTGTATTTGCAAATGGAATTTCCCCATTTTCTTCTCTTTCTTTATTGATATCTTTCCAAACTGATTTTGGCATCATTATTTCTCACCTTACTGATATATCCATTGGTTGTTTGAGCTTTTGTGGAATATTTTTAATAGTTTTTACATTGGCAGTGATGTCTTCTCAAACTCGTCAATCTCAACGAGTTATTGCCTTTTCCAATCTTCCATTTTCATAGATCAACTCAACACTTATTCCATCAAATTTTGGTTCTATAATATATTTTAGATTCTCAGTTTGGATTTCCGCCCCAACAGACGAAGCGGAAATGACTTCGAAAGATTTTTCTAATATTTTTTTTATTCTTTCATCTCGGTCAGTGAGATCTTCTGCATTATATGTATTTTCCAATGAAGCTAATTTAATCGTATGTTTTGCTTGTTTAAATCCTTCACTCACCTGCCCTACAAGACTTTGGGTAGGACTATTTGATGATATTATTTCTGGGTGTAATTCTTCTATTTTTTTGAGATAAGCGAAAAGATCATCATATTCTTTATCAGAAATAATTGAAGAACTTTCTATATAATAAAGATGATTATGATCTACGAGGCAGTCTATTAAATCTGTGTACAATTTATGCAATTCATCAGAATCTGAAATTGATGTCACGTTGGGATGTGAAATTATAAATGTTTGTATTGTTTTTGTTTGCTCTGATAAAGTCATTGGTTTTAAAAGTTATAAGTAAGGTTTATAAAGTTATTGAGTCATTAGTAGCTATAAACTATAAGAATGAATCGAGCAATAAAAAGGACAAATA
Organism: Candidatus Absconditabacteria bacterium; assembly: GCA_028693445.1. Lineage (GTDB taxonomy): Bacteria > Patescibacteriota > Gracilibacteria > Absconditabacterales > Absconditicoccaceae > UBA5124. The sequence goes on from JAQUVI010000004.1 coordinate 91,938, forward strand.
AAAGAAGGAAATCATCACTAAACCAACACCATCCGTAGCCAAAAAGCAGCGATACAATAGAAACTAAAATATAATTCTAAATAAAACATTGCCTTGATGATGGATGAATTTTATTTGTTTTTTATTGCGAGAGAATGCATAACTACTTTCCTTTAAATACTACGCCAAATGTTGCGAATAAAATATAAAGATCCATAAAGATAGATCGATTTTGAATATAGTATAGATCTAATTTTGCTTCATCTTCGAAGTCTAGATTATCTCTACCAAAAACTTGTGCGTAGCCTGTAATTCATGGTTTGATAGAAAGTAATCTTTTTTGCCAGATTTCATATTTTTCTACTTCACCAGGAAGGTGTGGTCTAGGACCGACCAAAGACATAGTACCTATCAAAACACAAAAAAGTTGTGGTAATTCATCAAGAGATGTTTTGCGAAGAAATTTCCCTACTTTGGTAATTCTTGGATCATTCTTGATTTTTGGTAATATATTTCATCTAATATTTGCATCAGATGCAATAAGTTGTTGATAGAGTTTTTCTGCTTCTTTTCATCAGTATTTACCTCATGTGCTTAGGTGGGTAAACATACTACGAAATTTAACAAAAGTAAATAATTTGCTTCACTTACCTACTCTTTTTTGAAAAAAGAATATAGAACCTGGTGAATTAATTTTGATAGCAATACCTATAACTATCATAACTGGAAGAAAAATTATTATGAGAATAAACGAAGCAAAAACATCAAACAATCTCTTCCAAATCAATGACCATCAATCAAGAGTAGAATTTTTATATTCCAATGCTACTATATTATTTATAGCTTCTGGCGAATAAACAACATCTTCCAAGAAAAATCATTCTGAAATATGATAAAATCTTGTGTATGAAAATCTAGTTTTTTCAAATATTTCTTGTAACAATTCTTTTTCAAAACTTCAAACCGCTATTGCTATAAAATATTTATCCAATTCTACATCCTTTAGATTCTTAGCTCTTATAAACTCTGTTTTGTAAGAAAATCAACTCTTGATATTTTCTATTGCTTTGTAACTACCCAAAATATCACTTCAAATAATGATTATTTTACGATCACTTTTTTGGTTGAATTTTGATTCTATATAATTTCGTATTTGATCAAAGAAAAATAAGACAAAGAAGACTATTCACGATCATACCAATATAATAAATCTAGAAATTCCAAAATAAAATATAAATCACTGACCAAAATATGCAATAAAAGTAATAGTAACCAACCAATATAACCAGACTTTTGTAAATGTTTGAAAATATTTTTGTATAGGTTTATGTAATTCGTACAAGCTTTTTATAATACCCAAACCAATAAAAATTATTGTAGCAATCCATGCATATATCATGGTTTCACGATAATTCATAAGAGGAATATTTAATTGTACACCAGGTATAAGATCAGTTACCAAACGTAATTTATATGTTAATGAAAAAATTATTATAATAATAAATCAATGGACAACTGGCCTAAGCAAACGAAATCATATATTTAATTGTTTCATATATAAATTTTTGAGATAAAATTATATCATTTTGGTTATTTTGTTACTTAGCTCTTCTACCTGTTGTTGGAATGTTCATTTTCTAGATACATTGCATCATGCAGCATGAATATGTCATCCACCACCAAATGATTTTGCTAATCTTTGTACATCGGCATCCTTGCTTCTAAAAGACATATAACAATGGTTGTTTTCTTTATCATCTCTAAAAATAACTGTTACTTTTGCTTCCGCTATATCTTGTATAATAACTTGTCAAAAATCCGCTTCCTCGCGATCAATTCATATTTTTTTGAGATCTTTTTCTGTATATCGTGTATATATTAATCATCATTTTTTTTTCAATCTTTTGAATATAAGTTGCATCATTTTGACTCATGCAAAAGATTTTTTACGAAAAGCGTTGTTTACAATATTTTTTTTGTCGGCTCATAATTCTATTAATTTCAAAGCGTTACCCAAAACCCTTTTGTGATCTTCATCATAACGAAAATTTCCAGAATCAGTAGTCAATCACAAATAAAAATAAGTAGCTATATTTTTGTCATATAATTTTGGCCATCGTTTGTAAGTATGTTCAAAGATTATTTCACAAGCACTCATTGCTGTGGGATCAGAAATCACTTTCCAATTTTTATATTTGTGTTCATAAACATGGTGATCTATTACTATTATATTATGATTATCAAAATAATCCTTATCAAAATCATAAAAAGAAGAAATACGAGTATATTCAGAAAAATCAACAAATACCAAAAGATCATATTTCCCATAATCAAAATTGGATGAGATTTTTTTTGTTTCTGGCAAAAAATCATATATACGACTTGGTAATGTTGGAGTAAAATATTTTACATTTTTACCCATTTTCTCTAGCAACTTTCAAAGACCAAGCAACGATCATATACAATCACCATCAGGATTTTTATGTCAAAACATAGCTATATTTCTTGACGATTCTAATGTTTTTAAAATAGAGTTTATCATATCAGATTATAAATATAAAGATGAAATCTGTTTTACTCAATTTTCACTAACCAATATTTCTTTATTTCCTATGATAATTTTTTGATCTCAAGGATTTGATTTTATAATATCTGATAATTTATGTATTTTTTGTATGTTATCTGGAATAGGATATAAATTATTTGAAGATTCTGATTCTTTTTTTTGTTCTTTTACAATTATTATTGGTTCCAGCTTTGGTTTTTCATTTGAACTCGATCATTCCTGTCTCAATAATTTTGCTTTTATAACTGTTATTTCTGGATTATATTTACTTCATGCTTGTTGTATCAACATTTCTCTAGATGTTCTAACTATTTTTTCCAAACTTATAGATCTTCATTTAAATATATGTACTATCACTATATCATTTTTTTTGAGATCAACAGTATCTTTCATAAAAATTTCTATTTTGCCAGAAATATCTTCTATTTCTACAAAAAATCATTTCTTCTTTGCTCTTTGAATATTTTTGATATATCATATAATAATAAAAGTTCCTGTTATTTTTTCCTTGCCTTTGAATTGTGAAATAAACGAAAACTTTTTGATATAATAATATAATCAATCCAATGGATTTCAGGTTACAAATGTTTTAAACACATCTTGATCCATCAATAACTTCTCCATAAATGTTGTCTCATAATTGTTTTTGTATGTTATTTTTGTCTGTATATCTGTCATACCAAAAAGTCAACCTCACATTTGTTGTGAAGATTTGGTCCATTGCAAGAGCATTTCCACGCTTTCAAGCATTGTTTTTCTATCTCAAAACTCATCCAATGCTCAAGATTTTACCAATCATTCCAAAGATTTTTTATTTACAACACTTTGACACCTTTTGAGAAAGTCTTCTAAAGACTGGAACTTACCATTTGTTTGTCTTTCTTTTTGTATAGTTTCTCATATTTCCAATCAAAGTCATTTTATACAAAAAAATCAAAGTCTGACTTCATTATTGATAGCAGCTACATGATTAAAAGAATTATTGATATTTGGAGATAATACATTTATTCAATGAACTTGAGCTTCGTTTATATAACCACTAAGTCAATCTGTATCTTCCTCTACAGATCTAATTAAAGCAGCATAAAATTCCACAGGATAATGTGCTTTGAGATATGCTGTTTGATAAGCAATCATTGCATAACATACCGAATGTGATTTGTTGAACGAATAAGATGCAGCTGGTTCTATCATTTTTTCGTAAATATATTGAGAAGTCTCTCTTTTGTATTCTCTATATTCTTCACATCTTTTTACAAATTCCTTTTTGAGTTGTTCAATTACTTCCTTCTTTTTTTTACCTACTCATCTTCTGAGAATATCAGCTTCTGCTAGCGAAAATCATGCCATAGCTTGTACCAAAAACATAAGCTGTTCTTGATACACAGCAATACCGTAAGTAAGATCCATAATAGGTCATAAATCCTCTATAAGTTTTTGATTTTCAGCTTCGGCTATTTCTTCTGAGTATTTTTTGATAAGTTCTGATCTAAGTTCTGAATGCATATAACTAATTGGTTCCTCTCACTTTTTACGAGCAATATAATTTGGAATAAACTCCATTGGACCAGGACGATAAAGCGCATTCATCGCAACAAGATCATCTATACGATCAGCTTCAAGTTTGACAAGAAATGTTCTCATTCATTCGGATTCGAATTGAAATATTCCTGTTGTATCTCAAACTTGAAAAACTTTTTTAAATGTATCTACATCATCTATTGGAGGCAAAAAAGACATGTTTTTCATAAAATAAGAAAACATTGGCTCCAATTCTTTTCCTTCCTTTTCAGCTTTTTTGGAAATAATTTTGATACAATTTTTGATTACTGATAAGTTTCTAAGGCCCAAAAAATCCATTTTTAGCAATCAAATAGTTTCAAGAGTTGGTCAATCATACTGACAAACTATATCATGTGTATCTTCTTTTACATATTGTACTGGTGAATATGTTGTGATTTTTTCTGGTGCAATAATAACTCAACATGCATGTACTCATAGTTGCCTCATATTTCATTCCAAACTTGCTGCTACTTCTGTTGTTTTTTGTACTTTTTCATCAGAATCATAAATTACTTTTAACTCTTCAGGAGAGTCTTGTGATTTGACTGCATCAAGCATCGACATTTTATCTGGCATCAAAGATGAGATTAAATTTGATTTTTCAAAAGGGATTCACATTACTCTAGCTACATCCTTGAAAGCAGCTTTGGGGGCCATTTGCATATAAGTACCTATTGAAGCAACATTTTCTTCTCAATATTTTTCTCTCACATAAGAAATTACTTGTTCTCTGAGAGTATCCTCAAAATCAATATCAAAATCTGGCATAGAAATACGAGCTGGATTGAGAAATCTTTCAAAAAGAAGTCAAAATGGGATTGGATCAACTTCTGTGATTCTAATTACCCGAGCGAGCAAAGAACCTGCTCAAGATCACCTTCCAGGTCCTACTACAATTTGATTTTTCTTTGCTCGACGTACAAAATCAGCTACAATAAGGAAGTATGAATTAAATCACATTTCTTTGATAACTTTGAGTTCGTATTCTAAACGATCAATATATTCTCTAAGCGTTCATCAATCAATTTTTTGATCTCCTTTTTCTCATAAATATTCTTTTTTGAACTTTGTATATGTTTGGATTGTTATTTCTTTGAGTTCTGTTGGACTGATTTCTGGTAAGGCCTTATCAACGACACCTTGATTAGAAATTTTAGTTAATTGTAAAATTGTTTCATTATCCCATCAGATATCGAATTTATGATTTAATCATTTGTATGCACGATAACGTAATTCAAATTCGTGAAGATTCATTATTCAATTAATAATAAAAAAGTTATTAGCTGTTCTTTTTATTGTTCAAATTAAAGTTATAGAGTCCTAAAGCCATTAGCCTAATTATGAAAAAATTAAATTCTAAGTACTAAGAGCTAAGCTCTAATATATATACCAATTTCCCTTGATGAATCAACTCAAAAAGCTTTTATTATAAAAAATCTCCCACCCAAAGATGAGAGATTCTTTTGAAAATATTTATATTAGCTATAAGTTACTGTTCAAGTTTGAGCTGATCATATAATAGCAAATATTGCACTTACTACAATCCATGATAATCCAACAACTACCAATCCAATAGCAGCTTGTTTCAAAACTTTGAATCATTCTTTGTATTTTCCATCATCTCCTGCAGCAGTAACCATTTTGAAACCACCAAACAATGCCATACCCAAAGCAATAAGAGATAATAATCCTAAGATCCAGTTAATGAAAGATTTTACTATCTTCAATAAACTAGGAGCAGCAGCTTCTGTTCATAATCATTGAATACCATCTACTGGATTAGCTCCAAATTGAGCAAATGCACCACCAACAAATAATCCAAAAGCAACAAGTACAACTAATACCAATGATTTTCCTAAAAATTTTTTCATGTTTGTTTTATAAAAAATAAATAAAAGATATCAGTTCCATTGTTATCAAAGCGATAGATATTTTCAAGTGTTTTTTATCATATCAAACAAACACAATAAAAAGCACAAAAAAAAACAAATAAAACCCAGCTAAGAAGCTATTTGTAATAGGTTTTTATTTTTATATTTTATTGGTTATAAACATATATTCACGTTGTCAAAACTAGAAAAAAGTATACAGTATTGGTTGGTATTAGCTGTTGAATTTTAATATCTAAATCGTAAATATTAAAATAGTTCGTTTATAAGAAGTATCTCGTAATAAAAAACAAACAAGACTCAATAATCATCAAGGCAGTATCATATTTGGAATTATAGTCTAGTTATAATTGCATCGCTGCTTTTTGGCTACAGATGATGTTGATTTAGTGATGATTATTTCCCTTTGTTTATTCTTTTTATTGCTCGAGTTATCGAACTCACTTGTTATATATTCATTTATTCTTTAACCGCTGAGTTCTAAGTTCTAAGTTCTAAGCTCTAAGTTCTAAGCTCTAAGTTCTAAGTTCTAAATTCTAAGTTCTAAGTTCTAAACCCCTTATACATGAGAAACATCAAAACATACAGAAATATAGATGAATATATACAAAAGAAAATTGACAAGATACCATTTCTTAGTCATATCAAAGTAACTAAGGAATTCTACCTCCTTTCTTTCTTTGCTTTTTTGTTTTTCATAATATTTTTGAGATTGTTTTGGCTTCAAATATTTAATCATAGTTATTATGAAGATCTTTTGAGTAGACAACATGTAAGTCAATCTTTTTTGAAAGCAAAAAGAGGAAATATCTTTGCTTATGATAAGTCAGGTAAACCAGTACAACTTACAGAAAATATAACAATGTACAATATTTTTGTAGATCCCAAATTTGTTTGGGATAAACCTCGTTTTATACAGTTACTTACTCCTGTAATTTATTCTCATCTATGTGAGATGTATGGTATGAAACAAATAACAAAAGAAAATTGTATCAAAAATTTGGAAATATATACAAAAAAAGAAATTCTCCCAAAAGAACCAGAATTTTTTTATTATTGAAGTGGTATAGTAACTACTTGATATCGAGAACATGATCGAACATGACATTATGATAAAATAGAACAAGTTTTGACATGATTTACAAAACAAATAGCTTACTGACTTATTAGGGATCAATTGGACAAAATGATTCAACCATGAATTAGGACAAAAAACTATTTATGATTTTTTACTAATCAAGCTTTTTTACAAGAATTGGAAAGTAAAAATTTGGATTATATATCTATAGAATCTGATAACTATGTGTATATTATACCAAAAAAAATCGCTAGTATTTCTAGAGAAATATGACCACTAAAATCTCTTTTAACTAAATATTGATATATATCACAATACAATAATTTAGAAAATTATTTTGAAGAACAAGAAAATAGATATGTAAAATTAGCATCTGATGCAAATCCTATGATAGCTCAAAGCATAAAAAATTTAAAAATAGAATATTATAGAGAACGAAATAGAGACAAAATACCTCTTTTGCATTGATTATGACTTGAACCATATACAAAAAGATATTATGAATATTGATCTTTCTTATCGAATATTTTGTGAATGGTAGATAAAAATTGAAATTCTTTTTATGGTATAGAACAATATTTTGATACTGAATTACGTGGTAAAGATGGTAAAATTATATGACGTTCTTCTTCTTGGGTTGGTAATGTATGAGCAAATGATTTTCAAATAGAAAATGTTGTTGATGGTGATGATATTTATCTTACTATTGATATTGGTATACAAAAAGAGATAGAAAGCATAACAAAAAAATATCAAGAACAATTTAGAGCAGATTCTGTTAGTATTCTGGTTTTTGATCCTTTTGAATGAACATTGAAAGCTTCTGCTAATTACCCTTCTTTTGATCCAAATGACTATAACTCAACGTATCAACTTAGACCACTTTGATGGGATGATAGATATATAATTGATGATTTGACTTATTTGGATGTACCTGTTTATATAAATACTTGATGAAATTACAGATTGGCAACTACTATAGAAAGAGCTGATAATACAATACCAAAATACATTGCAAAAAATATCTATTGACCTAGAGTATTTGTAGACAAAAATATTGCCATGCCTTATGAACCTTGAAGTATTTTTAAAGCATTTACTGTTTGAATAGGCATAGATTTAGATGAAATTAATATGTATGATTTTTACCAAGATACAAATAAAGTAGAAGTATGACCTTATACAATAAAAAATGCTGATCCAGATAATTGTGGATGATACAATAGTTTTTTACATGCTTTTGTTTATTCATGCAATGTAGGTATGGTAAGAATAGCATATGGTGATTGAAGCGGTAATATATTTGGTATTGGTAAAGAATCATTTTATAATTATTTAGATAAGTTTTGATTTGGTAAATTAACCAATATAGAACTTGCTGGAGAATCAGAATGATTTGTAGAAAACTCTTCTACTGTTGCGCTTTCTAGGTATCTAAACAATTCGTTTGGACAGGGTTTATTGACGACGCCTTTACAAGTTGCTGCTGGTTATGCACCTTTGATAAATTGATGATATTATCTCAAACCGACTATTATAAAATGAATTTTTGATAAAAAAAACGATACATATATAGAAAACCAAAAACAAATTTTAAATCAGATTCTAAAACCTGAAACTAGCGAAATTTTAAAAGAAGCATTATTCAAAGTTTTAAATCAAAATCCCGAACTTTGACCTATTACTTATGTTGAATGATATAATTTATGAGGTAAGAGTTGAACTTCTCAGATTTCCTACAAATGAAAATATCAACAATGAATATGATGGACTAACGCTTCTTTTGTATGAATTATAACCAAAGATGATCCAAAATATGTTGTAATTATTCAAATTCGCCGTCCTAGATCAAGTATATGGTGATGACAAACTGCTGGTAAAGTATTTTGAGATATTGCAAAATTTTTGGTTAATTACTCATTGATGGTTAAATAGTTTTATTTTTTTATTAAAATTTTATGAATAGTGATTTTTTATTTAACGATAATTTTATTTCAGCTGCCAAAGAAAACTTTGAGAATATTGTTTTTGAATCTACATTTAATGATAAAGAAAATGACTTTTTATGAGCAATATCATACTATACTCGTCAAGAAAAAAAACTCCTTATTGTTGCATCTAAAACTCCTGTAGATATTATATTTCCTATTATACAATCAGGAAAATCAAAAACAACATTAATAAATCCTAGTTGTGGATTGCTTTGATTTTCAAATAAATGATTTTGGGATGTGCGAGATATCACAAAAGCAAAAGATTTTGGGCTGGATGTTTATGAGATAGCATACCAAGAACAAATATTAGATCTATTTAAAAAAAATCAATCTTCTTGTTATATTAGATTAAATGAACATATCCCATATAAAGAACAATTACCCGAAGTTAATATTGAATCACTTGGTATTACTAGCTTTCAAAAACATTGATATAGTTGAAGTAATTGAACAATTATTTGTTTTTGATCGCTTTTAATTGATGTTTTATATGGAGCAGGATTTTTACAAGAACAGTGACATGCTGTAGATGTTTTTGTTGGTTCTCAATTGTTTTTTAAAATAGATAATGATCTCAAAGAAAGTCTACAAAGGACAGAAAAATTAATAATAATTATAGATCAACATTTAGGATCTTTGTATGAATCTTGGATAAAAGCAACTCTTTTTGAAATAGGATTATCAAATGTTTCAATAAAATTTATTACACCATCTTATCAGAGTGTATCTAGTGTGGCTATAGAATATATGTATGAACAAGCCAAGATTGATTGATTTAATATTACACAAAGAATAAAATAATATGCTATTAAAATCAAAAATACTAAAGTTTCAAGATTTAATATCCAATGACTTGATTTTAAAAAATATTTCAGTACAAATCATCTCGCAAATAATCATAAATTTTACCTTATAAGTTATGAAAATGTTTGGAAAAGTATGAGAACTAAAAAAAATGTATGATAAGTACAAAACATTACAAAATGCTCTAAAAAATCTTGTTATAAGATGAAAAGAATGAAAATTTACTGATGGTCAATGAAATGAAATTGATGCTGTTGTCGTAGATATTTCTGGAGAAATGAAGCTCAAAGAGCTAAAAATAAATGATACTAATTTACTTGATCCTGCAAAAAAAGAAGCACTAGAATGACTTTTGATTACTTGTTTCCAAAAAGCTCAAAATAAAGCACAAGAAATTGCTGCAGAAAAAACAAAAGAAATTCTTGGATTTGATCCTTCAAATATAGGAAATATGCTTGGTTGATGAGGAATACCAGGGATGTCTTAAAATTATCCAGAAAGCGGATTCAATATAGTCATTTCAATATCAGAATCTTGTAATTTAATAGTAAAATCATAGAGACTACCCTTGCAAATAAGCGGTAGTCTTTTTCCTGTTTTCTTTTCTACCAAAGAAATCAATGGCATCACAATTTTACCTATCATATCATTTTTATTTTTACTATAACTTGAGGTAGGAAGTTCTTTATTTGGTATATCTTTGTCAGGATTTTCTAATAACATTTTCAAGATTTCTATTGTTGCACTCTGTGAATGTAAATCTTGAGATGTAAGTTTTTTACCATCTAAATAAATTTTGTTGTTTAAAGTATCCAAAAGCAATCATTTTTTTTGGCTATACAAAAGTTTATCACAATCTCCAACAATAACTTTTCAATTTGTCCGTTTTATAATACAATTTCTACCATCAAGAAATTCTGAATATTTATTTTCGGTAAGATCCTGTTCTATTTTACATCATTCATAGGCTAGTCCATCTATCCAATTAGCATACAAAAGTTTTGAACCAGAAAAATCTTTGTTGATAGTATCTATTACATTCATTATAGGAACCCTAAATCATTCCAATGGCAACATAAAAATCAAAGATCATCACATTATAGTTGTATCGTTTGGAGCTAATGAAATATATTTTGAAGATCATTGAAATTTTTCCAACATAGTTTTTATATATCTCAAAAAAGTATGAGAACTATCTCTTGTAACACAATCTGCTTGTCTAAGTTTTTTGAATGTATCCAAAAGAGCTAAAACACTTGATTCATCATATCAACTACGATATACTTTTGCCATAAAATAAAGCATTTTCAAACTAATAATACCCATCATCTTACCATAAGTATGAGTAAATTCATCTGTATCTGGTTCTATCAAATGTTTGTAAAATTTTGGTCTTTGTTTTGGTGATAAATTATCCAAAAAATCTCCAAATAGATTCTTTGTTTCATTTATAATTTGCTGTGCCAAAACTCAATTATTTTTATAATTATCTCATGCTATTTGCTCCAAAAGAACTGGTTTACCAGAATAAAGCACACCATAATCAATTGGAACATATGGAACCTCTCTAAGTTCTGGATAAAGATCATTTAGTTTAAAACCAAAATATCTTTTACTATTTGTATGGTTAATATTTTTTTCATAATCTTCAGAAAAAGATACAATAGGATAATATGAATTAAAAAATGAAGCAAGTTTTGTTCATGAAGAAACCATACCATAAATATGTTTATCAAATTCTAATGCATCAGAAAAAATTTTGTAAAACGATGAATATTGATCACTAAGTTGTTCATTGATATTTTTTTGAGTCAGTTTTTCTAATATGTTAGAATCTATAGTTCATTCCAATTTATTTATCAAAACAGATAACAATAAAGCCAATATAGAACCAAATCCCAATCAAACTCATCTTGGTAATTCAGAAAGAATATTAATCTCTATTCATCAATATTTATCACAAAGTTTTGAATATTTTTTTTGCAAAAATTTATTTAGATCATTGAAATATGGTGCATACTCCAAAACATTTGTTTCTATAAAATTATAATCATGAAATTCCAAATGATACATTTTTTTAATTGTGATTTTTTTGGAATTAGTTTTGTTATATCACATATATAAGCGCAATGGTATTTGTTGTTTTAGTCAAATTCCACAATAATTATTTAAAACATCTCAAGACCAATTCATTACAAAAGGTGTAGAAACTACAAAATTATTTTCAATAAAAAATCTTTCATAGGTATGAAAGTACGTTTTTTTGAGATTATTGGAATTCATAATACACAATAAATGGGTAAAGAAATTACATAAAGGCTACCCTATTGCTTATGATTTATATAAATCTACTCAATAATTTCAATAGATATATTGACATTTTACATTAAAATAAAAATTTAAAAAAAACCACCTTAATAAAGGTGGTAATTAACTTGCTATTTTAAGTTCCATATAAAAAATTTTTCTTTTATCTTCTTTTTTGGATCCCATCACACTGGCTATTCCTTTATCTGATATAGAGCATATTTTACTTAAATAAAATATATCTCCTGTATCAAATAAACACTCAAAGCTTATACCAGCGTCCTTTACTTCTTCTAATACTCCAGAAAAAGATTTAAAATCTATTTCAATAATAATCTTTTTCCCTCTGTATCTATCTAGCCAACTTTTTACTGGTGATAGATTTTCTTTTGGTTTTTTTTCCCAAATCCTAAAAAAATTTATCATAAATCTAACGTTTTTATTTTTATTTTATATTTAACTCATACTTCTATAATTAATGGTTTTATTATATCAATAGATTATATTTTTAAACTATGATTCCTGGAACTGGAAATGCTTTACAAAAGTCTTTTACCTCTTGTTCTATCATTTTTAGTGCTTCTTCATTGTCATGATTTTTGAATGCACGATCCATAAAGTCAACTATTTTTACTGTATCAGATTCTTTTACTCATCTAGTAGTCATTGCTGGCATACCTATTCTAAGTCCTGATGGTCTAAATGGTGGATTCGGATCATCTGGTATTGTGGATTTAGATGTTGAGATACCTATTTTATCTAATGCTTTTTCAGCTATAGATCCATCAATACTTGTTCCTTGGAAATTTACTACTACCATATGATTATCTGTTCATCATGTCACTAATTGATATTCACGAGAAACTAATTCTTGAGCCAATATTTGAGCATTTTTGAGAGTTTGAGATGCGTAATTCTTGAATTCTTGTGTTTGGGCTTCTTTGAGAGCAACTGCTATTGCGCATATCGTATTCATATGCGGTCATCACTGAACACCTGGAAAAACTGCCCTATCTATTCTAGTAGGTATATTTTCTATAGTATCTTCTGGTTTTTTGAGTGGATTGGAAACTATTCATTTACTAAGTATCAATGATCATCTTGGTCATCTAAGTGATTTGTGAGTCGTAGTCATCATTGCATTGAAACCGTAATCAAATGGATTTTTCAATGCTCATCAAGCAATCAATCATCCAATATGAGAAACATCAGCATAAGCTATTGCACCAACTTCTTTGGCTATTTCTGCAAATTTATCATATTCTAATTCTCTAGGATAAGCACTAAATCCAGCCAAAATCATTTTTGGATGGTATTCGTGAGCCAACGCACGAACTTGATCAAAATCTATTTTACCATCAGGTTTTGTTTTATATCTTTGAAAATTAAATACCTTTGAAATAAATGTAACTGGAGCTCCGTGTGTCAAATGTCATCAGTGAGTCAAATCCATACCCAAAACTGTATCTCCTGGTTCCAAAAGTCCTGCATATACAGATACATTTGCAGCTGCTCCAGAAAGACCTTGTACATTTGCATGATCTGATTTAAAAATTTCTTTTGCTCTATCTATAGCTAATTGTTCGATCTTATCTGTATTTTCTTGTCATCCATAATATCTTCTCCCTGGAGTTCCTTCGGAGTATTTATTTGCAAAATGAGATGATTGTGCCTCCAAAACTGCTGGCGACTGATAATTTTCACTCGCAATAAGTTCCATTCATTGGGATTGACGAAGTTGCTCTGCAAGAATTAATTCATAAGCAGCTTGATCTTCTTTTTTTACGTTATCAAACATCTCTTTTGATTACCAAATAAAAATTCCAAAATAATTTAGAATCTGATCTACCTACCGGCAGACAGGTTTTTTTATAGTAAATGTAAATTAAATATCAAGGGAGGTTTTTTATATTAATTATCTCTTACCAAACAACCATTTTTCTACCAAATCTGCGGCGAAGCAACCAAATCTACCAAAAAGTAAAATTGCTCAGATTCCTACGTATACCGAATACCAGAGGTTACTTCGCTGAGTGAGGTCAAAAGCAACTAAAATCATAAGTTTTACTATATACATAGGTACCCAAAAAACCAAAGAAGCAAATGTATCCCCCATAAATTCCCAAAACTTATAATGATTTTTTACATCATGTTTAATTTTTCTCAAAACAAGATTTCTCCATCGACCAAAAAATCACGAAGTACTAAAAGTTATCATAATAGCAACCAATCTTATTACAATTGCATTTCATGTTCCCAAAATAAACATTTCTATTACAAACCTTGTTATATCACCGACCAAATAAACAATTCCAAATTTTTTCCATTCACGCCAAAAATCTTTTCCAAAAGAAAAAGGTGTTGGGATATGTATTTTTGTTGTTAGTTTGAGAAATTGCCAGATTCAATAAACATATAAAACACTTGCTAATAAACACAAAAAAAAGACTAAAAAATATACTCACATAATATTGTTTTTTACATAATAAAATTATTTTATAATTTTCAAAACCTCTTCTATAGTCTTTCTATCATTTGCAAGTTTTGGAATTTTATTTTGTCAACCAAGTTTATTTTTGGATTGTAACCACTTGTAAAAACTACCTTTTGGTACCAAATGAACTGTTGGTTCTCCAAGAACTTTTGTATCATATCTTTCGTCATAATAATACGAGTTTACGTTGCAAAGTTCTTGATCAAGGATTTTTGCAAATCATTCTTGATCTTCTGGAACACTCTCACATTCTATTATCCATTCATAAGCTCATCTTATTTCTCAACCTTCGTACATAATTGGTGCAACCATATAATCATAAGCATGGACTCAAGTTTTATCACTTGCAGCCAACAATGCTCTATCAGTATAATCAGCAGTTACACATTCCCCCACAACATCAATATAATATTTTGTTCTTCCTGTTATCTTAATTCTCCAAGGATTTAGGGTAGTAAACCTTATAGTATCTCACAAAACATATCTTCGCAAACCAGATGTATTGGTAATTAAAATAACATAATCTTTATTTAATTCTACTTGATCCAAAGTGAGTACAGTTGGGTTATCCTTTCCATATTCTTGGAATGGTATAAATTCATAAAAAGTTCCATGGTCAGTAAACAAAAGCATATCATCAGCATCATTGCTATCTTGAGATGCGAAATATCATTCAGAGGCATTATAAATCTGATAATATTTCATGTTTTTGTTTGGCATTAATTCCTCTAATTGTTTTTTGTACAAACTAATAGACATTCATCATCGGAAAAACAATTCCAAATTTGGTCGTATTTCATGAATATTGTTTTGAGATTTTTCTTCCAACAACCTATATAAAAAATTTGAAATCCATGATGGTTGACCACTAATTGAAGTAATATTTTGTTTTGTTGTAAGTTTTATTGTTTTTTTGACTTTTTCTTCTCGATCATCCATATAAGAAATTTCTGGTCATGGAGTTTTAAATACTTGCCCTATCCATGGAGAGTTTTTCTGTAAAATAGCAGAAATAAAGCCGATATTATCTTCACCAGTGAAAGGGTTTTTTACAAATCATCATCAAATAACCAATCATTTACCTTGAAAAAACTTACTTTTGGGATTATTCTTAACGTATAAACTAAGCGAACCAAGTCATCATTTAAAATGAGATGTTCTGAGGTTTTCATTTGTAATTGGAATATATTTTGCTGTTCATCAAGTTGTACCTGATGATGTTGCAAATCGATCTATTTTACCTGGATAACTAACATTTTTCTCACCTTTTACCATACGTAAAATCCATGGTTCAAAATCCTTATAATGAAAAATAGGAACTAATTTTTGAAAATCTTGGATAGTTTTTATTTTTTCAAAATTAAATTCTTTTGCAAAAGACGTTTTTTTTGCTTTTCTTATAAGATCAAAAAGAATTCTCTTTTGTTGTAAAAAAGAAGGAATATATACATCTGCATTTACTATTAGATAAGCCTTAATTACTTTTTCAAAAACACGAGATGGGAGATGAAAAACATGCTTTGGAATATCTATTATTTTTTCTGGGCTTCACAAAATATCTATTGATAGTTCTAATACATCAATCCCCATTTCTAAAACATTTTTTGGTATACTAAGAATAATTTTTGGCGCAAGTAAAACTTTTTGTGAAGCGCTAATTAATCTTTCTTGAAAATCTTTGATTTTATTTGGCATATATATTTTTATTTTTTAAATAGTTAGATTTTGTTGTATATATTGGTTGTAAAATTGCAAGAATTTTAAATAATTTTTATTTTCTCTTGTGAAAAGAGTTTAAAAATGTAAATATTAATCTCAAATAAGCTTTCTCTCACAATAAAAAACAAATAAAATTCACCCATCATCAAAGCAATATCATATTTAGAATTATAATCTAGTTATGATTGTATCGCTGCTTTTTGGCTACACAATATGTTGATTTGGTGATGATTTCCTTCTTTTATTTGTTCTTTTTATTACTCAATTCATTACGCTATCAAAAATATATAATCAAATTTTATTTTACATTATAAATTCAATAAATGAAGTACCATTCATCGCTGATCAAGAAGTACATTTCTGTAAACGATACACCAGAAAATATAGCCCAAAAGTTGATAGTAAAAACATGCGAAATTGAAGAAATAATCGAAAGAAAAATTTCAGATTTGATTGTTATCTGATATATAAAAAGTTGTGAAAAGCATCCTGATGCAGATAAATTAAATGTTTGTATGGTAGACTGTGGCGATAAATGAGAATATCAAATTATATGTGGTGGAAGCAATGTAAGAGCCGGAATTTATGTACCAGTTGCTTTGCCAGGTACGGTTTTTTCAAAAGCAGGAATTACGATTGAAAAAAGAAAAATGAGATGAGTCGAATCAAATGGAATGATTTGTTCAAAAGAAGAATTGGAAATCAATGAAGATCAAGAATTACATAGTATTTGGGATTTGGAAGTTGATTTGGATGGTATTGAAGCTAAGGATTTGGGGACGCCTATTGCTCAAAAATTTCTTTGGCTAAATAGTTATGTATTTGATGTTGACAACAAAAGTTTAACAAACAGACCTGATCTTACAGGACATTTTGGAGCGGCTGTAGAACTTAATGCAATATACGAAGCGAAGGATATTAGCTTCAACAAGGTTTCTGAGTGGATGAAACAATTTGCTGATACAAATATTTTTGATACTTTTGATCACTCTACTCCAGCCAAAAGAAATGTGATCTGAGAATCTACTAGCCTAAATAGTTATACTCTTTTGGAAATCAATAATATAGAAATAAAACCTTTGTCGTTTTTCACGAGACTTCAACTTATCGATATGGGAGCAAACCCTAGAAATAATTGGGTAGATTTTTCAAATCTTTTTATGCTTTTGACTGGACAACCTATTCACTTTTTTGATGCTGATAAAATTGATGGAGATGTAATAATTAGAAATGCCAAAGATGGCGAAGAATTTATAGATCTTTTTGAAACCAAGCATAGTTTGAAATCGACAGATATTGTAATTGCTGACAAAAACAAAATTCTTGCTTTGGCTTGAGTTGTAGGTTGATTGGAAAGTTGAGTTTGAGAAAACACCAAAAATATTTTGGTAGAAATTGCAAATTTCGATCCAGTTGCAGTGAGAAAAACTGGTACAAGACTTGGACTTAGAACAGATGCAGAACTTAGATACGAAAAAAATATCAATCCTTGGTGGTCTATGTATTGTTTGTTGTTATTCTTAGATGAACTCAATTATTATAAAAAAGATTTATGAAATTTTGAAATTTGAGGAGTTTCAGTTTATGTAAAAGCCAATTTACAAGAACAAAAAAATAAAGAAATAAATATAGACTTGGATAATATTGAAAAAACTATATTTTGAACAAAAATTGAAAATTTCAAGCAAGATGCAAATAGAATTTTACAAGGACTTGGATTCCAAATAAAAGAAAACTGAATTATTTGTCCAATACGAAGATCGCCAGATGACCTCAATATACAAGAAGACATAGCTGAAGAAATAATCAGAATTTATGGTTATGAAAATATAAAAGGTTTGCCGGTTTTGAGCGATGTGCAATATACGCCATATATTCCAACTGTAGAGCTTATGAGAACACTCGAAGATCTTTTTGTACAAGATTTTTGTTTTGATCAAACAGAAACATATCCTTGGACAAGTGCGAAACTTTTGCAACAATTTGGGACAAACCCAGAAAATTGTTATAGTTTACAAAATCCAGTAAATATAGATACCCCATATTTGAGAGATAGTATGATTTACAACCTTTTGGGGTATGCTACAAAAAACAATAAATTTTTCGATAGTTTTCGTATTTTTGATATAGCTAATGTATGGAAGAAAAATTTAGAAGAAAAATCTGATAATGATAAAGCATATGCTACATCATTTGTAGATGAATCATTTGAACTCGGAGCATTGTTTTATGAAAAATCGTTGGATACTTGGAATAATGACCCATTTTTGACTACAAAAAGTTTGTTAACTCCTTTATTGCAACGTTTGGGTATTGATAAAGAAATAACTTTACAAGTTACAAATCACAATCATTTTCATCCAAAAAAACAAGCTGATATTATCTTGGATTGAATTGTTATTTGATGTATAGCTTCTTTACATCCATTGGTTCTCAAAGATCATAAAATTCCTGAAACCGCAGGACTTTGTTATCTATCATTGTCTTTGTCTACACTTATAGAAATAAATAATAATTTAGAAATCAAAGCAACATCATATGAAACGCTTCAAGATCAAATTGTTTGGAGAGATTTATGTTTTGTAGTTGATAACACAAGTAGTTTTGAAACTATTTTGAAAGCCATAAAAGATATAAAAGATATTTCAGCATTGGAGGTTTTTGATGCTTATGAAGGTAAAAATCTAGGTGAAGGCAAAAAATCAGTTTCTTTGAAAATCAAAATTTTGGGGGAAGGAAATCTCACCACAGAACAGATAAATGAAGTAATGAACAAAGCAATAAAAGCTGCCGAAAAAGCATGATGAAATTTGAGAGCATAAGAAAAACCCGCGAATGCGGGTTTCTTGCTATTTTGCGATATTATCTTTTGGTTTTTCAGCTCATCTAAGTCATTTTCCATAATTAACAGCTTCTTCTTCTCATTCTTCCAAAAGTATTTTTTCGTATATCTTTTGATCAAATCATGTTTCTTCGATAACTTCTTTTGGCAACCATTCACTAGGGTCAAAATCATTTGGATCTATTAATTCTATTTTCTTTAATAAACTTTGTGAATCTAATTTACCGGTTTCCAATAATGTTATAGCATATTTAATCTGATCTACAATAGATTCGTTTGATATTTTTTCTGCTAGATAATAATAATTTTCTTTATTTTCTCATTGAGGATCTATTCTTAAATTTTGAATTCACTGATTTTTGTTTGCTACTACCTTTATTCTATTTTCTTCTCAATTTTTATCTAATTTATACATATATATATCAAAAAAAATATTTGATTTTTCTTCTAATCACCTCTTATATCACTTTGAATTTTCAAAAATCTTTAAAACATCCTTTGTTGAATCAGGTAATTTCATAATAATACTAGCTATAGCCCTTTGTACTTTTGTATTTCCTCTTTGATAATTTACACAAGCTCTTCTTGCTTTATGAGATTCTAATGATTTTCTATTCATATTATTTTGATAACAAAGTAAAAATACTTTTTTTATTATATATATTTTTTTCTATTTGTCAATAGAATATTGTAGTTTGGTTTTTTATATAAATAATCTCTTGCTTTTTGTTTTCTTTATTATATACTCAACTTTAGAATTCTAATGAATTCTGGTTTTTATTATTATTACCTATTATTAGTATGAGTACAGGTATTGTTAAATTCTTCAATGTAACGAAGGGTTTCGGATTTATCACACCAGATGATGGTACAGCTGATTTATTCGTTCACGTTAGTGGATTAGACAGAGATGTTTATCCAGAAGGACAACTTCCACAAGAAGGAGACCACGTAAGTTACGATGTTGTTGAATGACAAAAAGGTCCAATGGCAGGAAACGTTTCTACAGTAAAAGCTTAGAAACCAACTATTTAATTGGATTATCTAAAAAAAACAATTAATTATCTTATTATATAGATTTGATTACAAATTATACTATAATACTAATTACGATTTTTTGATCCCGCAATGCTGCGGGATTTTTTTCTATCTTGAATTTAATTACATAAACAATACTCTCTTGTAAGAAATGTTTTATTTTTTACCCAACAAAACATGAAAAAAATCTGATTTCTTTTATTGTGAATATTGTTTTTGTGAACATCTTTTGCTACCTATTAATCAGTTAGTGAAACATGGAAATCTCCAGAATATATGTCTATGAATTTTCAAGCAACACTAGAAAATAATACTGTTGCTATGACATGGGCTCCTTTTAATTTGCCAGCATGACACTCTTTTGTTTATTGGAAAGTTATGAGATCTCAAAATACAGATAATCCTGTGTATAAAGAAGCTAATAGCGAATATATAAAATATGATAATGATATTGGATTTACTTGGTATAAGGATCAATCTCCAAAAAAAGGAACTACGCGATATAGAATATGTGCTATCACCAAAGCATCTGATGGATATCATAGATATTGTTCAAAAGAAGTGAAAAAACTAGAATATTCTTATCAAAGTACAACAACTGAAACTTATACAAAACCTACAGTTACTACAACATCATCGCTTACAACAGCACAAATAACTGTCTTAGATGAAATAGCTAGTCAATTCCTTGCAAAAATAGAAGCAAAATATTCTGATATATCAAAAAGAAATGAGATAATATCAAATGTTATTACTCAATTAGATATATTAGCAAAAAGAAGAGCTTCTATGAAATCAATGATATCTTATCTCAACACAAAATTAGAAGCAGCTATTGATCCTTTGAAGAAATTAAAAGTATATTGGATATTGAATAGTTAGAGTTGTACGATGTCATTTTGCAATTAAAAAAAATCAGCTATGTATAATTCTAAGACAAACAATATATAAACCATTCACTGTTACATTTTCTTAACGGCAATTAACTTATTATCGTAATAAAAAATAAAAAAATTCATTCATCATCAAGGCAATATCTTATTTAGTATAAAGTCTAATTTTTGATTGTATCGCTGCTTTTTGGCTACAGACAATGTTGATCTGGTGATGATTTCCTTCTTTTTTTATTATTTTTATTACTTTAGTTATAAAATATATTTCTCTTTTAGAAAAGTTTCTCAGCCTGAGGTTTCTTTTTGCGGGGTAGACGGGAAACTTTTTTTGGTTGTTTTGGTTTTTTGGGCTGTTTCTTAAACTCGGGGAAATATTCTTTCAAAAAAAGTTTTCTATGAATATCTGAGGGACCATGTTCGGCTATTAAATCCCTATGCTCTTGGGTGCCGTATCATTTATGCTGGGCAAAATTATATTGAGGGTAGTCTTTGTCTAGTTTTATCATTTCATGGTCCCTCAGAACTTTTGCGATGATGGATGCCATGGAAATCTCGGGGATGAGCGCGTCGCCGTGGATGATTGTGATTACTGGACATCAGAGTATCTGGTCGACGCCAAAAGTTTTGTTTCCGTCAATACTGAGTTCTAGTTCGAGACCGAAGTCTTTCAAGATATCTGCAATCTGAGGCATAGCCTCCACTACATTTTCTTTTTCTAGAAAGAGATTTTGCAATTTTATTCACTGCATTGCATCACAAGAACAAAGAACCTTACCTAATTGTTGGCTAATTTCTGTTGTGTAAAGTTTCTGCAAAACCATCTGCACCGCTCTAAGCACACCAAATTGCAATGCTTTGGTCATACCATGAAGATCTATTTCACGTGATGAAACAATCCCATATCAATAAATAATCTGATTTTTTTGTTCTAATATTTGAATTTTGGCAAATAATTCTTCTCTTTGACGCTCGGAGAGAATTTTGGAGTCTTTATAGTGTTTCTTGGTAAATCTCTGGCGGGGAAGAACTGCTCCCACATATAAAGGTCAAGCCAGCGGTCCCCTCCCCGCCTCATCAATATATATTTTGAGTTTCATAAAAGGAATTGTAAAATTATAAAACTTATAAATATATTTTATTACTCTGCATTAATTCTCTTTGTCGCTCTGAAACTGCCTCTCTTTGTCACTCTGAATGAAATAAAGAGTATAAGAGAGCTTATTCTCTTCGACATTCCTTTCGACTACGCTCAAGGCTTTGGCTCAGAGAGACAAAGCTCTAAATCAGAGAGACAAAATTATTAAACAGAAATAATAATAGAAATAATAAAACAAATAAAACACTTTTTAATATTTCTATCCACTTTATAAAAAAAGAGTTGCAATTCCATCTTAAATTTTTATATATACTTGGCTTCGTTTTAGATTCGTAATTTTTTATTATGCCAAGAAGAAAACCTGAAAACAAAACTATTGAAGTAATACTTCTGCAAGCAGATAAGCATTTAGGAGAAAAATATGAAATTGTTAGAGTGAAACCAATTTTTGCAAAAAATGTTTTGTTACCACAAAATATAGCGGTTTTAGCTGATGCCATAAACAAAAATAATTATGCTCAAAAAATGGCTTCTGCTGAAGAACAAAGAAAAAAGAAAGCTGCTGGTTTTGATGATTTGTTTATGAAAATCCAAAATGATAATGGAATTCTTATCACAAGAAAAACAAACAAAGACCATACTTTATATGCAAAAGTAAATGAAGAAGATATATCAAAAGCTATACATGACATTTATGGTATGGAAGTTGATTCTCATCTTTTCAAACTTAAGAAAAAGATCAATGCATTGGGTATGTTTAATGTACCGTTTATGTACAAAGATATCAAAAAAGAAGTAATGGTTCGTGTAGAAGAAGAAAAAGAAGAAAAAAAGTCAGTTAAAGAAGAAAAATCAGAATAATATATTTTTAAAAAATAAAGAACTAAGATGGTGTTAATACCATCTTTTTTTTGTAAAAAAAGAGCAATCTGGGTTTCAGCTTGCTCTCTGTAAATCTTCACTGCATTTGCATTAATTAAATCGGTGATTGCTTTGAGATTCCTCATGTTTTCATGCTTTGCAAACATCATAGCACGAACACTTTGAAAATTTCTCTTAATAGCCTCTACACACAGGCTATTAATCAAGGATTTTACCTTTTCTTTATAGCCACATGCGGCCATTTCATAACACCCCTGAAGCACCTCAAACAAATAAATAAAATCTTCTTGATTTAAAGATTGATTTTTCAACAAATGTTTAACAAGTGATTCAATTTTGGGACCTCCTTTAAAATCCCTTTTAATGTTCACACTTTGAATAAGGTCCTCTAAATTAATTAATTCATGAACCTCTTTTTCAATTGTTGTTGTTTCAGCAAGATTTTTCATTTCCGTTAAGAAAGAAATATCTTGTTGAATTTTTTTAACTAATTGATCTTCTCCCATTTTGTTTTTATTAGTTTAATATTTTTTTATTTTAATAATCTGCCATTCTTTTTCAATCAAAAAAAAGAGTGAGCTAGAAACCTAGTCACTCTTTTGTTAAAACTATGCAGCACGTACGCGGATTTGCGTTTTTTGCCGCGTTTTTTTTTGCTGTCTCTTAGTTTTTTTGAACAAAACTTTTGCTCGGTCTTGCTCTACAACTACTTCAACAGGGAGATGCGTTTGAGCAATATATGATTCAATAAATTGAACTATTTGCCCAAAGTTTTCCTTTATTCGAATCCTCTTTATCCCACTTGGAAGTGGGAAGGCTTCCTGATAAATTAAGAAACTTTGTTCCTTCTCTAGAACAGAGATAATTTTCTGTCTAGAAGAGATACCACTTTTTCTAGGGCGAGGGCGATTTGGCTCGGGCTCTTTCTTATGCAGAATAAAGACCTGTTTTGACTGTTTTTGAGTTTTTCGTTTAGATCTCGAAGGTTTATAATTTTCTTCAATATCTACCGAATCATCCAAACCCCTACTTGTTTGCACTATAGACGGTTTTTCAATCTTTGCAACAATAGAAGGCAGTTTCAAACTGTCGAAACCTGACAAAATTAATTCTTTTCTTGCTCCTATTTCACAAAGTAAAATAGAAACAAACGTAGCTCTTTCATCTTTTTGAACATTTTTTTCGTGGAAATAAGCTAATATTTGAATTTCTTCAGAAATTGGTTCTGCAGGCAAATTCAACAAAATAGCAATGGCTATTTTAAGCCAATTACTATCAAAACATTCTTCTGCTCTAATAAAAGATATAAGTTTTAAAAGCCGTGGATCTCCAGCTTCTTGGTTTATTTTGACCAATCGCTGAAGTACAAAATTTTTTGATTTACCTTGAGAGAATTGATGTTCAAGAATATTGTTATACTGAGACATCAAATATTGTAGCGAAACATGGTTCGCATCTAAAGCTATATCCATATATTTTTTTTGGTTTTTGTTTGGTTTGTTTACTATTTTTAAAGACCTCCTTTCTTTTGTTTTTATTTGACATATTGTCTTTATATATTTTTGTTATACTTTTTCAATACTGTTTTGAAGATAGAAAAAAAGGTTGGATAAACCAACCTTTTTTATTTTACAATATATCTGCAGCTAATTCAGCTAATTCGCTGCGTTCACCTTTTTCAAGCATAACATGGGCGAAAAGTTTCTGCCCAGTCATTTTAGCGATAAGATGAGATAGTCCATTTGAATATGCATCTAGATATGGACTATCTATTTGCGATACATCACCACAGAATACAATCTTTGTGTTTTGCCCAGCACGAGTTACAATCGTCTTGACTTCGTGTGGGGTTAGATTCTGTGATTCATCAATGATAAAGAAGGTGTCATTTAGACTTCTACCCCGAATTGAGGCCAATGGCTGGATAGATATAAGACCTGATTTTTGTTTTTGTTCAATCAAATCACTATCTTTTTGATTCATTTGACGTTTAATAAACGCCAAATTATCGAACAATCCTTGCATATATGGAGACACTTTTTCTTGTGCATCTCCAGGCAGAAAACCTATTTCTTTATTTCCCAAAGGGACAGTAGCTGCGGCTATAATAAGCTGAGCAACTTTTTCCTCTTTGAGAAGTTGTAATCCAGCTGCAATTGCAAGCAACGTTTTCCCTGTACCTGCTTTTCCTGAAAGACAGATTAATTTTATATATGCCTCCAATAAAGCATTTACAGAAAAAGTCTGTTCAAAATTCCTTGGTTCAATGTTTGATGGTCTTTCTTTTTTTACATGAATTAATTTGCCATCACTGTATCTTGCTAAAGCCGTCTTCTTATCTTTTGTACCATTTAATATAAAAAACATATTTTCTGGTACTTGATCAGGATAATTTTTGAACAATGATTTATCCACTTCCTGTATAGAATTTACATAAAGGTCGTCTATACCCTTATCTGGATATTTAATAGATGCCCTACCAAGATATCCTTTGAAATCAGCTTTATCATTTTCGTAATCCTCGGCCTCCAACCCCAAAACATCAGCTTTGATTCGTAAGTTGACGTCTTTGGTAACAAGTACAACCTTTCTTGTTTCATCTTTTTTATTTGACATATCAAAGACAAGACCAAGAATCCGGTTATCACTAGTATCTTCAGGGAAAGCTTTTTTGATTTCTTCTGCAATTTTACCAGTTATTTTGACTTGCATCAAACCCTTTCCTGTACCCAAAGAAACACCACCATTTGACAATGCAGATTTCTTCTCGTGTTTTTCTTTTCGGAAATTATCCATACTACGGATAAATTTTCTGGCATTGTGATTTCTTTCTTCATTCCCTTTTTTGAAGTTATCTAATTCTTCGAGAACGATTGTTGGAATTACAATATCATTTTCTTGAAATTTGTTTATACAATCGGCATCATGAAGAATAACATTTGTATCCAACACAAAGACTTTCTTGATAGATTCACTCATAATTATTTGTTTTTATTTGTTAATACTTGGTTTGTTTTTTTATTTAAAAGAACACATCTTTCCATTTGTTTTTGTTTGTTATTTAAGTACTTTACTTTTTTCTTAAAGATTTTCAAGTAAGTTTAAAGTTTTTTTATTAAAAAAATTCTCGTTTTCAAAAAATATTGATTTGTTTGTTTTTATTTAGACCAGACTAACTTCGAAACGCCATCTGTTGGATTTAAAAGCTTTTTCTCAACCATAGATAGTATAATCGAAATATTGATAAAACGCATATATATAAACAAAGAAATAGTAAAAATATAAATTATGTTACACGTTACATTTAAAAAATTTGCTTTTTCTTCTATTTCATATATTATTATAAATGATTTATTCTTTCTTATTTTTTTATGAAAAAGTATTATAAAACAGTTATCTTATCAGATATTCACTTGGGTAAACCAAATAATTTATCCAACAAATTATTAGAGTTTTTGGAAGGTTGCACTATAGAAAGAATGATCTTCAATGGTGATGCTATCGATTTTTGGCAATTAAATACATTTTGAGCCCGAAAAGAAAAAGAAACCAGATTTGTAAATTATATTATTAATATTAATAGAAAGTTGAGTTCATGTAACATATATCAAAGGAAATCATGATGGATTTATGAAACATCTTTACCATATTCATGTGCATAATATTAGTATTGTAAAAGATTTGGTATATACGACAGCCAATAATAAAAAATATTATCTTTGTCATGGAGATAAATTTGACTTTGTAAATGATACTGTTGGTAGAATAACTAACTTCTTTTATAGTCTATTATATCTTTTGGAAAAGAAATTTAACAAAAATATCTCAAAAGAACATTATGTCCCTTTTTCTGAAAGATCTAAAATGCGATTTAAAAGACATTTCTTTCCAAAAAAGACTTTACATAAAAAAGCTTTTGCATTGGCAAAAGAAAAATGATGCGATGGAATTATTATAGGACATTATCATATGCCTGATCATGTAAAAAATCATACAATGGAATATTTTAATACAGGCGATTGGATATCTTCTTGTACTGCAGTGGTAGAGAATAAAAAGGGTGATCTAGAATTAATTCATTACAAATAATAAAAAAAATCTGGAATTCGTTCCAGGTTTTTAGTTTTTAATATAGGCGAGGTGGGATTCGAACCCACGACCTTTCCCGCTTTAGCGGGACTGCTCTAACCAGCTGATTAACTATTAAAAAAATTCTCATTTACAGAGAATCTTAATTGTTTTTAGGCGAGGTGGGATTCGAACCCACGACCTTTCCCGCTTTAGCGGGACTGCTCTAACCAGCTGATTAACTATTAAAAAAATTCTCATTTACAGAGAATCTTAATTGTTTTTAGGCGAGGTGGGATTC
>JAQUVI010000004.1:119550-142280 GCA_028693445.1 Candidatus Absconditabacteria bacterium
GAACCCACGACCTTATCCTTAAGAGGGATCTGCTCTAACCAGCTGAGCTACTCACCCATATAAACTTTTCATTATTTATATATCTACTAATATGTCAGGATTTTTTTATTTTAATTTCTTGTTTTATGGCTTCTTCTTTTATCTTATATTCAAAATATCATAACAATTCAATATTTTCTCCAATTCTTTTCGTAAAATAATTATTTCACCTTTTATGTTCTTTATATCTTCTATCAATATTATTTGTACATCATACATAATACTTACTTCACTTAATAATATATACGTAATACATATATTATTTCAAAACATATAAACACGACCTTTCCCGCTTTAGCGGGACTGCTCTAACCAGCTGAGCTACTCACCCATAATTTTATGCGGACGTTACTATAGATAAATAAATTAAAAATTCAAGGTTAAACTAATATTGTTTTTCTTATTGATATTTTAAACAAAAAATATATACCCACACAACAAAAACCAAAAAAACAAAATTATGTATTGGCAACACAAAGAAAACAATGATAAACAAATATTGATTTCAAGGTGTAAATTTCTTGATGGGAAATACATATCTTTACCATGGGAAAATTTTTCTTTGGAAACATGTCCTATTCCAATAGAAGAATTTGAAGATTATTTAGATTTTCCTTATGGAATATCTAATGAAGGGTTTGATAAGATAAAGGAATATCTTGCTCACCAAGGAGCTCA
Source organism: Candidatus Absconditabacteria bacterium (assembly GCA_028693445.1). Classification (GTDB taxonomy): domain Bacteria; phylum Patescibacteriota; class Gracilibacteria; order Absconditabacterales; family Absconditicoccaceae; genus UBA5124. Next base: position 120,268 of record JAQUVI010000004.1, read on the forward strand.
TGAATTTATTTGCTTTACTGGTATAAAGTAAAAAAGCTGTGCAAAATGCATAGCTTTTTCTTTTCTTGAAAAGTAATTTGGTTTTATTATAATAAAAATGTTTATTTAAACGCTAGTTTTTATGGTTGATTTTTCAGAAATATTATATTTATCAAAACAGCATGCATTTATTCAAAAAAGGCTCAAAAGTAAAAATGCTGTTTTTCTTGTTGGTTGATGTGTTAGAAGCTTGCTTTTAACAATTGAAAAGCGTCCAAGTGATATCGATGTTACGTTAACTTGAGATCCAATAAAAATTTATAAACATAGCAATAAAATTGGGCTTTCTCATTTTATAACAGAAAAATTTGGAACTATTACTTTTATTAAAAAAGGCAAAATCAATACTCAATATGAAATAACACCTTTACGTACGGAATGATGATATCAAGATTTTCGTCATCCTGAAAAAATAAATCGAAGCAACAATATATTACTAGATTCTCAAAGAAGAGATTTTACAATAAATTCTTTGTATTTTTTTGCTGACACCAATAGAGAAAAAAAACAAACAAATAACAAGCAAATAGATAAAAAATTATTATTAAAACAACTAAAAAATGATTGAATATTTGCTATAGAAGAACAAAATTTGTTAATTATACAAGATCATGATATAATCACTACTCTATTTGAAAATGGAATATATAACAAAGAAAAATTAGCTAATATTGTTGAAAAATATAAACTTGGAAAAAAATCAGAATATTATTATTTTATTATAGATCCAAATAAATGAATACAGGATTTATTTAATAGAACTTTACGCGCAGTATGAGATCCTGATAATAGGTTTCAAGAAGATGCGCTTAGATTAATCAGAGCTTTGAGATTTGTAAACGTATTAAATCACCAATTAAAATCTAAAAAATCTGATTCTACACTTTTTGATTTTGATAAAGCTACACGGAATGCTCTAAAAAGAAATCATCATTTGATAGAAAATATTGCAAAAGAAAGAATTAAAGATGAATTGATAAAAATATTTACCAAAGGTGATCCTTTTGGTTTTGTGGCATTGCTTGATGAATCTCATATATTACAAACAATTTTCCCGTCAGTTTATGCTACAAAATATATTCAACAACCAGTAAGATATCATCCGTTTGACGTATATACTCACACACTTTTAACTTTGTATGAATTACAAAAAATAAACAACAATTATTTGGTCAGATTGTCTATGCTTTACCATGATGTTTGAAAAGTTGCTCAATTTTCTGCTTATAAAGATGGTTTAAGTAAAGATGAAATTAGGATCATACTTTCTTGACCACTTAATCACAGAAAATGATGACCAGAACTTGTCAAAAAAGATTTTTCAAATCTTGGTTTTTCAAACAAAGAAATAGATCAAATTGCTTGGTACGTAGCAAATCATCATAAACCAGAAGAAATTCTTGATGGAGAAGACGATGAAAATCGCAAAAAGAAACTTAGAAAGTTTTTGTCTGAGGCCTGATACAAAAAGGTAGAAGATATTTTGGATATTACTATTGCTGATAGACGTGGCCAATACAATCCTTTGCAAAATAATTCTGATCTTGAAGATATCACAATTTTAAGGAAACTACTCAAAAAAATACATAAAGAAGAATGACAATTCACTATAAAAGAACTTGTTGTAGACGGCAATGAAATAATGAAAAAATTTAGCATTCCACCAGGAAAACTTATTTGAGAACTTATACAAAAATGATTTGATCGAGTAATAAACGACACAAAAACAAGAAATAAAAAAGAAAAAATATTTGAATATTTAGCTGGTTATTTAAAAAACAAAAAATCTGATTCTTAATTTTATATTCTTAATTCTTAATTACAAAATATGGACCCTTTATCGATTATTCTATTTTTACTTTTATTTAGTTTGTCTGCGTTTTTTTCTTGAAGCGAAATAGCTCTTATGTCTTTGGCTAATCACAAAATTGATTCCTTTATTAAACAAAGAAAAGCTGGTGCGAAAAGTTTAAAATTATTGAGAAGCAATCCAGATAAATTACTTATAACAATTCTTATATGAAATAATTTGGTTAATGTAACTACAGCCTCTTTAGCAACTAAAATTAGTATAGATATTGCCAATGCTTCTGGTGCAGAACAAAGTTTAGCTATTGGTATTTCTACATGAGTTATAACTTTATTATTACTATTATTTGGAGAGATCTTTCCAAAAACTATAGCGACACGTTATGCTGAAAGAATATCACTTTGAGTTGCTAAAGTTTATCTGATTTTAGAAAAAATTCTTTATCCAATTGTAATTTGTGTTGAATATCTTATGAAAGCATTCCAAAAAAAATGAAAAAAGCAACATATTATTACTGATGAAGAGATAGAATCATTTATAGAAATGGGAAATAAAGCTTGAGTATTTGAAAAATGAGAATATGAAAAAATCAAAAATATGTTGGATTTCTATGAAATCACAGCTCAAGAAGTAATGACTCCTAGAATAAAAATAGAAGCACTTCCAGATACTATGACCGTACAAAAAGCAAAAGAAAAAATTTTAAAATTTTCGCATTCACGTATACCTATTTATCAAGAAAAAATAGATATAATTGATAGTTTTATCACATTAAGAGAATTATTACAAGCAGAAAAACAATGATATGAAAGCAAAAAATTAAAAGAATTAAAATTTTCTGATATTATAAAAGTTCCTTTGACAACACCAATTCATTTTATTTTGGAAAAATTTAGAAAAACTCGTAGTCATGTTGCTTTGGTCATAGATGAGTATGGATGAGTTGCTTGATTGATTACTTTGGAAGATATTGTAGAAGAAGTTTTTGGCGATATAATGGATGAAACCGATAAAGAGACCATATCTATAAAAAAAGAATGACTTGCTTATATATTTCAATCTCATATTACTATGGATGATTTTTTGGAAAAAATGTGACTTGATTTTTACGAATTAGATATTTCTGAAAAAGAGTTTGGCTGAGAAACATTGAGCTATTTTATTACTAGCTATTTAGAAAGATTTCCAAAAATAGGTGAAGACATATTACTACCTATAAAACAAGAAGACAATAAGAAACCAAGAAATTTGCTTTTAAAAATAATATCATTGGAAAAAAACACTATCGGTGAAATAAAAACAGAAATTGTAAAGTCTGTAAATATAGAATAAATCTGATTTTTTGATTTTTTTATCTATTTGTTTATAATTATATAGGTTTTATCTTAGATTGTTATTGATGGAATTTGAAAGTATAATTATATATATTATAATAGGTGCAATTATTCTTTTTGTGGGATGATTTTTTGTGTATCGTTTTATTATGGTTCAATTAACATATAAACACAGAAAAAAACAAAGTAAACAACTCAGATTTTTGCAGGTAAAAATTTCAAAAAATGCTGTTAAAACGACAGAAACAGATTCATGAGAAACTGCAACTAGTATGAAGCAAAATATAGAAATAATGAACCAAATGTACAAAAATTTCTATGCTTTTTTTGAAGATAGTTTTAAATATAAAACATTGGGGAATAATTATGCGTCTATAGAAATGTTTATTGAAAAAGAAACTATTAAATTTATTCTAGCTATTCCTTATGAGCATTTAGAAACTTTTGAAAAAATGATACTTTCATTTTTTCCTTGAGCTATAACAGATTTTATAGAACAACCAAAAATATTGGAAACAGGGAAATATATGTATGGTTGAGAATTTATACTCAACAAAGATAATGTTTTCCCTATAAGAACTTATGAATCATTTGAAGCTGACCCAATGGATAGTTTATTATCTGCTTATTCCAAAGTATTTCATGATGAAAAATTGTGTTTACAAATACTTTTGGAACCTTTACAAGAAGATCTTTTTACTCAACTAAGAGAAGAATCAGACAAAATAAAGAAAAAACAAAAATCATTTTTTACACAATTTTTTCAATCATTTAAGTCCGACGAAAAAAAAGAAGAAAAAGAAGAAAAAAATTATGAATTTTCACAAAGTCAGATTTGAGATATTGATAAGAAATTTGATGATGAAATATTTTCTGTAAAAATAAAAGCATTGGCTACTTCACCATCTCCAAGTAGACCAAAAAAAATCATTAATGATTTAGCTAAATCTTTTTTTCAATATAACTATACAGGATTAAATAGTTTCAAATTTAAACCAGCAAAAGATATATCTAAATTTGCAAACCTTTTTGTAGAAAGGGCTTTTTGGAGTGATACTTATTCAAATATTTTGCATTTTTATAAAAAAAATATTTTGAATATAAAAGAATTATCTTCACTAATTCATTTTCCACATCCAAAATTTAATAAAAATTCTAGAATCAAACGACAAGCTTATAAAACAATTCCAGCACCAGATATATTACCTGAAGAATGAATTACTCTTGCATATAACGTTTATTGATGAATTAAAAAAGAAATAAAACTAACTCCAAAAGATAGAATGAGACATGTATATATACTTGGACAAACAGGTACTGGTAAAACGACAATTATGCTTGCTCAGATGTATGAAGATCTTCAACAATGAAATTGATTTACATTTCTTGATCCACATGGGGAAGGTATAGATACTATTATGCAACATTTTCCAAAGGAAAGAATTGATGATTTGATTTATTTCGATCTTTCCAATACAGAATATCCTATAGCTTTTAATCCTTTGGATGGAGCTCATAATGACGACGAAAGGGATGTTATAACAAATGATTTGATAGAAATGTTTGTAAGTATGTATGGAGAAGAAATTTTTGGACCAAGAATACAGGATTATTTTCGTAATGCGTGTTTTTTACTTATGGAACAAGAAGAGTGATGAACATTGGTAGATATTATGAGACTCTTTACAGATGATGCATATGCAGAGAGTAAAATTAGAAATGTAAAAAACCCAGTGATTGCTGCTTGGTGGAACAAAACATATAAAAAAATGTGAGATAGAGAAAAAGCTGAGATTATCCCATTTATACAAGCAAAATTTGCACCATTTACCACAAGTACTTATGTAAGAAATATTATATGACAACCAAAATCGGCATTTAATTTTGATGAAGCTATGCAAGACAAAAAAGTTATCTTAGTAAAACTTGCAAAGGGTTTGGTTGGTGAAATGAATTCTCAACTAATTTGAAGAATGGTAAGTATGCAATTAAAACTTGCCGCACTTAGAAGAGCTAGTATGGCAGAGCCAGATAGAGTTCCGCATTTCTTGTATATAGATGAATTCCAGAATTATGTTTCTCAATCTATAGAAAGTATTTTGTCGGAAGCCAGAAAATACAAACTTTGACTTACTATTGCTCACCAATATATTGATCAGCTAAAAAAAGAATGACTTGGATGAAATCTTGATCTTTCCAAAACAATATTTGGTAACGTTTGATCTATGTTTATATTTAAAGTCGGCGCACCTGATGCAGAATTTCTACAAAAAGAAATGGAACCAGAGTTTAGTCAAAATGATCTTGTAAACACAGAAGCGTTTATGGGTGCTTGTAAAGTATGTATAAACTGACAACAATCTAGACCATTTAGTTTTAAATCAAAAATTATTTATGAAAGTTTTGGTTGACCAAAACCTTTAAATACGCCAGAAAAAATAGCAATTATGCAACAAATTTCTGCCTTGAGATGGGGTACAAAAAGAGAATTGGTTGATAAAGAAATTTATTTTAGAGTTGGAGTATAAATTGTTAGAATTATATTATTTTTTAGAACCATTCAAATCATCTAAAAAATTCAATATATTATTTTTGTATAATTCGTTTTCTACCAAACTAGTTATTCATCTTTTTAGGAACGTAATAGAGTGATTATATCTGGTTTCTTTTTTACTATTTAATGTATCAATTATATTAGCCTGAATTTCTTGTATAGTAGCCTCATTAAGAGAATTTTCTTGTTTTTCTACAATATAGTTCAACAGATCTATACAAGATAAAGCATTACTATATTCTGCTGAAATATTTTTAACCATATCTTTAAATTATCACATAAAATTTTTATTCTTATAACAATCTAATTAATAAAGTCAATATTTTTTATATTTGATATATATTTTTTATATTTGATATATATTTTTTATATTTTTTTCTATTTGCTCAGAAAATTGTAGAAGTGGGATTGAGAGGTGGGCAGAGGCGAATTCGTAGATATATTGGATGAAGGCGGGATGATTGGTCTGCCCTCTGACTACTTGCGGAGCAAGGTAGGGAGCATCTGTTTCCATTAAAAGTTGATGTTTTTCTACGATACTCAAAGTATCTCTAAGTGCTTGAGCATTCTTGTATGTTACATTTCCACAAAAACCGATAAAAAGATTTGGAAATATATCGTTTAGTTTACGATACTCATCAGGTCCGTATCCCCAACAATGAAAATAAATAGTCTGATTTTTATAATTTTGTAAGATATCTATTGTTTGATTAAATTCATCTCTCGAATGAATCATAATTGGAAGACCTAGTTCTTGAGAAAGGTCGCACTGGAGAGCAAAGAGTTCTTTCTGAAGCCCCAAAGTTTCTTGCCCATTCGGAAAATGGACATCTATTCAAATTTCTCCTATTGCAACAATGTGTTCTTTATTCTCTAGATATTGTTTTTTGAGATCTTGGACTTTCTGGAAATAATTTTCTTGGGTAATAATATTTCCTACACATTCCAAAGGATGTCGTCCAAGCGTAGCTTTTACTCGAAGATTTGGATATTTTTGTAAAGATTCTTTTGCTATTTCAATCCCCTTTTCGTTATAAAATTCACTTGCTCCGGAATTAACCAATCATTTTCCTCCTGCTTGCACAAAAAGATCCATGTAACGTTGTCGCTCTGGATACATAGTTTCGCTATTTAGATGTGTATGTGAATCGTACATATTCTATAAATTTTAGAGTTTAAACATTGGATGTTAGATATTACTAAGATTATTGAATAAAATAGCAAGAAAAAAATATCTATCTATTGATTTGTAGAGGCTTTTTTGTATTCTTGAAACGTTTTATTTTTTAATATTTTGATATGGGATTGATTATAGGAATTTTGATGTTTATGGGATTGGTATTGATCCATGAACTTTGACATTTTATTGCAGCAAAAAAAAGCGGAGTAAAAGTATTGGAATTTGGTATCTGAATTCCTCCAAAAATATGTAAACTGCGAACAGATAAAAGTGGGACAGAATACACATTAAATTTGATTCCTTTGTGATGATTTGTGAGACTAAAATGAGAAGATCCAAAACATGAAGAAGACTTTAATGCAAAAGATAGTTTTATTAAAGCAAATATATTTAATAAATTTTTGATTCTTATAGCTTGAGTGACTGCTAATTTTTTGGCAGCTCGGGTGATTTTTGCTTTTGTATTTACTGCAGGTACAAAACCAATATCAATGATTTCGGAAAATATGTTTGATACACAAATAGAAAGTTATTTGATGCCGACAAAAAGTTTTCTGTACAATCAATGATTAATTTCTGAAGAACAAAAAAAAGAAATAGAAAACGTACCCGTAAAAGTATTTGAAATAATGTCTTGATGACTTTGAGAACAAATGGGCATTCAATCTTGAGATATTATAAAAAGCATTAATTCTGTGTCTATCAATGCTTGGAATATAGAACAAATTCTAAAAAACAATATCTGATGAAACATATCTTTGTATTACACAAGAAATTGAGTATCAAAACAAACACAGTGATTATGTGAATCTGAAAGCTGTCTCTTGGGAATTATTTTTAGTTATTCTGGTTTTTCAAAAGAAGACCTAACAAATCTTGATGACGATTTTATTAAATTTCCTTTTATTAAATCTGCATGAATTGCTCTAAAAGAAATAAAAGCTCAATCGAAATTAACTTTTTATGCACTTGGAAATTTATGAAAAAATCTAGTTTCTTTTGATAAGACAAAAATTAGTTGAGCATTAAACAAACTTAGTTGACCGGTATGAGCTGTAAAATTTGGTGATATGCTTTTGGAAGCTGGTTGATGGAAACAATTTTTGGCTTTTGCTGGATTAATTTCTTTGGCATTGGCTTTATTTAATGTTTTACCTATTCCAGCTTTGGATTGAGGTAGATTATTGGGCGTTTTGATTCAATGGATAGGAAGACTTAAAGCAGAAAAATATTTTACTATAGAGTGATTTATAAATCTATTCTTTTTTATACTTTTGATGTGACTTGGTATTTATATTATTTTAAAAGATTTGGTTAGATTTTGGGGCGTTAAAATTCCTTTTATTGGATAGATTTTAGTTTTAGCTCTTAGTTCTTGGAACTTAGGTTTTATATTCTTATATATTTTTAGATTATGAATCAGAAAGAACTTCTTAATAAAATTACATCATATTGGAAAGAAAACAATATTTTTCAAAAAACATTAGATCAAAGATCTGATATATTTAAATCTAGTACTTATGATGGACCTCCATTTGCATCAGGGACGCCTCATTTTTGACATGGACTTGCGTCTTCTATGAAAGATACTATTTTGAGATATAAAACGATGAAATGATATAAGGTAAATAGAGAACGATGATGGGATTGTCATTGACTTCCGGTTGAAAAAGCTGTTGAAAAATTTTTGGGAATTGATGGTAAAAAAGATATTGAACAAAAAATCTGAATAGAAAAATTTATAGAAGAATGTAGAACTTATGTAAGTTCCACTAGTGATGAGTGGAGAATTTTTGTAGATAGTATAGGAAGACGAGCAGATATGGATCATGCATATTATACCATGGATTTGGATTTTATGGAATCTGTACTTTGGTCATTTAAAAATATGTATGATCAAAACTTAGTATACAAATGATTTAAGGTACAATGGTACTGCCCTAGTTGTGCAACTTCTCTTTCCAATTCTGAAGTAAACGAATGATATCAAGACAGACAAGATCCTGCTATTACTATAAAATTTAAAGTAAACCAAAACCAATCTTTTGATTTTGAATCTACTCATGATTGATTTATTGAGGTTGTAGATTGTGTACTAAAAAAAGACAATAAATTTTTTATGCTTTATCACAAAAAAGGACAAAAATATGTTTTTCCTGGATGAAAAATAGACAAATGAGATAATTTAGAAAAAACAGTAAAAAAAGAATTAAAAGAAGAAATATGAATCGATGTAACAAAGATAGACCATCTTTGAAGTTTCAAAGAAATTATGCCTTATGGATTATTTAACTTAAATATAATTGATATAGAATACAATTGAGAGCCACAAAATTTAGAACCAGAAAAACATACTCATACTATTTGGGCTGAAATAATAGAATCTGATAATTCACTTGGATTTGCAGTTAAAATTGATGAAACAATTATCGATGATGAATATGAAATAACTCATCAATTCTATGACTTATATATTTATCATCACAAAATAGCACAAAATATTAGTTCATTACAGTGAAGTTGAAATGCTAATGTTAATATTCTTGCTTGGACTACTACTCCATGGACGTTGCCTGGAAATAGTTTTTTGGCAGTAGGAAAGCACATAGAATATGCTATGGTTTTTGATAAAAACAGCAAAGAGTATTATGTATTGGCAAAAGCATTATTGAAACAATATTATAAATCACCTGATGAATATTTTATGGTAAATATTTTCAAATGAGAACATGTTCTTGGTTTATCTTACGAACCAATTCTTCCATACATTATAAAAGCTCTTCCTGATAATTATAAAGATAAATTCTGTAAAGTTATAGAAGCTGAATTTGTGAGTACAGAAGATGGAACATGAATCGTCCACATCGCACCAAGTTTTGGTATGGAAGATTTTGATGCTGTTGCAGCTTTTCTCCCTAGAGAAGATGCTAAAAATTGGCTTTTCTTACCAGTAAATGAATATGGAGAATTTACTGACCAAGTACCAGAATACCAAGGAATAAGAGTTTATGACACCAATAAAGATATTATTACTAGATTAAAATCAGAAGGTAAATTAATTTTACAAAAATCTTATAGTCATTCATATCCTCACTGTCGAAGGTGTGATACTCCTTTGATTTCAAAAGCATTAACAAGTTGGTTTATCAAAGAACCGGAACTTACAAAAACAACTGTAAAAAACGCTGAAAATATATGATTTGTACCAGAAACTATAAAAAATAGGTTTTCTGATGTATTATCTTCTGCACCAGATTGGAATCTTGCAAGAAATAGGTATCGAGGATCACCAATCCCTGTTTGGGAAAATGAAAAAAATCTAGAAGATAAAATAGTAATAGGAACTTTGGATGAACTTTATATTCATACATTAACAGGATCAAAAAATATTACAAGAAATATTTTTATCAGACATTGAAGAAGTGATTATAACGAAAAAAAACTTTGTGATAGTCTTGGAAAACCATTACTTTCTGAACAATGAATAAAACAATCTAAAGAACTTGTTAAAAAATTATCAAAATACAACAAAGATAAAAACAATTTAGTTTTTGTAATTTCGCCTTTACAAAGAGCTTTTTTGACCATAGAACCTACTCTAGTTGAATTATATGGAAAAGAAAACATAGAAAAAATAAAAAATAATTATTATAAACAAATCGAGCATTACCAAAAGATATGGAATGATAAAAAAATAATAGAATATATACATGATAAAAAAAATCAGACTATTTTTGATATTTGAAATAATATATTTATTGATTATCGTATAACAGATCATGTATCTCCTGATATTCAAGATAAATTTTGTGATTGTTCTACATTGAATCGATATAATCGAGAAAAACCTATTGCTGGAGAATGAGAAAATGTTGCTCAAATGTTGCAAAGAACAGAAAGTTGTGTAAAAGATTGGAATAAAGAATATCCTACTAAAACAATTTTATATGTTGCCCATAATGATACTATGGCAATGTGTAGAAATACTTTTGTGCAAAAAGATTATCATCTACATAGAAAAAATCTTTTATTGGAAAATGCTGAATTTGGTGTTCATTATTGGGACAATACATACAATAAACAAGTAGATTTACATAAACCATATGTAGATAATTATTGGTTTAAAATTGGATGAAATGTATATAAAAGAATTTTGGAAGTTATGGATTGTTGGTTTGAATCAGGCGCTATGCCATTTTGACAAGCAAATTATCTAGGTAATCAAACTTATACTACAAAATGAGCAAAGCAATTTCTTTATCCAGCTGATTTTATTATTGAATGATTGGATCAGACTAGATGATGGTTTAGAACTATGCATGTTGTGGGAAATGCGGTTATGAAACAAAACTCTTTCAACAATGTGATTATCAATGGTATGGTACTTGCAGAAGATGGTAAAAAAATGTCAAAAAAATTAAAAAATTATCCAGATCCACAAAAACTTTTTGAACAATATGGTTCTGATGCCTATAGAATGTATCTCCTTTCCTCCCCTGCAGTAAAAGCAGAACCCGTGAGATTTAGTGAAAAATGAGTTGATCAAGTATATAAAGATTTTACAAGTGCATTAACCAATGCATATAAATTTTTTGAGACTTATGCAAATGTAGATAAATTTTCTTATAATGTACCAACTATTTATGCAATGAGACATGCTCAATCTGAATCTGGTGAAGATGGTAAACTTACTACACAATGAGAATCTAGTCTGCATCAAACTGATTTCATAGAAAAACTTTTGAGAATCAATGCTGATATAATTTATTGTTCTCAACTAAAAAGAGCACAAGAAACAGCTGAAATTATCAAAAAAACCTTTAATATATATAGAGAAAAAGATATAAAAATTATTGTTGATGAAAGACTTGCTGATAATAATTGAATTTTAAATTTTTATGAAGAGATTAGAAAACAGCATTATGGTAGGAATATTCTTTTGATTTCTCATCAACCACAAATTGATACACTCTGGAAAACAACATATTCAACATCAGAAAAACTAAATATCAATAATTTGGAAAGTGTAGAAATACCTGCTTATACTATCAGAAATGAACTTGATAAATGGATTCTTGCGGCTATTAATGAAACAGCTAAAGAAATAGAACAAGCTATGGATTCATATCAATTAGATGTTTGAGCAAAAGCTGTTCTTGGATTTATAGATAAATTAAATAACCGATATATTAGAAGATCTAGAAGAAGATTTTGGGCAGCATGAATGGATCAAGATAAATATGCTGCATATATGACTCTTTATAATATACTTGTTTATTATCTACAACTTTGTGCTCCATTTGCTCCATTTATTAGTGAACAATTATTTTTGCAATTACAAAATTTTGTAGATGAAAAAAATATGGAATCTATACACCTTACTCATTTACCATTATGGTCCAAATATTATATAAACAAAACTTTACTTGATGAAATTGCTAAGGTAAGAAGAATAATATCCCTTGGTTTATTTATTAGATCAAAAAATAAAATAGCAATTAAACAACCTTTACAAAAAATAGAGTTGCAAATAGATTAGATTTGTATAAAAAATCAATAGTTTATTGTGTATTTTAGTTATTAATTATATTGGTATGCCAGCAAAAAAAACACCAACAAAAAAACCTGTAGCAAAAAAACCAGCTGTAAAAACAGTTGTTAAAAATGCTGAGAGGAAATTTGATCAAGTAAAAAGACAATTTGAAGAAGAAGCTGATTTTGTAAAAGAAGAATCAAAAGTTATTGCTAGTGGTATTTGAAAATGGTGGGAAAAATCTTCTACAGAAGAAAAAGTTTACACTATTTTGGGTATTATTGCTTTAATATGGGGTCTATATGTTCTAAAAAACATGATTTGGGGACTTCTTTTGATTATTGTAGGTATATTGTTTGTAACTTGATACTTTGTTAAAAAAGAATAATAATAAATTTTTGAGATAATTGAGTGTGAGAAATCATGCTCAATTTTTTTAATTTGATTTAAAAAAGAAAAAACTTATATATTCACCATAAGATTTCGACTCCAATAAAATAAATTCGAAATCAGAGATATCTTTAAACCATAAAATAATTCCCGTGTCAAAACTTACTGATGATATATTGAGTAGCGTTGATATTGTTGATGTTATCTCAAGATATGTCTCATTAAAAAGAGCTTGAAGCAATTATGCTGGTTGTTGCCCTTTTCATAACGAAAAAACAGCCTCTTTTATGGTTTCCCCTCAAAAACAAATTTTTAAATGTTTTGGTTGTGGAAAATGAGGTAATGTTTTTACTTTTGTCCAAGAATATGAAAAAATAGATTTCTGGGATGTTGTAAAGCTTTTGGCTAAAGATGCTAATATAGATATAACAAAATATGATGTTGATAGTAAAAAATTGGATCATTATTCTGATGAAAAAGAAAAAATCAAAAGAATTCATAAACTTGCTCAAAAGTTTTTTGTAGATTCACTTGAAAAATCAAAAGAAGCAAAAGAATATCTCAATGAAAAAAGAAAATTAGATAATGAAACTATCCAATATTTTGGAATTTGATATGCTCCTGATAGTTCTTATGATTTGCGAAACTTTCTTAAATGAAAATGATTTAGTGATGACGATCTCATACAAGCATCACTTATTAAACCAAGTAAAAATTCAGATTTCTATACTTTTTTCAAAAAAAGAATTACATTTCCAATATTTGATACTATGAATAATATTGTTGGATTTAGCGCAAGAGTTTTAGATCCAAACGATACTCCTAAATATTTAAATAGTTCTGAACATCCTGCATTTGAAAAATCAAAAATTTTATACTGACTTAATTGGGCGAAACAACATATTGGTCAATTTGGCTACTTAATAGTGGTAGAATGACAAATGGATGTTATTGCTTTACATAGACTCGGATTTCCTGTTGCTGTAGCGACATCTGGGACATCACTTACTGAAGAACATATCAAGATTTTAAAAAGATATACAGATACTGTTTATTTTCTTTTTGACGGCGATCAAGCTGGGCAAAATGCAACTCAGAGAGCACTTTCTCTTGCTTATCAGCAAGATCTTTTTCCAAAACAACTTATCTTTCCTCCAGAATATAAAGATGCAGATGATCTTGCAAACTCCCCTTCGGGTAAAGAGCATTTTGCCCAAATTCTCCAAGACGCACAAGATTGATTTTCTGCTGTTTTTTCTTATCTAAAAACACAATATGATATAAATTCACCAATAGATAAACAAAAAATTCTCAATATTTTGTTTGGGCTTATTCAAAAAATAAACAATATTTCTTTACAACAACATTATATACAAGTAATTAGCGATAATTTAAACTCTCCTTTTGAGTTTACTCGATCTCAATATAAACAATTCACTCAAAATGAAGGGAAAATCCATCTAAGACAAAAACCTCAAAAAACTGACCTATATAAACCATCTAGAGAGCTTCTTTTTGTTGCGTTGTTTTATAATGATTTCTTTCAACAATACCAAGATACACCTGCTCTTTGGGCAACACTTATTACTTTAAAAAACTTCTTTCTGGTATTGGAAAATAATCCTCTTACTCCACTATTTGAATCAAAAGATGAAGAAACAATAAATCTAATAAACCAACATCAACTTTGGTGGGAAAAAGAATTTGACCTCAAAACCGAAGAAAAAAAACTTCAACTTATAAAGCAAACTATTGGTCAAGTAATAAAATCTTTTCTTCAACAAACATTAAAAAATCCCAAACTTTCTCACGAACAAAAACAACAACTTTTGAAGTTAAATAAAGATTTTTCCAAGTAATTATTTATATTTTTCTCTATTGACATTTAATACCTATTGGATATATTTTTTTCGAAAAACAAAAAAATAATAAATTAAAAACTAATATATGACAAGAGCAAACGATTTGGAATACGAGCTTTTTAATAAAGCTCAATTCCTTAAAGAAACAAACAAAAGCAGTAATCATATTTATAGATTTTCTGCTTACGACGCTCCTCTACTAATGCAAGAAGTTGGTAGACTACGAGAACTAGCTTTTAATAAAGTTGGTGGTGGTACTGGAAAGGAGTTTGATATTGATGAATATGACCATCATTTTGATCAATTAATAATTTGGTCTCCAAAAGAAAAAATAATCATCGGAGGGTATAGAGTCCAAAAAATGAGAATTTTGCCTTTTGAATGGTCGCCTTTGCACCATTTCTTTAAATTCTCAGAAGATTTTATTACTAACTATGCGCCACAAGCTGTAGAACTGGGACGATCATTTATTGTTCCAGAATATCAAAATGCTAGGAAAGGACCTTTTGCATTGGATAATCTGTTTGATGCTATTGGTGTTTGGATTTCAAAAAATCCATCTCTCAAATATCTTGTTGGAAAAATAACATTATATCCACAAGATTCACAAGGGAATCCAAAAGATTTATCTGTGGTTTATGAGGCTATAAATCAATATTTCGATTCAAAAGAATTATTGATAAAACCTAGATCAGTGTATAAATTAGAAAAAGATGTTTCTTCTTCTGGACTATTGTGTGGGGAATTAAAAAAAGATCTAAATCTTTTGATAAGAAAATATAATGCTCCCCCTTTATTGTCTGTATATGCTGGTTTATCTCCCAGCATGAGAACTTTTGGAACAGTTAATCATAGTGAATTCGGAAATACCGAAGAAACAGCTATGATGATATATTTGTCAGATATATATACTGACATAAAAAGAAGATATAACCTATTATAAATAGAAGGGTCGCAAAATTTGCGACCTTTTTTATATTTCAACTGTTATTAATTTTCCATCTAAGTCTTCAAATATCAATTTCCATGCAGTCAATTGCATAGCTTCTCAAGTTTCTTTTCAATATAGATAATCCCCTACTATAGGTAATCCTACCTGTGATAAATGATATCTAATTTGATGGGTTCTTCCAGTGAGAATTTCTATTTCCATAATAACTTTTTCTTTGTCTTTAAAAATACTATAATTAAGAATTTTCGTGATTCCAATTTTTGGCGTAATATGGGGGAGTTTGGCAATAACTAACGATTCTATGATATATGGCAGATTATTTTTGATTGATAAAAGAAATTGTTCACCCTTTGGAGTTGTCTCACAAGTTGCACGGTAAAATTTTTTGAGATGAACATTTTCTTTTGCTTGCTGTTCTTGGCTTTCTGATTTTGCTTGAAATAAATTTTTGAAATGAGCCAATCCTTTTTCTGTTTTGGCAACAATCATTAACCCATCTGTTTGTTTATCCAATCTATGCAGAATTCCTGCTCTAATAAAATTTCAAATACTAGGTAATGATTTATACTTATGATACAAAAATCAAGAAACTGACGGTTCATGGAGTTCCCAAATAGTTCTTGGATGAGAAAGTACTCCTTTTGGTTTATTTATAACAAGGAAATCTGATGTTTCATATAAAATAGGAATTTCTATCTTTGGTGCTTCTTCCATTGCTTGGTTATCCAAAAATCTTTGAAAATTATCTATTTCAATAATATCATTGGCTTGAAGCTGATATGATTTTTTAATAGGATGATTATTTACTGTTACCCCACCTCTTTTTAGTATATGCTGAAAAAAATTTCTTGATAAAGAGAAATGTTTTGATAAAAATAAATCTATTCTTTCACTTCATCATTGATATATTACGTTTTCCACCTACATTAATTAAGTATTAAAATCTTAATAATAGCTGATTTTACTAATTATCTTTATCGTATCAACAATAAATTAACTACAACTATATAACATTTAACTAAAAAAACAATTCTTTTTTGATTAAACAAAAGAAGTTTATTGTGTAAAAATTTGCTTTTTTTACAAAAACAATTACAATTAGTATGTGATTATTAATTTTATAGTATAACATTCGTTATTATGGATCCTATGCAAGTCCAAAATCAGCAACCTGTTCAACCTACAGCTCAGCCTGTTGTTGGAAACACTATTCAACAAGAACAACCCGCTATTCAAAATACTGTTCAACAAGTACAACCTACTGTTCAAGAAGATAGTTTTTTTGATAAAGCATTAAAAGGAATTGTTGATTTTATTTGAAAATTAGCTGCACCAAAAGAAAGTATGCAAACCACACAACAACCAGTACAAGACCAAAACCAGACTCAAAATCAACAACAAATATGACAAAATATGCCTTGAGCTAATTTTCTTGGTTCTATATGAAATACATTGGAAAATATTGGTTCAAAAGCTTTTGATTTAACAAAAAATGGTGTATCTAATGTTATAGAATGAGCTCAAACATGAGTTTCTAATGTAGCACAATGAGCTCAAAACTATGTTTCCGAAGAACAAACTGAATCTTCAATAAACAATCAACAAATTTTAACTCAAAATTATCAACCAAATAATCAACAACCAGTTCCTGCTGTTGAAGCTCAACCAGTTCCTGCTGAAACTCAACCAGTTCTTGCTGAAGCTCAACCAGCTACTACTGAAGCTCAACCAGTTCCTGCTGAAGTTCAACCAGTTCCTACTGAAGCTCAACCAGCTACTACTGAAGCTCAACCAGTTCCTGCTGAAGCTCAACCAGTTCCTACTGAAGCTCAACCAGCTACTACTGAAGCTCAACCAGCTACTACTGAAGCTCAACCAGTTCCTGCTGAAACTCAACCAGTTCTTGCTGAAGCTCAACCAGCTACTACTGAAGCTCAACCAGTTATTCCAAATCAACAATAATTTTTAGGACATTTTTGTGAGGCTAGATACATAGTATCTAGCTTTTTTGTGTTTTTCTTTAAAAAAGTATTGAAATACAAAAAGAAATCTCTATATAAGCAACACGATCCGTTTGGATATGTATTTTTTGGAATTGCGTTGGGGAATCGTCTAATGGTAGGACAGCGGACTTTGACTCCGTCAGTCTAGGTTCGAATCCTAGTTCCCCAGGATGAAATTGCGGGGTAGAGAAACGGTATCTCGTTGGGCTCATAACCCGAAGATAGGTGGTTCGACTCCATCCCCCGCAAAAATTTAATAATAAAAATGTTTTGGTGTTCAGGAGTAGCTTAATTGGTAGAGTACCTGACTCTGAATCAGGTGGTTATAGGTTCGAGTCCTATCTCCTGAGTATTATAATATAATGCCAGGATGATTAAAATAAATATGTCCCAATAAAATCAAAATAAGTTAACATAACTATTATCATAAAAAAAACAGTATGCCGGGGTGATGGAATGGTAGACATGCTTGGCTTAGAACCAAGTGCCTTGCGGTGTGCAGGTTCGAGTCCTGTCCCCGGTAATCTTAAAAACATATAAAATCTGTTGAAAAACGTTTTTGAATTGATATAAAATCGTTCGCCTTAATTTAATGCTATTCCGCGGTAGCTCAGCCGGTAGAGCAAGTGGCTGTTAACCACTGGGTCGTGGGTTCGAGTCCCACCCTCGGAGTATTTGATGTTTTAATTATTATTGTTCCTCTATGCCAGTTACAAAATCAGCAAAAAAAGCACATGCAAGATCTCTTAAACTTCAAAAAAGAAATTATGATTTTAAGTTGAGAATGAAAATGGCTATCAAAAAATTTATGAAAAATATAACAAAAGGTGTTGATGTTGCTGAAACAGAAGTACAAGCACTTTATAAATATATAGATAAAGCTTGTAAAGTTGGTGTTTTAAGAAAACAAACAGCTGCAAGAAGAAAATCGAGAGTTGCTAAATTATTCAATACAGCAAAAAAAAATAAATAACTTAGAAGCCGATGGCTTCTCTGATGCCAACTTAGCTCAGCGGTAGAGCTACCGCCTTGTAAGCGGTGGGTCGTCGGTTCAAATCCGACAGTTGGCTCCATTAATTTGGGGAAAAATTATATAATTAAATGTGACTTATTAAGAGATTTATACACGGAGTGGTAGTTCAGCTGGTTAGAACGCCTGCCTGTCACGCAGGAGGTCGAGGGTTCGAGTCCCTTCCATTCCGCCATTTGCATGGTCTTATCGTCTAGTGGTTAGGACACGGGACTTTCAATCCTGCAACCGGGGTTCAATTCCCCGTAAGACCGCCATTATTTGGGTGATTAGCTCAGTTGGCTAGAGCATCTGCCTTACAAGCAGAGGGTCATAGGTTCGAGTCCTATATCACCCACCATTAAATTTCAGCTTTATGCTGATTTTTTTTGTTAAAAAAATCCCGTATCTTATTAAGAAACGAGATCATTCAAATCATTTATATCGATCACAATTGTGCCCATTGAAATAATATATTCAATAGCTCTTTGGACTGATATGTTTATTACTTTAACCTTACTAGACTCTACTAATGTTAAAAAACCATTGGTAGGATTAGGAGTGGTGGGAATAAAGACACTAACGTATTTACCCCCAAGAATATTTCCAAATATATCAGTTTTAT
This sequence comes from Candidatus Absconditabacteria bacterium, assembly GCA_028693445.1. Classification (GTDB taxonomy): domain Bacteria; phylum Patescibacteriota; class Gracilibacteria; order Absconditabacterales; family Absconditicoccaceae; genus UBA5124. The sequence continues at coordinate 139,559 of JAQUVI010000004.1, forward strand.
CACCAGTTATAAAACCAATGGAATAAACACCAGCTATTGGAAATTCTACAAGAACAACCTTTTTAAAGCTATTCTTTTTATTTAATGCATCTTCGATTTGTTGAGATACACGAAATAAAATGTTGAGAACAGGTATTTTATTAATCATTGGTAAAAAAAATTTAACAATTCTTTTTCCAAGATAATAGTGATTAACAAAATAACCTATAAGAAGTATAAATAGAGACAAGATAATAATAATTACAATATTCCAAATCACTTCATATTCACTATCTAAAGGAATAATATTGAAATCGAGAATACTCTCACTAATACCAAACAATATTTTTTTCAACCAATTTAGTATCCAAAAAAATATTATTATTGGTAATACCAAGACTAATCCTGCTCTAAAGTTTCTAAAAAAATTTGCTTTCATAAAAAAACCTCCCTATTTTTTACTTTTTGTTTTTATTTTTCAATTATCTATATCTATTCAATAAAACAAGTCAATACTTATTTTATGCGGTAAACAGAAAGAAAATCTTTGAAGATAAGAGCTGCGATTTTTGCGAATTCACTTCTAGATATTTTTTGATTTGGTAAGAATACTTGTTTTCATTCATCCACAGCACCTTGCAAAAATCATCTTTCATACGCATAAGCTATATATGGCGTATAACTTGATTGACTATCAATATCTTCAAAAATCGCAGTGATTATTGTTTCACTAGCTCATAAAGAAGATTGATCCAACAATAAATACGTTTTTACCAGTAATTCAACTGCCTCTCCCCTTGTAATACTTTGATCTGGAAAAAACTTTTTGATTGATTCTCATTTATACAAAGAATCCAATAAACCAATTTGATATGCTTGATCAATATACTGAGCCGACCAATGAGCATTATTCACATCGACCATAGGAGTATCTCCTAAATAAATATAATTTTCAGATTTAATTTGTCGATTGTTTTGCATACCCCAAAGTTTGATTACTACTTTGATTGCTTCTGCTCTTTTGATAGAATCATCAGTTACAAAAGTATTTGCTTCTCTTCATCTTACAATACAATTTACACGCAATAATTCAACATATGGTTTTGATCGATGATTTTTCACATCTTGGAAAATAATATTTTCATAATCAACATCTTGATAACTACAACCCAAACCAATCATATTTTCCATATCTTTATTTTCTTGCATATTTTCCTCTATATCAACAATTTCTCCAAGTTCATAACCCTGAATTTCTTCTAATTCTTGGTCTGGCGCATTATGAATATCTTCGTCTCATATTTCAATATCATCTCATTCTTCAATATCTTCAATCAATGGAGCTGTATAAGAGCTACTAGATACTGTTTGTTGAGAATTGTTATTGTAAATATTTGGATCAATTGTTTGACCATTAATTACCACAGCCAATTGTGCATCTCAAGAAACTAGACTACCAGTAATAGTCACCATATATGGTTCATTTACCTGCATTTCCTGGATCGTTTGTTGTGTTTTTGATTGAATCAATTGATTATCTACCAATACCGCATTATCATCTGTTGCAACCTCTATAGTGACTTCATTTGATACATTTGGTCCAAGATTTGCAAAAGTAATTTCCGCAGTAAATAATTCCTCTGAAATCTATTGTATTGTCCAGTGAAAACAAATATGAGACCAAAGATTCTTTGGTACAAAAGATTTTACGACATATGCGGAATTTATAAAAGTGCTTGTAAAAACTCACTTTTTATGAAGTAGTGTGGATTTTCATAATAATACTTTTGATATTCAAAAAATTTACTACGATGTATCAAAAAATACTTGGTACGCACCATATATTATCAAAGCCTATGTTCATGATTTATTGATTCCTATAGAAAGAATACAAAACAATAAAATATTTATAAACCCAGAAACCAATATTACTAGATTGGACGCTATTAGATTACTTATACATGCGCTAAAACTTGCGAATAAAGATCCAAATAATATCGAAATAATAACGGATACTTTTGAAGATGCTAATAGAATTCTGACAAGAGAAGAAATGGCAGCATTGATTGTTTATTGATATGAACTTGATTATGATTCTTCACTCAAAATAAAAAGTAATAATTGAATATTAATGAAACTTCTTGCCGAACATATAAAAAAATATGAACAAACGGAACAAATAAATACATTGAAAAATATGATCGATAAAATAGAAAAGATTAATGAAAAAACATTAACAAAGTTAAATATTTACAAAAAAGAGCTTTTAACTGACATTATGATAATGATTGATTTCTCTGAAGTATTTTTAAAGTAAAAAGTCTTGCATTTTTAGTCTGATTTATTATATACGAACTTGTTTTTGTATATGGGTCTATAGCTCAGTTGGTTAGAGCAAGCGGCTCATAACCGCTGGGTCGCTGGTTCAAGTCCAGCTAGGCCCACCATTACAAAAAAAATATATTATGCGGATGTAACTCAATTGGCTAGAGTTTCTGCCTTCCAAGCAGACTGTTGCGGGTTCGAGTCCCGTCATCCGCTCCAGACGGAATATTACCATCATTCAGATGGTCTAAAATACCGAAGAGAGCAGAAATTTGAGGGGTTTGATATCCTTCATTTTTTTTATAGTAAAGTTTTCATCAAAATAAAACTCCCACAAGCAACATCTTTAATTCCACACTTCACAACTCCCAAATAGATAGGGGGTCTTCTATGATATTTTTTATTCTTTCATACAAAA